>JAAZVL010000035.1 GCA_018623515.1 Marinobacter sp.
GGGCGCGCCGATCGTGGTCAAGGCTGACGGCCTGGCCGCCGGCAAGGGTGTTATTGTTGCCATGACCCTTGGCGAAGCCGAGGACGCCATCCGTGACATGCTGGCCGGAAATGCCTTTGGCGATGCCGGTAGCCGGGTGGTCATCGAGGAGTTCCTGGACGGCGAGGAAGCCTCGTTCATCGTGATGGTCGACGGCGAGCACGTGCTGCCCATGGCTACCTCCCAGGACCACAAGCGGGTCGGTGACGGCGATACCGGCCCCAACACCGGCGGTATGGGCGCCTACTCCCCGGCCCCGGTGGTCACCGCCGATGTGCACCAGCGCATCATGGACGAGGTCATCTACCCCACCGTCAAAGGCATGGCCGCCGAGGGCCATCCCTACAAGGGTTTCCTCTATGCCGGCCTGATGATCGATGCCGACGGCGCCCCCAAGGTCATCGAATTCAACTGCCGTTTCGGTGATCCGGAAACCCAGCCGATCATGCTGCGCATGAAATCCGACCTGGTGGAACTGTGCCAGGCAGCGGTGGACGGCAAACTGGACCAGTGCAAATCCGAGTGGGACGACCGCGCCTCCGTGGGCATTGTACTGGCGGCCGGTGGCTACCCGGGCAGCTACAATAAGGGCGACGTGATTTCCGGCCTGCCGGAATCGGAAGTGGAAGGCGAGAAAGTGTTCCACGCCGGCACCCGGCTCGAGGATGATCAGGTCGTCACCAGCGGTGGCCGCGTGCTCTGTGCCACAGCCCTGGGGAACAGAGCACGCGGCCCAGAAGCGCGCCTACGAATTGGCCGGCAAAATCCAGTGGGAAGGTGTGTTCTACCGCAAGGACATCGCCTATCGGGCGATTGCCCGCGAGCAGGTTTGACCCCCAAGCGGACCGAAGAGAGCACAGAAGATGCCTGAAGCAGTCTGGATTTCCTTTGCCTTCGTGTTGGGCCTGATGGTCAAAACTGTCGGGTTACCGCCACTGGTGGGTTATCTGGCTGCCGGTTTTGTCCTGGCAGGGCTCTCTTCGGCCACTGGCCTGGCCATCGAGGCCACCGATGCCCTGGGGCACATCGCCCACCTGGGCGTGCTGTTGTTACTGTTCACGGTCGGCCTCAAGCTGAAACTGCGCTCGATTGTCTCTCCAGAGGTCATCGGAGGCAGCCTGCTGCATTTCGCCATTACCTGTGTGGTATTTGCTCCGCCCCTGTACTGGCTCCTGGACCTGGACTGGGCGACGGCAGTCATGCTTGCCATTGCGCTGTCGTTTTCCAGTACTGTGCTCGCGGCCAAGGTCCTCGAAAGCAAACGGGAGCTCAGGGCCTTCCATGGCCGGGTAGCCATCGGCATCCTGATCATGCAGGACCTGATTGCCCTGGTGGTCATGAGCCTTGCCGCCGGCAAAACCCCGTCTCAGTGGGCCCTGATGATCTTCGGCCTGCCGCTGCTCCGCCCCCTGCTCTACCGGCTGCTGGATGCCAGTGGACACGACGAGCTGCTGGTCCTGCTCGGCCTCTTGCTTGCACTGGTTCTCGGGGGCTTGGGCTTTGAGGCCGTTGGTATGAGTTCCGAGTTGGGCGCGCTGATTTTCGGCGCCATTCTGGCCAACCATCCACGCTCACAGGAGCTGGCCAAATCCCTCTGGAGCGTCAAGGAAGTCTTTCTGGTAGGTTTTTTTCTGCAGATCGGTATCGGCGGTCTGCCCGACCAGCAGGCGCTGATCTTCGCGTTGGTGGCAGGACTGGTTCTGCCCCTGAAGGGGCTTCTGTTCTATTTCCTGCTGCTGGGCTTCCGATTACGAGCGAGGAGCAGCTTCCTTACCTCCCTGTCGCTGACCAACTACAGTGAATTCGGACTGATCGTTGCCAGTGTCGCCCTGCCGGACTGGCTGGTACCCCTGGCGATCACGGTATCACTGTCATTTCTGATCTCGGCACCGGCCAACCGGTTTGCCCACAGCATCTACGAAAAAATCAGTCGGCGTATCGTGCGGTTCGAAAGCCGGAAACGGCATCCGGATGAGCAGCCCATTTCCCTCGGCGATACCCGTGTACTGGTCATGGGCATGGGACGCACCGGAACCGCTGCCTACGATTGGCTGCAGCCCCATGAGCCCAGGATCATGGGACTGGACTCGGATCCGGCCAAAACCGAAAAACACCAGAAAGAAGGACGTAACGTGGTGTTTGCCGATGCCGAGGACACGACTTTCTGGGAAGGTCTGCACATGCCGGCACTGCAATCGGTGGTACTTGCCATGAGCGATATCGAAGGCAAGCTGATTGCCGCGCGCATGCTGCGCAAGCTCGGATTCACCGGCTATATCGTGGCGCACACCATGTTTGCCGACGAAGCCAGGAAAATCCGCGAAGCGGGAGCCGATGAAGCCTACCTGACCATGAGCGAGACCGGGGTGGCCCTGGCGAGCCATCTCATGGATGAATCCGGCGCTCAGCGCGCACAGCTCCGGAACCCGGTGTAAACATCGTTGCGCAGTGGCAGGTACGCCTGCCGGTAGGTGCCCCGTATCAGGTTCGATGAGGTGGCGCAGCTGCCTCCCTTGGTTACCTTGTGGTCGCCAAATTGCAGGGTAGACATGAACGGGTACATGTCCACCTTGAAGCCGTCGTAGGGCAGAAACTGGTCGCTGGCCCACTCCCAGACCGAGCCGATCATCTGCCGACAGCCGAACGGACTGTCACCGGCCGGATAGTCCCACACCGGGTTTCCAGCCTGGTTACGGCCATCCATGTCAGCATGCTGCAAAGTCGGTGCTTCATTGCCCCAGGGGAACCGGCGGAAGGGTTCGCCCGGCCGGTTGGCCAGAGCCGCCACCTCCCATTCGTATTCCGTCGGTAGTCGTCGTCCCGCCCATTTGCACCAGGCCTCGGCCTCCCAGTAGCTCACGTGCGTCACCGGCGCATCCGGGTTCAACGGCTGCCACTGGTCGAACAGACGTTCCTCCCAGCGGCTTTCATGCCAGCGCCAGTAAAGCGGGTGCCTCGGAGCGCGCATCAGGGGTTCATTCAGGCCATGCACCAGACTGACATCCTGCTCTGTTGCCAGCCACTTGCGCCCGCCGAAGGACCAGAGTTCCGGACGCTGGTAACCGCCATCATCAACAAAGGCCTGGAATTCCCGATTGCTGACCAGGGTCCGACTGATCCGGAAGGCGTCCAGTTCCACCTCGAATCGCGGCTTCTCGTTATCAAAGGCAAAGTCCTCGCGAGCGTAGGCCGCCGATGCGCCCGGCATGCCAATGAGCCAGCGACCGGCAGGTACCTCGACGTCTCCCGAGACCGGCTCTGACGGGGCCGGGCGATCGCCGATGTAATCCGGTGGCGCCGGATACGCCACGGTTTGCCGGCACCAGATCAAGGATTCGATGTGCATGTTCTGGTGAAAAACCGCGTAACGGTAAAGATACAGCTCCTCCTCCGTCAGCGGCTTGCTCCGGATCCGTTCCTCGACCCGGTCATAGATGGTCCGGAAGTAGGCAAGCGTTTCCTCACGGCCGGGGAACAGGTCCGACCGCCAGCGATCCCGATGCTCCACATGGAAGGAATCCCACAGGTCATCCATGGAGGGATCATAGCTGGCCGTTCCATCGAGCAGATTGAAGACGAAGACCTCGTAGAAAAACGCCGAGTGTCCCATCTCCCAAAGCGGTGGATTGACGCCGGGATGATAGGGAACGTCGAGTTTCTCCTCCGGCAGCGAACGGATGAGCCGCTCCGTTCTGGAACGGGCCTGTTCCAGTTCGGACAGGAGATTGGCTTTGGGATCTTCGGAGCGCATAGGTTGGATTCTCTGCGTCAATGCATGTTGGAAGAATACCAGACATGAAACCACCGATGGCAAAAGCTGCCGTCGTTTTACTGTGCTTCATTACGACAATTCAACCCGCACCGGATGACCTAGCCCCAGATCCAGAGAATGACTGGTACCGCAACGGCGGTAACAACGACCGAAAGAGGCAGGCCGAGGCGCCAGTAATCGCCGAAACGATAACCTCCGGGCTCCATCACCAGGGCATTGGACTGATGACCAATGGGGGTCAGAAACGCACAGGAAGCACCAATCGCCACCGCCATCAGCGCGGCATCCGGGGCCAGCCCCAGCCGGGCCGCGATTCCCAGGGCAATGGGCGCCACCAGGATCGCGGCTGCGGCATTGTTGACCACATTGGAAAGCAACATCGACCCCACCAGAATGATGGTCAGCACTACCCAGGGCGCCCGACCCTCTGCAATCGACAGTATCTGCGCCGCGATAACCTCCGCACCTCCGGAGGTTTCGAGGGCCTGCCCCACCGGAATCATCGCCGCCAGCAGGACAATCACTGACCAGTCGATGGCGCGGTATGCCTCCGCTGTATCAAGCAGGCGACCCAGCACCATGGTAACCGCGCAGGCCACCAGAGCCACGGGCGGCGCCAGCCAGCCACTGACGATGGCCAGGATGGCGGCCGCGAACAGACCACCAGCCAGCAACAGATTCTTTTCCCGGCCAAAGGTCAGCCCACGCTCCGCCAGCGGCAGGCAACCGAGTGTCTGCAGGGCTCCGGCCAGGCTGTCCTCGAACCCCTGGACCAGCAGGATATCGCCCGACCGCAGCCGGATATCCGCCAGACGCTGCTTCAACCGATGGCCCTGGCGCGCGACCGCTACAATGTTCAACCCGTAACGCTCGCGCAGATTCAGCCGGTTTGCCGTCCGGCCGATCAATCCCGACGAAGGACTGACCACCGCCTCGATCAATTTCACATCACCGGTGGCCAGCTGCTTCTCGGTATCCCGTTGCCCCTCGTCCTCCTCGTCTTGCTCGGAGACGCTATGGGGCAGTATCAGGCCGGTATGATCGACAAACTCCTTGAGACTCTCGGTATCCGCCTCTACCAGCAGCACGTCCTGCTCCCGAAGCACACTAAAGGTCGACGGCGCCGGTGAGGTTTTGTCGCCCCGGATCAGCGCCAGGACCACGAGGCTTTTATCGGAGTCCCCGGAGGTCAGCAGGTTATGCAAGGTACTGCCCGCATAGTCTGAGCCCTCCGGGACCTGCAGCTCGGTCACATAGTCACCGACACTGAACAATTTCTCACCCTCTGCAGGGTCCTCGCGCCGCGGCGTCAGTCGCCAGCCCACGAGGCCGATGAATAGAATGCCTGCCGCAGTGATCGCCAGACCGACCGGCGCGAAGTCGAACAGCCCGAAAGAGCCGGTTTCCCGGTAACTGGCGATAATGATATTCGGTGGAGTGCCGATCAGGGTCATGGTGCCGCCGAGGAGGGATCCGAAGGCCAGCGGCATCAATAACAGGGAAGGAGAACGCCCGGCCTGTCGGGACATCCAGACCGCCACCGGCATCAATAGTGCCAGAGCGCCAACGTTGTTGATGAATCCGGAGCACAGGGCAACTACGAGGGTCAACGTTACCACCTGCAGAGTGGCGTTGCGCCCGACCCGGGCCAGCAGTCTGGCAACCGCATCCACCACCCCGCCATTGACCAACCCCTGACTGATCACGAGAACCGCAGCGACAGTGATGACGGCCGGATGGCCGAACCCTTCGAACACCTGATCGGGGGGCACCAGACCGGTTACAGCTACCGCCAGCAGGGCGAGCATGGCGACAATGTCGAACCTCAGTCGATTCCAGACGAACAGGCCCAGTGTCAGGCCAAGGATGACAAATACTATCCACTGATCCGGAAACATATACATACTCCGGCCCCAGGCCCGGGGTGTCGACATTATTTACGGGCATCGCCATTGACGGCACGGAAAGATCTCACAACCCGTTGTTTTCGCTTGAATTGCAATCAAACTGGCACAGGGCCTGCTTTGTCTTGGTCGTAATTCTATCTGCCACCCTGCGGTGGTGGATCACAGGGCCGTGATCGACTATAGCAGTTTCCTCGTGATCCCTGCCTTGAATAACGTTGCTTGCTCATTCCCTTGGCCGGAGCAAAGTCATGGATTCCAGACGACCGCTGGTCTGGCTGTCGGCGGACACCAAACCTGACAGAGTATGGGAGCCTGTCCTGATTGACTGGCACGTCCGGTCCATTCGGGTGACAGATACTCCCTCTGCCCTGCCAAACAACTATACGGTCAAGCCCGTTGGCGTGTGCGACCTGAACGGGGCAATCCCACACGTTCAGGCAATCGAGCAATGGCTGGAGCGCCTGATGCTCCCCGGCTGGGTGGCGCTGGTGACAGCGGAACAACTTTCCAGGCCAGACGTGCGCAGTCTGATTAAACGTTACTTCCATGATTACCACACTTTACCTGTCGACCACCGCCGATTGCGACACAGCCTTGGGCATCTCTGGGGAATGACCCGGCTGCACGTTGCCGAGGGGGAAGAGGACCCGGCCAACTATCAGGCACTCGCGCTTGAGGGGGCATCGGAGGGAATCACCGGAGCCAGAAGTCTGATTCGCAAATTTTCCGGCACCAGCGAGCCGCTTTTGATTTGTGGAGAGAATGGAACCGGCCGAGAAGCCGCCGCCCATTTTGCCCACCAACATTCTCCACGCAGCCACCGTCCTTTGGTCACGGTGAACTGTGCCGCACTGCCCCCCTCTCTGACCCAGAGTGAGCTGTTCGGCCATGAGCGCGGTGCCTTCACCCATGCCATGACCGCGCGCAAGGGCCGCATCGAAGCCGCGGACAAGAGCACCCTTTTGCTGCTTGGGGTGGATGAGCTGAATCTGGAGCAACAGTCGGCCCTGCTCCGTTTTTTGCAGGAGGGCCAGATCGAACGTGTCGGCGCCAATCAGCCGGTTGAAGTCGATGTGCGCATTATTGCCACCTGTGGCAAGCCGCTGGAGCAAAGTGTCCGGGAGGGGCACTTCCGGAGTGATGTGTTTTATCGCCTGGGCAACCTGAGTGTGACCATGCCACCATTGCGCGAAAGGCTCGAGGATTTGCCGTTTTTAGCGGGAAAAATGCTGGAGGCCTTTACTCATCAGAGAAATCGCCTGAGCAAGGAAGCCCTTATGGCGATTGCCGAATACCGTTGGCCGGGCAATCTTCGCGAACTCCAGAACCGGGTACGGCAGGCCGTGCTCCTCTCCCGTCAGACCTTTATCGAGCCCGAGGACCTCGGATTGACTACCAGGTCAGCAGCCGCACATCCGGACAGTTTCAGCCTTGAGTCCCTTCGAGCCAAGGCTGACCAGCAGGCAATTTCTGCTAGCCTTGCAATGAGCAACCAGAATATTTCCGAAGCAGCCCGGCTGCTGAAGATTTCCAGGGTGTCACTGTACCGCCTTATGGACCGGTACGAGATACGTCCTCCTCAGGCTATTGCTTCTACAGCACCTTATAGAACCGGAGAAGAACCATGAAACGACTTGTTCTGTTCACTTGCACTATGGCACTGATACCAACGCTGCAGGCACAAACGGCAGATCCGGAAAACCGGGAAGCCGCAGTCCGGGAAAGCCTTCAACAGGAAGAACCTCGTGATTCCGCCATAGAAATCGCATCGATTACCACAGATCGGGGCATTGTTACGCGCCCTGGCCGTTTTACCATTGAGCCCTCCTTTTCCTATGCCCACAGCAATTCTACCCGGGTTGCTGTGGAGGGCTACACGGTGATTCCGGCTTTGCTGGTCG
Organism: Marinobacter sp.; assembly: GCA_018623515.1. Classification (GTDB taxonomy): domain Bacteria; phylum Pseudomonadota; class Gammaproteobacteria; order Pseudomonadales; family Oleiphilaceae; genus Marinobacter. Next base: position 7,620 of record JAAZVL010000035.1, read on the forward strand.
GACTGATCAACATCTCTGAGATACAGCGTGATGTGATGGTCACTGCGCTGTCGTTAAAGTATGGTTTCACCAGTCGCTTCGAAGCATCCGTGCGGGTTCCGTACCTTGAGGTCGAGGAAGACCTGAGGGAACGCGAAGCCTTCCAGGGGACACCGGTGGATACGCTGCGGGAGTCGACCGGCGACGGACTCGGGGATGTCGAACTCTCATTGAGATATCAGCTTAACGACGGGCTCGACGGATGGCCTTATGTTATCGGTGTCTTCCGAGCCAAAGCGCCAACCGGCGATGGCCCATATGACGTGGAACGCCAGACTATCTTTGACAGTGAAGGAAACCCGATTGGCGTCGAACTTGTCGAGCGTCCTGTGGGTTCCGGATACTGGGCTTATGAACCGGGATTATCCTTCATCTACCCTTCCGACCCTGCTGTCCTGTTCGGCAATCTCAGCTATGTCTGGACCCAGGAGGAAGATGAGGGCCCCGAGAACGGTGGCGAAATCGATCCGGGTGATGTCATCCGATTTGGCTTTGGAATGGGCTTTGCCTTCAATGAGCGTACGTCCTTCAGCCTGAGTTACGATCATTCCATTATCAAGAAAACCTCGATCGAACAGAGTAACGACCTGCTTGATCCCACCTTCGATCGTATTCAGGTTGGCACGCTCTCCTTCGGGCTTTCCCAGCGACTAACCCCGAATACCAACCTCTCGGTATCCGTCGGTGTGGGTGTTACAGACAGCGCACCCAGCACCGAGATCACCGTCAAACTACCCCTGAGCCTTTAGTGCCAGGGGTCAGTACATCATCGGCAGGGAATCGCGGATGCCCTGGGGCAGGCGGTAAGCTGCACCCAGGTTATTCAGCTCGATATTCAGCTGTTGAATGTTCTGGATGACCTTGCCGTCGAAACGGTTCTGGATAATGGTCATCCAGTTGCCAGCATTCAGCTCGCTGGATACCCGTAGAGGTGCCGATACCGCAGGCGCTGAAGCCGATCCTGATGGCCGAGGGGCGCTGGCCACGGGACCCGGGCCTGGAGACCCGTTCTCTGAGCCGCGTGAAGCCTGTGTCTGAGTCGGCTGGGGAGCGGTTACCACTATGCCGTTACCGTTTGGCCGGGCATTCGCAACGACCTGTTCAACTTGTGCCGCTATCCTGCCTCCGTCCACAACCTGGTTGAGGTTCGGTATGGTCAGTCGATTCAGAACCAGCGTCTCGCCGTCGACGGCAACGAGTTGCTCCAATCCGATGGCGATCTCAAGATTATCCAGAGCCACAAAGCCGCCGCGGAGCTCAGAGAGCTGCTCGTCGGTCAGCGTTCCCCCGAGGTCCACCGGCGACAGAGCGTACACAGCTTGTGGCGCCAGAAAGCCGGAGATTACAGCCGCGAAGATCCCGGAATGAATTTTTCCGTTCATGATTACCACTCCCTGGAAGAAGACCAATAAGGTAGGGTATGCCCGAGAGCAGGTCCGTCCTGCGCACTGGATATCGGCGCCCTGGCAATACCTGACCAGTTGCCCGCCAGCATGAAACTGGCACGTCCCTGGGCGAGATGGCTGCGAATCAGAAATGCTGCTCCATCCCAATGCTGTTCAAATTCGGATCGTGAATATTCCTTCAGGCCGCGGGCGGGGTCACCCACCAGGACGGCCGACTCACTGATGCCTTTAATGATCACAAAATGCCGGTACCCCTCCAGGTTCACCAGCACAATTACCGGTACTCGCACTTTCGTACGCAAACCCTCCAGTGGCATACGGAACCCGTCAGCCTGATAACCCCGCTGTTCGAGGTACCTCTTCATATCCAGCATGGAGAATCCTTCCCTGCGGACCTTTTCGAGGTCCGCCAGTTCAAACATGCCTTCGAAAACGTCGGCCTCAGAAACGGGATCGTCGTAATGAAAGGTCAGTAGAGATGCCAATGCGGCAGATCCACAGCTGAAGTCATACTGCTGACGCATGACAGTACTGAAGCGCTGAGCCTGAAAACTGGTCACTTCAATTTCCATGCCGCCCGCCAGTCCCGGGATCATGACGCTACCCGCATGGGCCGGAGGCCATAGCGTCACCATCGCCCCCACGGTAAGTCCCGCCAAGACTTTTGACACCATGGCCCACCTCCCTGTTACTGGTTGATATGCACGTTGATCTGGGTGCTGTCCTGAATCACAACCTGATTGCCCGTGTTCTGGATAACTGTGGCAATGCCACTCATATTCTGGAACGCTTGATCCGAAATCCAGTTGTCACCGGTATTCACAGAACCGCTCAGAACATTGCCAGTGACGGTAGCGCTTTGCTCGGTGTCATTGAGTTGCCACTGTAAAGGCAGCCCCTGCCGGCCACTGGATTGCTCCAGCTGGTCCGCACTCATGGGAGCCAAAGCCGGAAAATCCTCGGCGCTTGCAAAGCGCGCTTCACCGATGGATGCCAACCCAATTACCAACACCATTGCAACGACTTTTGTCATGACACGCCTCCCGGCAGCCAATGGTCCGCACCCCCCAGGGGATGCGGACCAGCCGTCTTCAGTTGTTGCCAGCGCTCAGGTTGGACATCACACTGACGTTGGCCTGGGTGACACTTCCAACGCCAGCATTCTGGGCAAAGGCACCTACACCAGTGAAGTTGGCCGAACCTCCAGAGATCTCGTTGGAAGCACGGGCTTCAGTGTAGGAGCGACGACCGTTGGAATCGCCATAGGTCACGCTGGTACCACTGACGCTGCCATTGAGCTCCGCATCGTTCATGAATACGTCGAGCGAGACATTCAGCTCAGTCATGCTGTTGTCGGAGTTATCACTGTTGTCGGTGTTGTAAGAACCAGCAACGTTGGTGGAATTGTCGGAACTGTCACTGTTGCCGGAATCAGCGATCTTGAACGAATCGTTGACATTGGTGCTGTTATTGGAGTTGTCGGTTTGAGCAGTGTTACCGCTGTCTGCGACATTCGTACTGTTGTTCGAGTTGTCGGTTTGAGCAGTATTACCGCTGTCCGCGACATTCGTACTGTTGTTCGAATTGTCGGTTTGAGAAGTATTACCGCTGTCCGCGACATTCGTACTGTTGTTCGAATTGTCGGTTTGAGAAGTATTACCGCTGTCGTCGATCTTGAAAGAGTCGGCCACATCGGTGCTGTTATCAGAATTGTCGGTTTGAGCAGTATTACCGCTGTCCGCGACATTCGTACTGTTGTTCGAATTGTCAGTATTGGTGGAGCTGTCGTTTCCGGAATTGGAATTGCCGGACCCATCATCAGCATTCACATTGGGGCTACCGTCTCCGCCAAGATCGGCGTAAACGCCTCCGGAGAGTCCCAGACCCAGTGCAATGGCAGCTGCTAGCAGTGTTTTCCTGGTATTCATGATGTCATTCCTTTTACATTTTTTTGGGTTTCCAGAGAACAACCCCTGAACCACAATCCGGACTCATCGGGGTCGATTCCGCAATACCAAATAATGCGACTACCGTGCCAACCTGTTGCAGACTGCTTTATCCAACTGTTTTGACTTGCTTTTTTTGTCCGTTTACAAAACTTTGGAGAATGATAAATCCCGCACCTGTTTCACTCTTGAAACAGTCCGGATGGGATTCAAAACGCCGACTTCCATTTTGAAGAGCATTTTCAATGAGGTAGCTCTATATTTTAGTGTCAAAAAACAAAAACCCCGCGCAGCTTACGCTACGCGGGGTTTTCTGTGGCCGGTGAGAGCCTGAGTCCTCACCGTGACAACAGAACCATCTATTAACCGAACTGGTTCATGGTGTTGTCCTTACCACCGGCCTTCAGAGCCGCGTCACCTGCGAAGAACTCTTTGTGGTCATCACCGATGTTGGAACCGGCCATGTCCTGGTGCTTCACGGTCGCGATACCCTGACGGATTTCCTTGCGCTGAACACCCGCAACGTAGGCCAGCATGCCTTCGTCGCCGAAGTAGCCCTTGGCCAGGTTGTCGGTAGACAGGGCCGCTGTGTGGTACGTCGGCAGCGTGATCAGGTGGTGGAAGATACCAGCTTCGGCAGAGGCCTTACGCTGGAAGTCACGGCACCACTCGTCGGCCAGCTGCGCCAGCTCGGTGCTGTCGTACTCTTCGCTCATCAGCTTGTCGCGGTCGTAGGCGGATACGTCCTTGCCTTCTTCCTTCCAGGCATCGAATACCTGCTGACGGAAGTTCAGGGTCCAGTTGAAGGACGGGCTGTTGTTGTAGACCAGCTTGGCATCGGGCACCACTTCACGGATGCGGTTAACCATACCAGCGATCTGGCCAACGTGAGGCTTCTCGGTTTCAATCCACAGCAGATCAGCGCCGTTCTGCAGGCTGGTGATGCAGTCCAGAACAACACGGTCTTCGCCAGTGCCCGGACGGAACTGGAACAGACCGGAAGGCAGACGCTTCGGCTTCATCAGCTTGCCGTTGGACTTGATCACCACGTCACCGTTGTCGATCTGGGAAGCGTCCTCGATGTAGTCGCCATCCAGGAAGCTGTTGTACTGGTCACCCAGATCGCCAGGCTCGTTGGTCACAGCCAGCTTCTGGGTCAGGCCAGCGCCCAGGGAGTCGGTACGGGCAACGATCACACCGTCGTCAACACCCAGTTCCAGGAAGGCCATACGAACAGCGTTGATCTTGGACAGGAAGTCGGCGTGCGGAACCGTTACCTTGCCGTCCTGGTGACCACACTGCTTCTCGTCGGATACCTGGTTCTCGATCTGGATACAGCAGGCACCGGCTTCGATCATCTTCTTGGCCAGCAGGTAGGTCGCTTCGGCGTTACCAAAACCGGCATCGATGTCGGCGATAATCGGCACGACGTGGGTTTCGTGGTTGTCGATCTGCTGCTCGATTTCCTTGGCCTTGGCGGTGTCACCGGCATTCTCGGCTTCTTCCAGAGCACGGAACAGGTGGTTCAGTTCCCAGGCATCCGCCTGACGCAGGAAGGTGTACAGTTCTTCGATCAGACTGGAGACGGCAGTCTTCTCGTGCATGGACTGATCAGGCAGCGGACCGAATTCGGAACGCAGGGCGGCAACCATCCAGCCGGACAGGTACAGGTAACGACGCTTGGTGGTACCGAAATGCTTCTTGATGGACAGCATTTTCTGCTGACCGATGAAACCGTGCCAGCAGCCCAGGGACTGGGTGTACTGGGAGGTGTCCTTGTCGTAGTTCGCCATGTCTTCGCGCATAATCTTGGCGGTGTACTTGGCGATGTCCAGACCAGTCTTGAACTTGTTCTGGGCGCGCATGCGAGCGGCGTGCTTCGGGTTGATGGCATTCCAGGTCGGGTGCTGCTTCAACAGGGAAGCGATCTGGTCAACGTCTTGTGCGTAGGGCATGGGTCTCATCCTTTCTACGTTGGTTTTCTGATCATGTGCGGAGACGCTTTTCAGCATCAGCCGAAGCCAGCTTCCTGCTCACTTTATGATCAGCTCGCTGGCGATGAAGAGTACTCTAGTACGTTCAAATTTATAATTGAAATTTATATTATGTATTTTCAGCATTTTTATGATGAATGGCAAAATTGGGCTGGAAACTCATCGGCTTGTTGAGCTCCGTCATCACGACACGGCCGATGAATGGTATTATTGGCCTGAGTGACCAGCACCATGAGCGGCCCGGGGCAAAAGGATTTCTCAGTGTTCTATCTTCGTGCGTTCAGCCATTCATTACTGCATGCCCTCAAAAACCTGCTGCCGATCATTCTGGTCGTCACCTTTTTCCAACTGATCATCCTGCAACAGATCCCGGACAACCTTGGCAGCATGGCGTTTGGCCTGCTGATCGTCGCCATTGGCGTGGCGCTTTTCCTCCAAGGGCTTGAGCTGAGCATCTTTCCGGTTGGCAAGAGTCTGTCGAACCAGTTTGCCAAAAAAGGGTCGGTGGCGGTCCTGCTCGCTTTCGGCTTTGCCATGGGGTTCTCGGCTGTCATTGCCGAACCGGCCCTGATTGCGGTCGCCGACCAGGCTCAAAGGATCAGTGGCGGGCGCATTGACAGCCTGACACTGCGGGGGCTCATTGCGATTTCCGTCGGTCTGGTTGTGGCACTGGGGATATTCCGGACGATTTTTGGTTATCCGCTGCACTGGTTCATGATCACCGGCTATATCATTGTGGTCATCGTCACCTGGTTTGCACCGGAGGAAATTGTCGGCCTTGCCTACGATTCCGGCGGGGTAACCACCAACGTGGTCACCGTTCCGCTGGTGGCCGCCCTCGGCATCGGGCTGGCCGCCTCCATCCGGGGCAGGAACCCCCTGATCGATGGCTTCGGGCTGGTCGCCCTCGCGGTGATGGTGCCCATGATTACCGTGCAGGTCTATGGCATGCTGGTTTATTCGGGCAACCCGGACACCGGAGAGCTCATACTCACCAATGAGACAGACACACCCGCATCAACTGGCATAACCGGCATCCTGCTGGACCTGGTGGAAATGGTCCGGGACGTGCTGCCCATCATTCTCACCGTGCTGATTTTCCAGTATCTGGTTCTGCGGCGGAAACTGAGCAACCCCCGCAAGGTTGTATTCGGCTTTACCCTGGTCATTCTCGGCCTGTACGCCTTTGTGGTGGGCCTGAAAATGGGTCTTTTCCCGATTGGCACCAGCATGGCGGAACCGGCGTTAATCGCAATCGGGAAACAGGCCGAAGAGGCCGCTGCCGGCATGCTGAACGGCAACGTCATACGGATACTGGTCGCTGTCGGCGTTGCCATTGGCATCACCATCGGCGTCCATCGCATCATTACCGGCGATTCCATCCATTACTACATCATGGCAGGTTATGTTCTGGTCATTTGCCTCACTGCGCTGGCTCCCCGGTATATCGTCGCCCTGGCCTATGATCTCGGCGGTGTCACCACCTCCGAGGTCACGGTTCCCCTGGTGACGGCATTGGGCATCGGGCTTGCCTCGAGCATCGACGGGCGAAATGTCCTCATTGACGGTTTTGGCCTTATCGCATTCGCCTCGATTTTCCCTATTGTTACGGTGATGGCCTACGCCATCGTTTCTCAGTTTGTTTCTGATCGCAGGAAGGTCACCCAATGAAATTCTCGGCACTGGTTGCAATTGTTCCGGAAGACCTCGAACAGGAATGCATTGATGCGGCGCGGGATCTCGGGGCCGGAGGCATGACCGTGCTCTCCGGTCGCGGCATCAGCAACACGACCAGGAAAACCTTCTTTGGCCTGACCTACGACGGCAGCCAGAGCGTGCTGCTCATGGTTCTGGAGAAGGCACTGTCGCTGGAGGTTCTGAAAGCCCTGCAGAAAGTCGTCATGCCGGATCCCAAGGACTCCCAGGGACTGATTTTCACCGTCCCCCTTGAGCATCTGGGCGGCATTGACATGGCTCAGGTGGAGAAATTCGAACAACACCTGAAAGACTCACTCTGATCGGAGAGACATCATGAAGCTGGTCAAGGACGTGATGATAAAAGACATCATCAAGGTTTCCCCCTTCGCTACCCTGCGAGAGGCGCTATCTCTCATGAAACGCCATGACGTGAAATCCCTCGTCGTGGAGCGCCAGAGTGAGCATGATGCCTGGGGACTGATCACCTACACCAATGTTCTGAAAGCCGTGGTCGCGGAGGACGGGGATATCGACCTGCTGAATGTCTACGATGTCTGCGCCAAACCGGTCATCAGTGTGGGCGAAAGCCTGGCGCTCCAACATGCTGCCAGCCTGATGACTGAACATGGGGTCAAGCGCCTTCTGGTGCTCGCGGATAACGAACTGAGGGGTTTTGTGGTCATGGACGACATCATGCAGGCTCTGCTTGAAACCATTGAATGACTCCCTGCCGACACCCGATCAGTTACGGCACATGACCACCAGGCGGTCCCCCTCCTGCAGATCAAGATATCCCGTGCGCGGCGGATTCATCAGCAGGTGTCTGCCACGCTCATCCGGTACCGCCCGGAATATCCCCAGCGCGATCTCACTCCTGTCAGCCACAATCTTCTCCAGCAACCTGAAATCGGTGCTGGCCGGCAGCGGGTAATCGCCGGGATCCCGGAACTGGATCTCCGCCCCACCCTCGGTAAACAGTTCATCCAGAACCGCCCTCAACTCCCGCCGCAGGGCGACCTGCGCCAGGACATGGCTGAGGATCATCGGGCTGATCAGCATTTCACTCTTATGCCCGTAGAGCAGATGCCGGTTGTCCGGATCGCTGAGCTCCATGATCACCTGCGGGCGATTCTCCGATTCCGCCAGGATATCCTCGAGCTGGAGATAGCCCACCATGGCTCGGGCATCGGCTTCCTCGCCGGAGCCGATACGATCGCTGCTCAGCAGGATCACCGTCTGATAGGAGGCAGGATTCAGTTGTCGAAGGTCTTCCTCAACCATGTAGTCCGCCTCCAGCAAGCGCCCGTTGACGATGTCCAGGTCAATGCCATACCGCGCAATCTCCCGCTGCCGCTCCTCCAGGGGAACGGCCGACACCAGGTCCAGCTCGAAGGTCCGGTTTGAATAGCTGGAAAACTCTGCCGCCAGACTCGCCACCCGCCGGTTCCAGCCCAATACCAGCACTCGGTGTTTCCCGAACACAGCTGGCGTCGACTGCTTCGGGGCGGATCGATCTATCCTTGCGAGGGGCTCAGCTTTCGGATCAGGCCCGGTATGATCATAATCCCTGGCGAGGAGGACGACCCGATCGTCCCGCTGCACGACAGTATCCGAAGAGGCCACCAGACTCACATTCCACCGATTCCCGGCACCGGGCTGCAACAGCCCCAGAACAATGGCATTAGGCCGCTCCGCTGCCAATTCCGCCAGCGTGAGCCCCTCTGCCGTTTCGCCACCACGTACAAAAATTTCATTGCCGGCCCCGGCGGTCAGCAGCTCGTTATAGACCTCTGACAAACTGGGATGCAGGACATTCTGCACCATCAGGCGACTGATGGTCGCATCACCCGCGACAACCTCCACGGAGCCTGGATAGGCACGTTCTATCACTGGCAGCTTGCGCATATCCTGGATCTCGGCAACGACAAAGGGAAGCGGCGCATCCAGGTGGCGGGCCTCGGCTGCAATCGACAGGAGGGCCTTGACGGTTCCCACATCCGAGGTCAGCAGACTGCCGGCGTCCTGGACCTGGCTGGGTACGATCACCGCAGCCGCATCCAGACAGGCGACCCGGTGAAGAGCTTCCGGCTGGATGGCCGTCCCGCTGCGTAGAATGACCTCGCGGGCCCGTCGACCGACGCCGGGCTCATTGATCAGATCATGGACCTGCCCGGCGTTGGCTTCCTCGGACAGAACCACTAGACGCAGTTTCTGGGCATCGTGTTTTTCCAGGAACCGCCGCATGCGACCCGAGGAACCGAACAGCTCCGCGACCAGTGGCGGTGTCTGCGCGGTCCAGCCGAGCACAACAATGTGGTTTTTAAGGGTGACAGGGGTGAGGCCACGCTCCAGATCCTGCATCTTGGCAATCAGCCAGCGGGTCAGGATGGCCACCAGGGTACCCATGAACACCACGTAGCCCGATACCGTCAGCAGGGTCGAAACTATGCGCTGCCAGGTGCCCGCATCGTCACCCAGATAACCCGGATCAGTCAGCCTCAGGAAGGCCCACCAGATCGCCGAGCCTGCATCCTCGAATTCGCCACCCTGGGGCACCACCAGCATCCCGCCGATGAGCGAAATCAGCCCGATGAAAATCCCCACCACCAGCAACTGGAAACCAGCGCCCTTCACCAGCTGGCGCTCTACAATGAACTTGACGCGATCAACAACACGAAATGGCAGCATGGGATTCCCTTTGCCTGATTCAGTCATGCTCCCTTAGGATAGAGCAAAGCGCTCATGGAGGTGAGCCATGGAAGCCTCAGCTATTCCCGCTTTGAAATCAACAGGCTGGACGTTCTTTCTGGCGATTCTGATGCTGCTGCCGGAAATCAGCAGGGCCGATACCGCTCAGATCGCCCAACCCTGGCGGGCCGAAGCGGTCGTAGAGGGCCGGGACGAGGCCTATGACAGGGAACGACTGCTGAACGAACTCACGTTCCGGCACAGCCAACCCCTGCCTACTGCTGTCAGTAACGGTATCCGCGGCACCGGCGGCAGTGTCAGCAGCCGCCGGCTCTATTACGATTTCCGTTTTCGCCAGGACTTCGGGTTCCGGGATAACCGCAACGGTTTCCTGCTGGACATTCAGCGCAGCGAGGATCTGGACGGTGCCTATCAGCGCCAGCTGGTGGGATTCCGACAGGCGGTAACCGACAATACCGAGCTCTGGCTACAGGGCGATGTATATTCGGACAAATCCCTGTCCGACATCTATTTCAGCGCTCGTCACCGGGTTGCGGATAACCACTGGATTCATGCCAGCTGGATTCTTCCGGATGCCTACTTCAACAGCAAGACCGACTCCCCGGACGAGTTCAAGACTTTCCCCCACTCTTACTTTCTTCAATGGCACCGCGGTGCGCTGGACTCGGCTTCGGGCACGACGGTATCCATGACCCTGACGCCCGAATCCTCCTTTATCAGCCGGCAGGAAAGCCTGCAGGTGGACAGCGAAAGTGTCCGGGCAGCCTTCAGCCATCGCCAACAATTCGCCGACTGGCTGATCGTACTGGAGCTGGATGGGGAGCGTACCCGCCGGGATTACCAGCTGTTTGCCGAAGGCGAGAGCCAGGCCACCGGTTTCGACCGGAACCATCTTCACTTACTGGCCGGAGCAACCTTCACCGCCCACCGATTGAAGCCAGGGATCGGGATCGCCTACCGGGATCTGGACGAACAAGGCTTTTTCGGCCGGGCCCTGAATGAAGAGGGCCGGATTCGCCGGCGTGAACCGACGGTATTCGGGGAATTTTCCCTGCCTCTCTCGTCCGGCGTAAGTCTTCGACCGGCGGTTTACCTGGGGCACGCCCACATCCGGCAGAGCTTTGAAGAGAATACCGACAAGGACTTTGACGGTTTTATCGGGAAACTGGCACTGCCCTTCGAAATGGTTCTCTCCCGTCAAGACGGAGCCGTACTGACCCTGAACCCGACATTCTACCTTCACGAATCGGAATTCGGTGGCGGCAACCTGCAACTGCACTGGCCGCTGTAACCGCAGCCACGGGCCCGGTTGGAAACGCATTCATCCCCGCTCAGCCCGCACCGCTGCCAGGGCCGCATCGAGAGTCGGATAGAACCGGCTGACCCCCTCCTCCGGTTTGATCCCGGCCCTGGCCAGGGTTTTAAGGGGCTGGAACTGCAGGTCGGCAATAACCACCTGGCTGCCACTGTCGCGGCAGGTATCGATCAGCTTGGTAAGTGCGGAAAGCCCCCCCGCATCCAGGATGGTGACACCGTCCATATAGAGAACGAAGCCCCGAGCCTGGCGTGACAACTCCGCCAGCTCCCCGAAAATCCGGTCAGCAGCCGCAAAGAACAGCGGCCCGTTGATCTTGAATACCTGCCAGCCCTCCGGCAGCTCCTCCCGGGCAATGCGCTCGCTTTTGGTGATGTCGGTCACCCGGGTCATCTGCGCCATCTCCCGCATGAACAGGACCGCCGCCAGCAGGACACCGGTGGTGATGGCGATCACCATATCCAGGGCCACGGTCAGACCGAAGCAGGTCAGGAATACCAGCACGTCACTGCGTGGAGCGGTCTTCAGCAGGTGTACAGCCTTGGGCGCCTCGCTCATGTTCCACGCCACCATCACCAGCAAGGCGGCCATGGCCGGCATTGGCAGGTAGGCGAGAATGCCAGCCAGCGAGACCAGCGCCAGCAACACGACGCCGGCATGAACCATCGCCGCCACCGGGGATTCCGCGCCGGCGCGGAAGTTGGCAGCAGACCGGGCAATGGCGGCGGTCGCGGTTATGCCGCCAAAAAACGGCACGACAACGTTGCCCAGCCCCTGCCCCATCAGTTCACTGTTGGCGCTGTGCCGCTTGCCGGACATGCCATCGAGCACCACCGCACACAGCAGCGATTCGATCGCCCCCAGCATGGCAATGGCAAAAGCGGCGGGCAGCAACTCCCGTAACATATCCCAGGACAGTCCCAGGGGCTGGCCATCCGGCCCCGGCTGCTGCCAGGGCCAGGCAAACTCCGGCAAAAACGGCGGAATACCCGCACCCTCGGTGCCATCTGGCAGCAGATAACTGAAACGGGAACCAATGGTCTCGATACCCGCACCGTTGGCATTGAACCACAGGGCCAGGGCACTGCCGACCAGCACCGCCGGCAGGTGCGCCGGCACCGGTGTACGCAGTCGTGGCCAGATCAGCATGACCGCCAGGGTGGCAAGGGCCACCAGGGTGCTCATGCCATCCACAGCCGGCAGCGCCTCCGCCAGCACCGCCAGCTTGTCCCAGTAATGCTCCGGCATCGCAGCCACCGGCAGGCCGAAAAAGTCCTTCACCTGAAGGGTCGCGATGACCACGGCGATGCCTCCGGTAAAACCCAGGGTGACCGACTCGGGGATATACTCGATAAACCGGCCCAACCGCATGAGGGCCATGATGACCAGGAGGATGCCCGACATCAGGGTCGCCAGTAACAACCCACCCAGCCCGTATTCCTGGGCAATAGGATAGAGGATGACCACAAACGCCGCCGTCGGGCCGGAAATGCTGTAACGGCTGCCACCGGTGAGGGCAATGATGAAACCGGCAATGAAGGCGGTATAAAGACCATACTGGGGCGCGACACCGCTGGCGATGGCCAGAGCCATGGCCAGGGGAATCGCGATGATTCCCACGGTAATGCCCGCCATTACGTCCCGGCCGAAGCGTCGTCCGGTGTACCGCTCGTTGACACAGGCCTCGCGGAGGGCATGGGCAATTCGCAGGGAGAACAGATGGGCGCGATGGGGCATGAACGGAAACTCGATTTCTGAAACAGGTTATTTACATTATATGCTCATAATCTGTACATTCAATGTTAATCAAATTAACATGCCTACGATTCAATCGCTGAAACAGGGTCCGAACACACCATGGAAAACCGCACCGCACGGCTGACACTCCTGATCGATCCGGAAAAAAAAGCCGCGTTTGAAGCCCTCTGCAAGCAGGAAGACGTCACCCCGTCACAGAAAGTCCGCCAGTTTATCCGCGAATACGTGGAGTCGAAGCTGGGGCCGGACTGGCGGGAGCAGGAACAGCAGAAAACCGACTGAGCCAAAAGCCGTATACTATGGTTATGAGATTCTGCCTGCCTGTCCTCATATTCCTTCTGCTGTCCGTCACCGGATGTGTTGCCATGCCCTCTGAAAAAACCGGTCCTGAGCCGCCAGAAAGCCAGTATGACGCCCGGGTGATCGATGCGGACACAGGTACGTCGCTGACCGTCGATGAGCTGGCCAACCGACTGGCCAACATCGATATCGTGGTCGTGGGCGAGTATCACGGCCATCATGCCTCACATTTGCTGCAGGCGCGCCTCCAGCAGGCCCTGTTTCGTCAGAACCCGCGCCAGGTCCTGACCATGGAGCAGTTCAATGTGGATCATCAGGACACGCTCGACCGCTTCCTGTCGGGAGAGCTTGGCGAGACCGAACTGATCGAGGACGCCGAAGCCTGGAACATCTATCGCGCCTCCTACCGCCCACTGGTGGAGTTCGCCCGGCGGAACCAACTGCCGGTGATTGCGGCCAACGCTCCGGCGGCTGTGGTGCGCTGCGTCGGCCGCAAGGGCCCGGACTACCTGGAAAAGCTGCCCCCCGAAACCCGGAAATTGCTGCCCGAGACTGCCTTTCTCGACACCCCGGCCTACAAGGAGAAGTTTGTCGAGGCCATCGGCGGTAGCCACGGGATAAAGGACGGAGAGCTTTCGGAGCGCATGAGAAATACCTATCACGCCCAACTGCTCAGGGATAACACCATGGCCCAGGCCATCCTGGACGCGCGGGCAGACCACCCGGAGCACCAGGTCCTGCATACCACCGGCACCTTCCACAGTGAGGAACGGCTGGGTACCGTCGCCGTGCTCGAGCAACGTGCACCCGAGGTCTCCATCGCCGTGATCACCCCTGTATTCTGGCCGGATGGGGAAGACGATGCGCCGTTTGAGACCAACCGGTCGAAAGGTGACTACCTGTACTTCATCCAGCCCCTGCCCGAGGAATTCCGGGACCCGGAGCGCGAACGCGAGGCCATGCGAGCCCGCTTCACCAACCGGACGCCCACGGACTGCGAGTGACCCGTTACGGCCCTGGCGAATACGACGCCAGCGCCGCCCGGAACACCGCGAGATCGTTCTCGCTGAAAAGCACCAACCGGATCAGGCGCACGGAGGTGAGATCTGGCGCCACCTCGCGAATCGTCGCCACAGCCACCTCCGCGGCCTCCTCGATCGGGTAACCGAAAACCCCGGTCGAAATCGCGGGAAAGGCAATGGACGACAGACCTTGCCGGTCCGCCAGCTCCAGCGCGTTGCGGTAACAAGCCGCCAGCAGCTTCTCCGAAGGCGTATCAACGCCATAAACCGGACCCAGGCAATGGATCACGTGGGCGTTAGGCAGGTCATGCCCACCGCTGATCACGGCCTGGCCCGGCTCAATCGGGGCCAGTTTCCGGCACTCCTGCGCCAGTCCCGGGCCGGCGGCCGAATGAATGGCGCCTGCCACGCCGCTGCCAGGCATGAGCCTCGCATTGGCGGCGTTGACGACGGCATCAATATCCGGCTGATTGGCAATATTGCCCCGCACACATTCAATCGCAACCTGTGTCATGAGACTCCCCTTTTCCGGCTCTCCGCTTCCCGGTAATCTTGTCTGATAATCAGGATAGCAGGCCCGCAAGCGAGGGCCTCGGAATACAAGGAGCGGGTATGAAGGTTGTCTCGGCATTGATTCTTGGCATCAGCGCCATTATTGCCGCCTCGCTGATCAGCGACGGCCTGACCGGTCTGCGCACCGCGGACCGTTTTGTCACCGTCAAGGGCGTTGCAGAACAGGAAGTGCGGGCGGATCTGGCGCTCTGGCCCATTCGTTTCGTGGCCACGGCTGAGACCCTCGATCAGGCCCAGGAAAGGGCCCGTGCCAGCCGGGACGCCATCATGGCCTTCCTCAAGTTACAGGCCATCGATGAAACCGCTGTGGAGCTGTTGCGGCTGGACGTTACCGATACCCGGGCCAACCCCTATCCCGGCAACAACACCGAGCAGAAGTTCATCATCAACCAGACCCTGATGGTGCGCAGCACGGATATCGACCGCATCCGTCA
>JAAZVL010000149.1 GCA_018623515.1 Marinobacter sp.
ATTCCTGATTATCCTGCTGGAGAAATGGCTGTGGCGGCAGAATGACGGTGGGGAGAAAGTTGAAAATGGGGTCAGATGAAAGTGTTCATCTGACCCCTGGGCGAAGACTGGCATCGGAGTGGCGACCTTCACTGGGGTCTGATGAAAACCTTCATCTGACCCCGTCTTAGGTCTGCCCAAGTTGTGTCGGACTTTGATGAGCATCCTCATCTGACCCCGGATTCACACCTCCGGGTTCGCGCCCTTGCGGCTTTCACGTATAATCACCCGCCTTTCCACCCTCAGGGGCGAACAACACATCGACGTTCGGGAGTTTTCAATCATGAGTCAGGCCGGTGAACAGGGCACCCTGTTTGTCATTTCCGCCCCCTCGGGTGCGGGCAAGACCAGCCTTGTGGCGGAGATGCTGAAAAATGATGCGAAGCTCGGCGTGTCGATCTCCCACACCACCCGGCCCATGCGGGAAGGGGAGCAGGACGGGGTGAACTACCACTTCGTCAGCCGGGACGAGTTCGAGGCCATGATCGCCCGGGGCGATTTCCTGGAGCATGCCGACGTCTTCGGCAATTACTACGGTACCTCCCAGGTCTGGGTGCGTGAGACCCTGGCCCGGGGCGAGGACGTGATTCTGGAAATCGACTGGCAGGGAGCGGAACAGGTGCGCCGGCTCGTCCCGGAATGCGTCAGTATCTTTATTGTGCCTCCCTCGGCCGAAGTGCTGCGGGAGCGTCTGACCGGGCGCGGCACTGACGCGCCCGACGTCGTCGAGCGTCGACTCAAAGAAGCCACGGAAGAATGCTCCCATGCCCTGGAGTTTGATTACCTGGTGGTGAATGACCAGTTCGGGGTGGCGCTGGCGGATTTGCTGGCGATTGTCCGTGCCCAGCGTTTGCGTATGCAGGTCCAGCAGGTCCGGCACCGGGGGCTTTTGGCCGGCCTGTCCGGCAAGCCCTGATACGGGGTTTTCCTGTATACAAATTGAGCCGGTAGCAGTAAACTACGCGGTCTGCTGAATCAGTCATTTTTATTTGTCGGGGAAGTTATGGCACGAGTTACCGTTGAAGATTGTCTGGAAAACGTTGATAACCGCTTCCAGTTGGTGATGCTGGCTACCAAGCGTGCCCGCCAGATTGCGACCAAGGGCTTTGAGCCGATGGTTCCGGAAGAGAACGATAAGCCGACGGTCATTGCACTGCGTGAAATTGCCGAGGGCAAGGTGACCCGAGATCTTCTGAAAGAAGAAGACGAGGATTGATCACTCCTGCGCAGGATATTTACCTACGCGCAAGTGAGAACCATTGAAATCTGTCCCCGCGGTTTTATAGTGTATCTATAGAACGTTGCTGGAAGGACCAGGAAGGACCCGGATGCGTGCATTCGGGTTTTTTTGTCCCTGAAATTCGAAAAGTGTGGAGGCGCGGTGTCGGCAGAGCCTACGGTTGAAGGTCTGGCGCAGGAGCTCAGTACCTATCTGGATACCAATCGCATCAATCAGGTGCGACGGGCCTACTATTACGCCGAACAGGCTCACGAAGGGCAGATGCGCAAAAGCGGGGACCGCTACATTACCCATCCCCTGGCGGTTGCCCGCATCCTGGCCGAGCTGAAGCTGGACCATCAGAGCCTGATGGCGGCCATGCTCCACGACGTCATTGAAGACACCGGGATTCCCAAGGATGCCCTGGCCGAGCAGTTCGGCGAGGATGTGGCGGAACTGGTGGATGGCGTCAGCAAGCTGACCCAGATCGAATTCCGCTCCCGGGCGGAAGCCCAGGCCGAAAATTTCCAGAAAATGACCCTGGCCATGGCCCGGGACATTCGCGTGATTCTGGTGAAGCTGGCAGACCGGCTGCACAACATGCGCACCCTCGGGCCCATGCCCTACGAGAAACGCCAGCGCATTGCCACTGAAACCCTCGATATCTATGCTCCGATTGCCAATCGACTGGGCATGCATTCGGTCTGCACCGAGCTTGAGGATCTGGGCTTCTCGTCCCTCTACCCCATGCGCGCCAAATATATATCCAAGGCGGTGAACAAGCTGCGGGGCAGTCACCGGGAAATCATTGAGGAGATCCGCGGCAAGCTGCAGGAAAAGCTGGAGGAGCGGGGGCTGCCGGGCCGGATTCTCGGACGCGAGAAGCACCTGAACAGCATCTACAACAAGATGAAGTTCAAGCATAAATCCTTCCATGAAATCATGGATGTGTACGCGTTTCGCATCATCACCGACACCGAGGACGACTGCTATCGCATCCTCGGAGCGGTACACAGCCTGTACAAGCCGCTGCCGGGCCGGTTCAAGGACTATATCGCCATGCCCAAGGCCAATGGCTACCAGTCCCTGCACACCACCCTGTTCGGCATGCATGTGAATATCGAGATCCAGATCCGGACCGAGGAGATGGAGCACATCGCCAATAACGGTATTGCGGCCCACTGGATGTACAAAAACGAGCCGTCCAATGTGACCAGCGTCAACCAGGCCCGGGTGGACCGCTGGGTGAAAGGTCTGATGGAAATGCGCGAGCGTGCCGATGATTCCCTGGAATTTATCGAGCACGTGAAGGTGGACCTGTTCCCGGACGAAATCTATGTATTCACGCCGAAAGGCCGGATCATGGAGCTGCCCAGTGGTGCCACGCCGGTGGATTTCGCCTACGCCATCCATACCGACATCGGCAATGCCGCGGTGGCGTGCCGGATCAATCGCAATCTTGGTTCACTGAGCCAGCCACTGCAAAGCGGGCAGACGGTGGAAATCATCACGGCTCCGGGGGCGCGACCCAACCCGGCCTGGTTGAGCTTTGTTGTGACTGGCAAGGCCCGGAGCAGTATTCGCCATGTCCTCAAGACCCAGAAACGGGCGGAATCCCTGGAGCTTGGTCGCACCCTGCTGAAGAAGTCCCTCAAGGGCTTCGGTGCCAAGCTCTCGGAGATCAGCGAGGGCCAGAAACAGGCGGTGGTCAACCACAACCAGGTGAACAGTTTTGACGACCTGATCAGTGACATTGGTCTGGGTAACCGTATGGCCTACCTGGTCGCCCGACAGCTGGTCAACGGTGCCGAGGGCGCGGAGATTGCATCCGCTGAGGCCGAGCGACCGACAGATCGAAGCCCGGTGACCATCCGCGGTACCGAAGGGTTGCTGGTCAAGTTCGCCAGTTGCTGCAAGCCGATTCCGGGCGATCCGGTCGTTGGGGTGATGGACTCGGGCAATGGTATGGTGATTCATTCCGATACCTGTTCCCGTCTGCCCGAAGACGATGAGGGCAGGGCGCGCCTGACCCACCTCAAGTGGGCCAAAGACATCACCGACGAGTTTTCGGTGGAGCTCCGGGTCGAACTGGAACGCCAGCGCGGTGTCATCGCGGAGCTGGCCAACGCGGTGGCCATGGCGGATGGCAACATCGAACGTATCAGCGTGGAAGACCAGAACGCCAAGTTCGGGATCGTCAGTCTGGTGGTTCACGTCAATGGCCGTAAACATCTTGCCCGTGTGATGCGCCGGATCCGCAACATCCGTGCAGTGACGCATATCAACCGGGTCCGCCACTGACGTCGACCAAAGGTTGGTTGACAGTCGCCGCCGTGAGCGGCGAGCATTGGCGTTTTGGAAGATAGGAATTCTGAGATCATGACCAACAAATCCGTAATCCAGACCGAAAATGCGCCCCAGGCGATTGGCACCTATTCGCAGGCGGTCAAGGCAGGGGACACTGTTTACCTTTCCGGTCAGATTCCGCTGGATCCGGAAACCATGGAAGTGGTTCCGGGGGATTTCGCCGCCAAGACCCGTCGGGTATTCGAGAACCTCAAGGCCGTCTGTGAAGCGGCCGGCGGAGAGCTCAAAGACATCGTCAAGCTCAATATCTACATGACGGACCTCGCCAATTTCGCCACCGTCAACGAGATCATGGCCACCTACTTCCAGGAGCCCTACCCGGCTCGTGCCGCCGTTGGGGTAGCGGCACTGCCGAAGGGTGTACCCATCGAGATGGAAGCGGTGATGGTGCTCAGCTGAGGCTGTCGATCATCTCCCGGTACCCCGCCCGAAAGTCGGGGTACCGAAACGTAAAGCCGCTCTCCAATAACCGTTTGTTACTGCATCGCTTGCTTCCGGCCCGGCCACCCTTGCGTGCGCCCGCCTGAGGTGGTTTGCAGGCAGCCTGCTCGCGGACCCATCCGACCACCTCGTCCAGCCTCACCGGTTCGCAATCACTGGCAATGTATAACGGTTCCAGTGCCTTGCCCGCCAGAGCCTGGCGCACCAGATGAACGACCACGCGCGCAGCATCCACCTCGTGGATCCGGTTACTGAACGGAGCTGGCGACCGGGGATTCATGCGACCCTCCAAAACTTCCTCGAGGAAGCGCTGTCGACTGGGCCCGTATATCCCGCTGAAGCGCACGATAGTAGCGGGATGGATGCTGTCGAGCGCGGTCCGTTCGCCGGCGATGATCTGCTGACCACTGAATTTTGCCGGGGCCGTCTCACTGGTTTCATCCACCCAGCCGTCATCATCCTGAGCGTACACACTGGTGCTGCTGACGAAGATCAGGCGTTTCAGCGGATGATTCCCGATTGCGCCAAGCAGGTTGGCCAGCCCCGTGACATAGGCGTTCCGGTAGCCTTCTTCGTCATAGCTTGAGGGGGTGAGGCAGTAGATGACAACGTCCAGGTGTGAGG
Source organism: Marinobacter sp. (assembly GCA_018623515.1). Classification (GTDB taxonomy): domain Bacteria; phylum Pseudomonadota; class Gammaproteobacteria; order Pseudomonadales; family Oleiphilaceae; genus Marinobacter. The sequence continues at coordinate 4,691 of JAAZVL010000149.1, forward strand.
GAAGGGCTCCCGCCAGGGTTTCCGGACAGGTCAGGTCGGCGCTGATTCCGGCTACTCCCTCGGGCACCTTGCTTGCGTCCCGGCGTAAACCAAACACCTCGGCATGATCCATCAATGCACTGGCAATACTGCCACCGAGTTTTCCGCATCCGGCGACCAGGATCCGTGGCAAATGCCCGTTTTCAGTGATTGCCATAGACAATTTCAATCCTTATGCTTTACCTCATAAATAAGTGAAACTTCGACCCGTACTTATCTGACCGGAGCTCACCATGACTCTTACTGAGTTACGATACGTCGTTACCCTCGCCCGCGAAAGGCATTTTGGCCGGGCAGCTGAGCGATGTCATGTCAGCCAGCCGACGCTCAGTGTGGCCGTCAAGAAGCTCGAGGATGAACTCGGCATTCCGCTGTTCGAACGGAGCAAAAGCAGTATCCGGGTGACCGAGACCGGTCAACGCATTATCGAGCAGGCCCAGCGGGTCCTGGACCAGGTTAATGTCATCAAGGATATGGCCCAGGACGGCAAAAACCAGCTGAACTCACCGCTGAAGGTGGGTGCCATCTACACGATCGGTCCCTACCTGTTCCCGCATCTGTTACCGGAGTTGCGCCGGGCGGCGCCGGACATGCCGTTGTACATTGAGGAGAACTACACCGCCAATCTGCGGCAGAAGCTGCGGCAGTCGGACCTGGATGCGATCATCATTGCGCTGCCGTTCGAAGAGCCGGAAGTTCTGACACTGCCACTGTATGACGAGCCCTTTGTGGTGCTGCTCCCGGCCGGTCATCCGCTGGCCAAAAAGGAACAGCTCACGGCCGAGGAACTGGCAAAGGAACAGCTTTTGTTGCTGGGCCCGGGGCATTGCTTCCGGGATCAGGTGCTGGAATCCTGCCCACCCATGGTGGAGGCAATTACCAAGCGGGTCGATAACGGCTCTCCTTCGCTGGTGACGGAAGGCAGCTCTCTGGAAACCATTCGCCACATGGTGGCCTCTGGACTCGGGGTGACGGTGTTGCCGCTGTCGGCTGCCACCGCCATGCAGTACCACGAGGATATCCTGGCGGTGCGGCCGTTTGCCCCGCCGGTGCCATTCCGGACTGTAGCGCTTGCCTGGCGGGTAACCTTCCCGAGGCCCAAGGCGATTGACGTGCTGTCCCTCGCGGCCAGTCAGTGCCGGGTGGTGGAGAAAGCGAAAACGGATAATCCGGCCGTCGCCGAATCCGCCTGAGCTCCATATGACGTCACTGGACGACATTCCGGTCACTCAGCTCAAGGGCGTTGGAAGCGCCCTGGCGGGAAAGCTCGCCCGGCTGGGTATCGAATCCCTGCAGGATCTGCTGTTTCACCTGCCTCACCGGTACGAAGATCGGACCCGTGTGATTCCCATGGGCAACCTCCGGATCGGTGATGTGGCCGTGGTCGAGGGCGAGGTGATGAAGGCAGACCTGGTCATGGGCCGGCGCCGCAGTCTTCAGGTAACGCTCAGAGACAGCAGCGGCTTTCTGGTCATGCGTTTTTTCCACTTCAACGCTGCCCAGAAAAACCAGTTGTCCGAGGGTGCCCGGGTACGCTGTTTCGGGGAGGTCAGGCCTGGCCGGGCCGGCTACGAGTTCTACCACCCGGAATACCAGGTGAATCCGCCGCCCATGCCGCCGGAGGGGCAGGCCACCCTGACTCCGGTGTATCCGCTCACAGAAGGCATCCAGCAGCCCAGGGTTCGAAGCCTCTGCCAGCAGGCGCTGACTTATCTGGAGCGGTTTCCTATCAGGGACTGGCTGCCAGCCGACCTGCTGGCGGATTACCAGTTGCCCGGCATCACCGAGGCAGTGAGACTGGTCCATGCACCACCGGCAAACGCGCCGGTCCACCTGCTGATGGAGGGCAGACATCCGGCGCAGCAACGCCTGGTGATGGAAGAATTGCTGGCACACCAGCTCAGTCTTCTGCAGGTACGTGAACAGATCCAGACCCGGGAAGCCTTGCCACTGCTGCCCACCGGCGATCTTGCCGCCCGTTTTCTCGACAGTCTCCCGTTTGCCCTCACCGGCGCCCAGAAGCACGTCATGAGTGATATCCGTCAGGACCTGAGCCAACCCATGCCGATGCTCAGGCTGGTCCAGGGCGACGTGGGCTCCGGCAAGACGGTGGTGGCGGCGCTGGCAGCCCTGCAGGCGATCGGCGCCGGAGCCCAGGTGGCCCTGATGGCGCCTACCGAGATATTGGCTGAGCAGCATTACCAGAATTTCCGGGGCTGGCTGGAACCCCTGGGGATTCGGCTCACCTGGCTTTCCGGCAAGGTCAAGGG
>JAAZVL010000150.1 GCA_018623515.1 Marinobacter sp.
GAGGTGAAAGAAGTCTGCGTAGGCAGTGGCCGGTCAGTAGTGGCGATCTGACTGTGATGGGTCCATCCTCAGGGTAAGCTGGAAGCCTTGAAAGCCTTCCGGCGAACATGGAGCTCGATGACAGGAGGTCACCCCCATGAAACGCATCGCGATCTGCTTTGACGGCACCTGGAACCGGCCAGAGGAAAACCTCGGCGAGGACTTCCCTACCAATGTGTTGCAGTTTTCCCGCGCCATTCGGCCTTCGGATGGTCAGGGGGTGGAACAGGTGGTGTTCTATGACTGGGGCATTGGTTCCTACCACGACGAGATTCGCGCCGGTGCCACCGGCTATGGCCTCGAAAAGAATGTCATGGATGGCTATCGCTTCCTGGTGCACAACTACGAACCCGGTGACGAGATCTTCCTGTTCGGGTTCAGCCGGGGTGCGTACACCGCCCGCAGCCTCTGCGGCATGATCAACAACTGCAGCATACTGCGTAAAGACAACGCCGAGCTGATCGAAACGGCTTTCAGGCTCTACAAGACTAAAAGCCATAAGGCCAATGACGACTACTCCATGGCCTGGAAAAAAGAACATTCCGTGGAGCAGCGCACGCCGATCAGGTTCGTCGGCGTGTGGGACACGGTTGGCGCCCTGGGATTGCCTTTCACGGTCTTTGGGCTAATCCGGGATCGTGACCTGTTTTACGATCGCAAGATCGGCAGCAATGTTCGCGTAGCACGGCATGCGGTCTCGCTCGACGAACAGCGGGAGCCCTTTGAACCCACCCTCTGGGAGCCAAAGGCGGGAACCGATCTTGAGCAGGTCTGGTTTGCCGGGGTGCACTCGGACGTTGGCGGCGGCTACGGACCGGACAAGCAGGGCCGGATTCTGGCCGATATTCCCCTGCTCTGGATGGCGGAGGAAGCTCAAAAGCATGAGCTGGTGTTCAACACCAACCTGCCAACCCAGACCCACGCTACTGCTGAACAGCACAACGAGTACAAGGGCAAGTACAAGCTGCTGGGTAAAGTCGTCCGGGAAATACCGGCGCCGGACAGCAACCGCACCTTTGTTCATCCCAGCGTGAAGCACCGTTACGGGAGCGGTTATCACAGTGAGCCGATTGAGCAGTACATCAAGAAGCATGGGGTATGGCCGCCGTTGTGGTCGGCCCGCTAAGCGGCAGCGGTTACTCGGGGCCCTGGCATCGCCCCGGCAAATTGCAGGACTCAGATTTCCCGCCTATTTTGATGATTAGTGTACAAATCCGGAGGGAACTTCAGGCCGCTCGATTTCCTACCGTGATGCAGACATTCTGAGCGCTATCGAGTTGCGGTCAACAAGGAAGGAAAATGCGTATCCAGGAGTTACTCGATTCACTGCCCGTTCTCGGTTTCTTTGTGGTATTCACGGTTGTTGCGATGATCATGTCCGAGGGCGGTTTCCGCATCGGGCGGTGGTGGCAGAGGCGGACGTCTGATAACAGCGAGGTTTCCACGAATATGATCGTGGGAGCCCTTCTTGCACTCGTGGCGTTCCTGCTTGCCACCACAATGGCCATGGCGGCGGATCGATTCGATACGCGCCGGGTGCTTGTGCTCACGGAAGCGAACTCAGTAGGCACGACATACCTCCGGGCCGGCTACCTGCCGGAGCCGGCCTCAAGCGAGATCCGGGAGCTGCTGCGCGAGTACGTGCCACTGCGCGTGGTGGGAAACAATCTCGCAGAGCTGCGAGTGAAGATTGCCCGTTCAGTCGAGATCCATACAAAAGTCTGGTCGATTACCGAGGAATTGGCCCGGGATATGCCCGAATCGGAGGTTCTGGCTCTGTTCATTGAGTCACTCAACGAAATGATTGACCTTCACGAAACCCGGATTGTTGCAGGCCAATACACACGTGTTCCGAAGACCATCTTCATGCTCCTTCTCATCAGTGCAATGCTGACCATCGGAATGGTAGGCTACAATTCTGGTCTAACCCGTAAGCGCAGCCCCTTGACCGCCATTGTTCTGATTACTGTCCTTGGCGCGGTCGTCACCCTGGTTGTTGATCTCGACCGCCCCCGTGAGGGTTTGGTCACCGTAAGCCAACAGCCCCTTACGGATCTGAATGAGCAGATCAACGCACTGCCGCATCCAAGGCCCAATGGGTAAGAGACTCCAATCAACCGGTTACACGCCGGTAGTCATCAACAGAAGGCCCCACTGCTGCCCGAAATGAAAACCGTCGCCCTGTTCCTAATAACCGCCCTGGCTGAAATCGTCGGCTGCTACCTGCCTTATCTCTGGCTTCGCGAAGGCAAAAGCGCCTGGCTACTCGTGCCCGGCGCCCTCAGCCTCGCGCTTTTCGCCTGGCTGTTGTCACTGCACCCGACCGCTGCTGGACGGGTATATGCGGCCTATGGCGGGGTGTACGTCTTCATGGCGATACTGTGGCTCTGGGCAGTTGACGGTATTCGGCCGACCGGCTGGGACATCCTGGGCTCTGCTGTCGCCCTGCTGGGGATGGCGATCATCATGTTTGCGCCGAGGAGCAGCTAAACCGGTTCACATCTAAAATAAAACCTGCTGTCGATTTTGCGGTACCCCACACGACTACCGGGTGTAAAAACGCAAACCAGGAGGATGAACTCATGCGAAAAGTAATTGTTGGCGCCATGGTGTCACTCGACGGTGTGATGCAGGCGCCTGGCGGGCCTGAAGAAGATCCCACCGGCGGATTCGGCTACGGCGGCTGGGTGACCCCGATGGTGGATGAGGTGTTTGGCGAAGAGATCGACCGTATGTTCGGCCAGCCCTTCGACCTTTTACCAGGACGCAAGACTTATGAGATTTTCGCCGCCCACTGGCCCTACGCCGAGGACGGGCCGGACGACAGTATCGCCAGAACCTTCAACTCCACCAACAAGCACGTTGCCACTCGGAAAGGGCTGAATCTGATCTGGCAGGCCTCGGTGGCGCTCAGTGACGCGGCGGTGGACGCAGCATCAACATCGGCGCTATGTACGTGATGGCAAGGTGGCAACCGGCGACTTTGCCATGGATCCACCCACCCCGGCGGAAATCGCGCGCCGCAAAAAACTGCGCCAGGAGGGCTAACGCGATGGAACACGCCAAGAACACCATTTGCCACTGGCTCGAAGGCGGCGCCGAAGAAGTGGCGCGAAAGGGCTAGTGGCGACGAACGGCACCGAGCTGGAGGCCTTTGAGCCCGAAACCGCGTCATCCACAAACGCAAACGCCACGAGGAAACCATGACGGACATCGCAGACACTCCTGCCCCTCCCTACTACGCCGTGATCTTCAGCAGCCATCGCACGGAAGGAGACAACGGCTACGGGGAGATGGCGGAGCGCATGGCCCAGTTGGCCTCGCAGCAACCTGGCTATCTGGGTATGGAATCTGCCCGGGAAGGTCTGGGCATTACGGTTTCCTACTGGGAAAGCCTCGAGGCCATCCGCAACTGGAAAAGGAATGCCGAGCATCAGGAAGCCCAGCGGTTGGGCCACCAGGTATGGTACTCCAGCTTTCGTGTGCGGGTGGCGAAGGTAGAGCGGGAGTATGGTATCTGACGATGGATGAAATTTGATCGTTGAAGCTGCAGCGTGAGTCAACTCGTACTATTTTCTAGTGAGTGACCAGCGGAATGATTTCGGCCTGGTCCCCTATACTCGCAGGGAGCTCTCGCCTTATGACTAAACTACCCGATGTCGGAGAAAGAATCTGTGCCGGCGAATCCGCCAGCATTGAAAATACCCATACTGCCAAACTTTCCATTAGCCTGTTCTGTGGTGACGCTTGCCGTGTGGATCTTGACCTGGGGCCAGGGCAGGTTCTGGAGTTTACCGCCGGCAATTCAGACGCAAAGGTTGTCCTTCACCATGGTGATCCTGCTAACCTTCTGATCATCAAGCCGGAATCTGCATCCTGAATACATAGCAACCAAAGATGAAAACCATTGGCCTTCTAGGCGGAATGAGCTGGGAATCAACCCAGACGTACTATCGGCTGCTCAATGAGGGCGTGAAAGCACGCCTGGGCGGACTGCATTCTGCAAAACTTATTCTCTATAGCGTCGATTTTGCCGAGATCGAGGCACTCCAGCACCAGGGCAATTGGTCCGGGACCGCAAGCATTCTGTCCCGGGCCGCTCGCTCCCTTGAAGATGCCGGCGCGGATTTTCTGGTGATTGGCACCAACACCATGCACAAGGTGGCGCCCGAGATCGAACAGGCCATCGGGATTCCGTTGCTTCATATTGCCGATGCAACGGCCGGAGTCCTGAAGCAGAATGGCATCTCCAGCGTGGGATTGCTGGGCACACGGTTTACCATGGAGCAGGACTTTTACCGGGAGCGCCTTGAGAACGCTGGCATCCGGGTGATCGTTCCGAATGAGCCGGAGCGCGAACTCATTCACCGGGTCATCTATGAGGAATTGTGCCAGGGCTCAATCAACCAGGCGTCAAAACAGGCTTACCTGGAGATCGTCACTTCCCTGGCCAGCCACGGCGCCGACGCGGTCATTCTCGGCTGCACCGAGATCGGGCTGCTGATCCAGCAATCGGACACGTCGGTCCCACTCTATGACACTACTGAAATCCACGCTGCTCAGGCCGTTGAGAAGGCGCTTGATACTTGATTGAGGTTTACCCATGCACCTTCCCTTCTGGCTGACGACCGCCCTGCTCTTTCCAGTGCTGCTATACCAGGGCAAACGTGCCCGGCGGGAAACGCCACGACTTCCGGAAGCCCAGGGTGCCCCCGGTGGCCAGTATGGCTCGGGCGAACCGGTGTTCCGGGTGCTGGTTATCGGCGAGTCCACTGCGGCGGGCGTGGGTGTGACCACCCATGACCAGGGTCTCGCGGGCCAGCTGGCGTTGCAGCTGCACGAACGCTCCGGGCAGACAATCGCCTGGCACACGCTTGGGGTGAATGGCATCCGTCTGGGCGAGCTGCACGAAAAGCTGGCCAATGCAGATCTGCCAAAGGCGGATTTGGTATTACTCAGCATGGGGGTTAACGACACCACCGGGTTCACACCGAGGTTCCGGTTCCGCCAGCAGCTGTGGGCACTTCGTGACCTCTTCGCCCAGCGTTACCCGGCCCCCGTGTATCTGCTGAGTGTCCCGCCCATGCACCTGTTCGCCGCACTACCTTCTCCCCTTCGCCACGTTATGGGTTGGCGGGCGAGGCAGCTTGACCGCTTGTACCAGGAACTGGCACACCAGTCGCCGGACAAATTTCGTTATCTGAGCTACCCGACCATCACCAACACCTCGATGCTTGCCAGCGATGGCTATCATCCGAGCAAAAAAGGTTACGGTGCCATTGCCGAGGCACTATCCACCCCTGTGGAGAAAGAGCTGGTGAGGGAGTTCGAATGAACCTGAAACAACATTTCGCTCTGCTGGCGACGTATAACAAATGGATGAACGAAAAGATTTATGACACGGCGAGCAGTCTCAGTGAGTCAGCCCTCATCGAAAACAGGGGAGCCTTTTTCAACTCGATACTCGGCACGCTGAACCATATTGTGGTTGGCGACACTATTTGGCTCAAACGGTTCGCCACTCATCCTGCAAGCTCCAACGCTCTCCAGGAGATTTTTCAACTTCCGACTCCCTCAGGCCTGGATCAGCTTCTTTTTGAAGACATCGGCAGCTTACACGCGCACCGGAAATGGCTGGATGAGCATATTATCAGCTGGATTTCAGAACTCTCTGAAAGTGATTTGGACTATATTCTGAGCTACCGCAATACCAAGGGCGTACCAGCGTGCAAGCGGCTTTCCTTTTTGATTCTGCATTTCTTTAATCATCAGGCCCACCACAGAGGACAGGTTTCCACCCTGCTCTCACAAGCGGGCCTGAATGTCGGTGTCACGGACCTGTTGGCATTAATCCCCGAAGAACCCACTTAAGAATCAACGACAAGGTAATTCATGGCGAATACGATCACCGGGCGCTGCCACTGCGGTAAAGTAACATTGGAAGTTCATCTTGTATCACCCCCGGCAAACTTCAATCCTGTTGCCTGCGACTGTGACTTCTGTCGGAAAAACGATGCTGCTTATCTTTTCGATCCAAACGGACGGGCATTGATAACCACTGATCGTAACTCCGACCTCACGTACCTCCGACAGGGAGATGAATTGGCGGAGTTTCTTTGCTGTTCGGATTGTAGAGACCTTGTGGGTGTTCGTTGGAGCTACTATGGCGCGGTAAATGTTCGACTGCTCGGGCAAAACTCAGCTTTTGGCAGGGAATTACCGGCCTCACCAAAAAAACTGAGCGCAGGACAGAAAACAGCCCTCTGGCGCAAACTTTGGTTCCCCGAATTTACCGTTGCGACAACCAGCCACCGTTAGCGCCTTTGGAATAAATTTATGCCGTATTGAACTTTAGACAAGACGCCGCATAATCGAGGAAGTTTCATTAACCAAAGACGGCCAGGTCCATGAGCAAAGACTACTTCGCCCACAAGGCAGACACCTACGAGCAGAATCGCGATCGCGTCGATAACGTCTCCAACATCGCCAACACCATCCTTGAGAAGGCGCATATCGAACCCTCCATGCACCTGATGGATTTCGGTTCCGGAACCGGGCTTTTGCTGGAGCGGATCGCGCCGCACGTGAAGAAGATCACGGCGGTGGATATTTCCCCTTCCATGAACCGCCAGCTCTCTGAAAAACGGGCTTCCCTGAACTGCGAGCTGGAGATTAAGGAGATTGACCTGGAGCAGCAGTCCATCGATGAGCGGTTCGATGGCATCATCTCCTCCATGACCATGCACCATGTAAAGGATATCGACGCCATGTTCCGGCGCTTCCGGGAGCTGCTGAAGCCGGGTGGCTTTATCGCCATTTCCGACCTGGACAAGGAAGATGGCACCTTCCATAGTGAAGACACCGGCGTATTCCATTTCGGTTTTGACAGAGAC
>JAAZVL010000036.1 GCA_018623515.1 Marinobacter sp.
CCCGCGAGGGGCGCGACGTGGTGTAATCTGCGCACCAGGCTCTCAGCTCTCGTTTCAATCCACGCGCCCGCGAGGGGCGCGACGGCTGTTTTGACAAGCCTATGAAAAGCATTGCAGTTTCAATCCACGCGCCCGCGAGGGGCGCGACCGTTCTGGATTGTTTCAGGGGCGCACTTCTGCATGTTTCAATCCACGCGCCCGCGAGGGGCGCGACGCTATACATCACGGCTGCACGTGAGATGGTGGAGGTTTCAATCCACGCGCCCGCGAGGGGCGCGACTTTGTCTAAAACACATAGGGCATCTGCACCAGGCGTTTCAATCCACGCGCCCGCGAGGGGCGCGACAGCTCTATCCTAACCTACTGAATTCATGCCAGCCATCTCTCAGGTTTCGCTGACGTAAACGGGTAATATCATTTCGTTGCTGCTCATTGGATGAGCAAATACAGAAAAGCCAGGCACCACACTGGTCCTGGCCTTTCGCTAACATTCTGGCTTTTTAATGAGCACTACTGGTTAGCGATCATAAAATCATCGCATCTCGGAAAATATCTGGAGCGGCCTTTGCTCCATGGTGTTCAATCCGGTTCTTCCAGTTCTTACCTAATTTGTAAAATCGGAGGCTGTCTTTATCTTCATCATAAAGGTTCAGCAGTTCATCCCTGAAAAAAGTCCACTGGGCCGGATCAACCTCGCATTCGAAGACTGAATACTGAACACGCACCCCATAGTCGAGACAGACTTTTGCTACTCGCCGCAAACGGCCCGGACCTTCCGGGTCTTCCATCGAGATGTCATAGGTAACTAATACCATCATGGCGAAATTCTCCTATCGCACGACACAGGGCGGGTATCTTTCTAAATCCTTTCTGAGGTGGCGGGCAAGCAACATTGCCTGGATATGAGGAATGATTCCTATGGGCACTTTCTCTTTGAGAAAGGGATGCATTACTTCCTGCTGCTTACGCTCCTGATAACTGACCAGAAGCGTTTTTCGAGCATCATCGGACATCCTGACGGCGCCGGAGGCTTCAGTAACGAAATCAGTTGCTCTCAGTTGTTTGCGGTTTATAAGACTCAGTACAAGTCTATCCGCCAGCCACGGCCTGAATTCCTCAAGCAGGTCCTGAGCCAGGCTGTCTCTGCCCGGGCGATCGGCATGCAAATAACCCACTTGAGGATCCAGACCTACGCCATTGAGAGCTGCGCTGATATCCTGGCCCAGAATCGAGTAGACAAATGACAACAACGCATTAACCGGGTCTCGGGGCGGCCTTCGGTTTCTTCCCGAGAACGTGAATTCTTCGCGAAAGTTCTCGTTTATAAGCTCTTCAAACACGCAAAAGTATTTTGCAGCGGCATCCCCTTCAATGCCTCTCAGAGACTCGAGATTATCAACATACTTTGCCAACCGGATGGATGCTGCCAGATGCTTAATTGCCATCCCCAGTGATTCTGTTGCACCATGATTACGCTGATGCCTGAGGAGAACATTTCGGCATCCAACCAGCTTTGCGGCAACCGCAGAACGGGCAATTTCAAGCCTCGTTGATTCATCGGCATTATATTGGGCACGTCTCAGAAGCACGTTTCCCGATTTCTTTCCCTGAAGCCGACCATAGAAACGACCATATTCGGTAAAGAACGCCAGATTAACGCCCTTCTCACCACAAAATCCCATTAAGGCCGGAGACACCAATACGTTGCCGAAGCAGAAAAGACCAGAGACCGAGTGAATTGGCACCTGCATCAGCTTCTTGCGTTCATGCTCTATAACGACCGTTTCCCGCTCCTTATGCACATAAGAACCCTGACGGGTTATATACAGACTGTTCTGGAGCTTTTTCATTGCGTGTTCTCTTCGTCGAATAGCGCATGTACGTATCGCGCGCTCCGGTCGTTTCCCGATAATTTCGGATTACACAGGTCGTATAACGAGCAGGAATCACATTTCTTTTCATAAGCTGCTTTGGGGGTTTGTCCGCTGGCGAGCAAATCCCGCACTCCAGCAATTGCAGTCCGTGTCTCATCCCTTAGCTGTTTCGTAAATTCCACGTCATCCCGGTGGCGGGTTTGCCAGTACCAGAGGGCGCCCGAACGAACAGGCCTGCCCTGCATCTCTTCAAGACAAAGTCCCTGGGCACAAAGCTGGATACGGTCCCAGCTATCCCGTTTGGGTTTGCCTCTTTTGTACTCAACCGGCTTCATATTGCCGGTAGAAAGCTCAATTTCCACAAGATCAAGCTTTCCGGTGATTCCTAGCAATTCTGCGCTTACCAAGACTCCTCGCTCATAGCGAACACCTTTTCGAGTCTCCGGCTCCCCCCGGTCTACACGCTGATGCAACACCTTACCCTGCGCAGTGAGCCAGTTTTCGGCCCATACCTGTTCATTGTGTATCAGGGCGCATTGCCGGGGGCAAAAGGCGTAATGCTGCAACGCAGAGAGCGGAATGAACTTTTCATCCTGCATGTGCGGCTGGCCCCTCAGGCAGCGAACTGAATCACTTCTACCTCGTGGTTCTGCTTTATAGCTTCCTCCGCCATGCTCAGAATCTTTGCTGAGATGGCGTCATCGAGGTAATACTCACCACAGTTATCACACACCTCCGCGGGCACATTTTTGATAACAATGGTGGCCTCCCCACGCGTCATGGTCACGGTGGTAGTGCCAGGATGGGTTTCCCCATTTTTACAAATTGCGCATTTCATTCAGTTTCTCCTGGTTTTAAAGTCGTCATTCCAGATTTCCGGCGATGGCACATAAGCGGTAATCACGTAACACTCACTGTTTTCCTGATTCTGTGCGACGACAACATGAACAGGCCTGTCGTTTATCCACCCCAACCGCAACTCACTGGGGTAGGGTTTATCGTCAGGATAGCCTGTTATCGTTTCTCCGGCCTGGATAGTGAATATGACTTCTTCCGTAGACAACGATCTTTCGAACATGCGCCTGAGCGCATGACCGCTGAACTTAACTGACGTACATTGTTTCATCCCTGAAACACTCTCCTTGATATCTATACTGAATGAGGCAAGCAGTTCCCCGCTAGTCCAGATACTTGATAAGCTCTACACCGTTGGGCAACTGGTCTTCATTGATCGTAACTTCGTAGTCGCTGAAATCCCTAGCCGGCCCCTCAGACTTCCGCTTAACGTCGACCAACTCAAATAGCTTCCTGGCTGGCGCGTTACCAAGCGCCGAATCGTGTTTGAACACCAGCAATGCGCAAGGTGACATTTCGCCTCGACTGGCAGAGCGATCATGGTCAAGCATGTTCACTAGCGCATCCCAAAACAGCTCCAGATCCTCTTCACTGAAACTGGTCTGCTTCGCCAGATTCGCCGAAATAAATCCGTGGCAACGGTATAGGCCATAGGGGATTGTAAACTTCCTTCCCATCGTGCGGTTGTCACCACTCTGTGCCTCGGCTTCTTTTTCAGTTGTTACAGCCATTCTTGTAATACTATGTTCCGCACTCACAACCGGTTCGACACTTCTAGCAAAGTTCATCTGGACCGGGCCCCTAACCTGGCCGGTATTCACATCGGTGGACATGACTGCCCCAAAAGTCCGGATATCAAAGAAGTTCTGACACATCCACTGGGTTACCTTTCTCGCATCTTCTTCTTTTTTGGGCAGCTTCTTTGACTCGTGCTTTAGTTCCAGCGCCTCGTATGCTCGCAGGTTGTTCTTGTTCAACACCGCCTTTTCCTTTATGTAGATTTCAAACGGCGGAGTTTCTCCCTTAACCATACCAACGTAGTTCCTGACCTTGCGTTTGAGGCATACATCGGTCACCAAGCCCTGTCCTGTCTCAGCATCCACCCGCGGTAAGTTGCCAGCATCGGGATCCCCATTAGGGTTACCGTCTTTTACATCAAAGAGGTACACAAATTCATAGCGGTTGTTCAGGCTCATACTTCGACTCCTTCTGATTCATCATGCGATGCTTCTTTTGGATGTTTGGTAAATAGTGCTTGGCGCTGGTGGTAGTAACCAATGGCGAATAATCCCTGTTCTTCCAGGCTGAGGTGAGCGGGGAATTCGTTGATATCCGCCATGATCTCAGCAATGCGTTTCTCGGCGACGACTCGTTGGCCTTGGTGAGGCAGTTTCTTCAAGTGGTGGGCGTGCAATCGCATCAGCGTTCCGAAAACAGATTTCGGATTGCAACTGGCGCTGCTGTAGTAACGATCACGGATACCCGCATTCAATCCCGGATTGGCATCGGATTGCAGCTTTTCCAGCACGGCAAACAGACAGCCCAGACGGTAACCAATCCGTTTTTCTTCAGGGTTATAGGCCATGGCCACTTCCTTATTGGTGAGATTCTGGTAACGATAAGAGCGGTTCAGGAAGGCTTTGATCAATCTCGCTCGATACGGCGTGACTTCCCCCTGCTCCGCTTTGATCCGTTTGATGACGCCCTGCATAAGACTCGCCGGCAGCGGCAATCCCATCAGAATCGCACGCACTGTTTCGCCGACCAGATGCGGTGGCAAATTTTCATCTTTTCCCAGCAATGCCGTTGAACGCAGCAGCGGTTTCAAAGGTGGGTAGTCCGGGTTCCTGCTGGCAATTTCGATATCCCGGAACCACTGGGCCAGCTGTCTGCTGAATTCCGCCACAGTGCCCACCTGCCAGAACCGGACAGCTATTCTGGCTGCGTTGGGAGAAAGCCCGAGGAGATAGAAACGCTCCGTACCAGCACCATCCAGAAAAGCACCAGAATGGAGACTTTCAAAAAGCTGCCTGACCGCTCTGGTGCCGCTATCCGGGTCATCTTTCGGCGTATCATTGAAGAATGACTGTAGGTTGCTTTCGAGAAAGTTCTCCCCCGTCGACCACCAGACAACGGATGTCTCATTCAACTGCAACCGCTGGGGACTACTGGTACGCAACAGTTGATTAAGAGCCGTGGTGTACTTGAAGGCGGCTTCTTCACCCACTGGCGCATTATTGCCCTTATCCTTCCCCCAGGAATTGAATGCATCGATATTGAAAGAAACAATGTTCGCGCCGGCCATCTGGGCTCCCCACACGCCTTTTACAGCAGGGTGCAGGCGAGCAATCTTGGTTTTTTCGCCAGTAACGAGGCAAATTCCATCCTGGTTCTCATCGTCCAGGGGTTGCTCCGCGATCCATTGGCGAACAGCAGGCGACTGACAGACGAGATTATTGTCAGAACTCAACTGAAAGGTGAGATTGCACCCCGAAATCTTCAGGCATTCCTGAAATTCCGGTGCCTGTCGGGCTTTCTCTTTCTCGGCTTCGTCATGAAGAAATGCGTGAACGGCCTGCACGCCCTGATCATCCGGTATCTCTGTTCGAAGACGGTCTACCAGATGAACGAACGCCTGGTGCTGCTTACCGGCCATGTCGACTTCTTTAGGACTGGGCTCCGCACCTGGCTTGGAAACCTTTGGCTGTTCCAGCACATAGCCGAAATGATCCCAGAGGCAGTAGGCGGTTTCGTAAGATTTGGCACCACTGCGTTTTGCACCTTGTGGCACAGTGAATGCCTTGGCTACGGGCTTACCTTTCTCCTGAAACTCACGGGTATCCTTTAACTGAACAAACTTCCCTTCAGGACTGAGGACTATGACAAATGGAATTTCTTTCTCTTCAAAACCCACGGGGGGCAGCGGACTTCCTGCTGATCTTTTCCGGTCGTAGTACTCACACAAAGCCTGAAGAATCATCCCCTCACCTCCAGGCTGTCGCGGTCAGGTACAGTTACTACTCCGCTCTCCATTTTTGCTCTAAAAAACAGTGGACGAGGTGAGGCCGGATCAGAGTAATCCAAGTCATACAGCATAAACCCGAGATCAGGTGAATCCTGAATCGGCTCAGGGCCATCGCTGGCATCTACTAAAGCAAAATCACAACTGAACTCACGGCATCCCAGATAGGGCTGATTAAAACACTGCCCCTTTTCAGCACGGCGACGGAACATATCAGCGAACTTGGCTGCTGAATCCTGCGGGCCCGCCTTATCCGTCATTTGAAACTCGGCATGAAGCCGGTACCGAACATCTTTCAGCAAAAGACTGGCGCGCTGTTGGCGCTGTTCGTCAACGTAGATTCCCAAATGTCCTTCACCGCTATTCATTGCCGACTTCGCCGTACGCGTGGATACAATAGATTCCACTTCATTGCGCCGCAGGTTCATCCATTTGATCGGATTCAACACCTCGATCTGGGTGACCTGCCATTGAATGGCGGGTTTCCAGAGAATGGCCTCAAAAATGGCTCTGGCAGCAGACGGGGTAATCACGTCATAGCTCACCCGCTCTACCTTCATCTCCGGTCTGGTGAAACACGCAAACTCTCCACTGACTTCCAGGCAAAAGCCCATGAGCCCTCCTATATGACGGTTGATTCGGCGGGAATCAGGCTGTCCGGTGCCTGAACACCCCAAACCGAGTGATAATAACTGGATTCAACAACATATTTACCAGCACGCTCATAGATCGCCCCGATGCCATGCAACTGCCTGGCGAGAGACTCCGGCAATGTGACGCTGTATCTCTGCAATTTCCGGTGAACCCATTTCTGGGAACCATCTTGCTCCAGCATCGACAGCCACTGATCGACTGGTGTCTCTTCATCCCCTTCCGGGCAGAAAGGAACCACCACGCCTACGCCCTTGTCATCAATCAACCGGAACTTATCTGCGGCTTCCCGGAACTGAATGCTCAGGGGTGCATCCGGAGAACTCTCCGCTTTCAGGAGCTTACAAATTCCATGCTTGTCTCGGTCACCTTGGGCATTGAGGTCAGTAAAAAATGCCTGTATCGCCTGCGGACTAAGCGGTTCATTCAAATGACCACTTCCAAGTAGCTTGAGGGTTACCTGTGCGGCTTGCCTCAGGAAACCGGGAGGCGGTAATTGCTCTGGCTGAAACACCACAACACGGCCGTTCTGTGACAGCCGCCCTTCACGGTTACAACGCCCGGCCGCCTGAGCGATGGAATCCAGGCCCGCCATGGCCCGGTAAACTACCGGGAAATCGACATCCACACCGGCTTCAATCAGCTGGGTGCTGACTACTCGCAGAGGGGGTTCAGATCCGGCCCGCCGCACGGACAGCTTATGCCGAATCTCCGCCAGGATCCGGGATCGATGCTCCGCGCACATATTGGCAGAGAGGTGGTAAGTATCACCCTCTTCATGCAACAGCTTATAAAGCGTTCGAGCGTCCTGACGCTTGTTAACAACTACCAGCACGCAATCCTCTTGCGCTAGCTGTTGAGCCAGCGATTCCCATGAGGTTTTTTCATTCGGACCTGACGGCATCTCCACATTCACCCGCTTCAACTGGACAGCGAGCTCTGCAGGACTGGGGATGATTTCACGAATATTATCGAGACCGGTGTGGAGCACTCCGCCAAAGGCATCTAACTGCTTGCCAAGATCCGGTTGCGTTGCCGTACACAGCACCCAGGTCACCCCAAAATGATCGCTCATCTGCTGCATTGCCCGAGTGATAGGTTCGTGAAAATCACGTGGAAGTTGCTGGGCTTCATCCAGAATCACAATACTGTTCACCAGATTATGCAGTTTCCGACAGCGACTGGTTCTGCTGGCAAACAGGGACTCAAACAACTGGACGTTCGTGGTGACAATCAATGGCGCATCCCAATTTTCTGCAGCCAACCTTGAACCCGCATTCTCCAGACCGGGATCAACATCCAGACTGCTATGGTGTTCCAATACAGCTTCCTCGCCCAGAAACTGACGGAATACGCCTGCGTTCTGTTCAATGATGCTGGTGAACGGGATGGCACAGATAATCCGGGATTTGCCGTGCTGCCTGGCATGTTCCAGCGCAAAACCCAGACTGGCGAGCGTCTTTCCTCCACCTGTCGGCACCGTCAGGCTGAAAATCCCGGGCGGTTGTGCAGCACTCTTCTGACAGGCATCGAAGATCGCCTTACGAATACTGTTCAAGGAGGTCTCGTCTGCGCTTTTCTGCAACTGACTCATCCGTTCAAAGAACACTGGATGAAGTTCTGGCAATTTCGGCAATCGACCTCGCTGCTTCATTCGCTCCGGAGCCATGTAGCTTTCTGTATCCAAAAAATCAGCGTCCACCAGGCAGGAAAACAACAGTCGCATCCAGAGGCTGATTGAGTCTGTGCTCCTTGCTGGAACGGGAATATCCGGGTGGTGCACGGCCAGAAGATCTTCAGGTATTTCTGCCTCCATGGCTTCGGAATATTCCGGCCCCGCCTCTTGCAATCGAAACTGCAGTGAACTGCGGTTCCCTGACCAGTCAGGCAACCCGGCGTGATGCCCCGCAATCAGGTAAGCAATGATGTAGCCTGGCACGGAGGGCCATTGGTTGATCGCATGAATCGCACCTGCCGTGGAATGGGTAACCCTTTGCGGGCTTTCTACGTGGGCGTTTTCCCGCTCGTACCCAGATGCATCACGAATGTATTTCTGAAAGGCCCCACGATACTTGCCGAGGTCATGCCAAAGTCCGGCTGCCATTCCCCAGTCAGCAGACTCGAACTCATCAGCTTTTGCGCCGCTGAGCGTGGCCACTTTCCGCAAGTGTTCCTCAAGGCTATGCGGTTTCAGCCAATTCCCGGAGCCATCATCCTGCTTAACGTGGGCCACATAATCGTGATTCTGCATTTCAATCCTTCGGGTCTTTCCTTCCGCATGTCCTGGCAGCTTAAACAACTCACTGCCCCAAACACCGCACCACTGTTCAAATGGTCAGTACTTATCCGCCATTTTCCGTATCCTCTTTACAATTTCACTTCGGAGCTCCGGCGGCCCAATCACTTCCACATCCGGCCCGTAACGCAGCACCTCCATGGCCAGTTCCCGTTCATCGGAGTACGGCACTTTCAGGTGGTAGCCGTCATCCCTGTGATCACCAACCTGGTCCGGGTGCCAGGTTTCGTCTGCAACCCACTCCGCCGCGTGGCTAGAGAACCTCAGGTGTGCGGTGCCCTTTGGGCCGCCACCGAAGATTCCGAAGCTGGCATAGGCAAACCCGTCCAGCTCTTCGAGGGCTCGTTGAGCGGATGGGGTATCTTCCACCTGGGGTTCGGAGATCCGATCCAGGGAGAACAGGCGAAGGGCGTCGGCGGTGCGGCACACCGCCAGCAGATACCAGTTCGAGCGGTAGTGCAGTAACCGTTGAGGGTCAGTCTGGCGGTGGGTGTTGCCCGCGCTGCTGCGGGCACTGTAGAAGAAGCTCAGTTGTTTGCCTGAAAGCGTGGCTTCGGCCACCGGGTCGAAGATCTGATGCGCGGCCATGCGGGCTTGGATTGGCTGGATATGGATGCGCTCGCTGATGCGTTCGGCGTCGTGGCCGGATTCTCCCAACAGGTGACGAATCTTGTCTTTCAGTGGCGCCAGCCGGCTGATGATCATCCCGGGCTGCACGTTTTCCAGCAACTGTTCACAGGCCAGCAGCGCATAGAGTTCGGCCGGGTTCATCCAGAACCCTGGCAGTTCGAATTCAGGGGAATCAGGCGCATATTGATGGCCGTTATGTTCCCGACAGTATTCAATGGGCGCGCCGAGAGAGTCTCTCAGAAACTCAAAATCCCGGGTAACCGTGTTTCGACTGGCTTCAAGCGCTTCCATAAAGACGCGCATTGGCACCGGACGGCGGGCATTACGGAGGATATCGTGGATTTTGTAGATGCGGTCAAAACGGCTCACTCGCGATCCTTGCAGTTTTTCTTTTGTTATCTTCCCTTCAAAGTTAGCTAAGTATTCATGCGATTGCTACCCGTCAAATAACAGTTACCACCGCCCCTGAAGCGTGGCGACAATCCGGCGGCTGCCGGCCCGGTCCCGGTGTTCGCAGAGATAAATTCCCTGCCAGGTGCCCAGGGCAAGATGCCCGCGCGACACCGGCAAAGTCAGGGAGGAACCGATCAGCACGCTCTTGATATGGGCTGGCATGTCATCCGGGCCCTCCATGACATGCTCATAGTGGGGCGCGTTCTCCGGCACCATGACATTGAAGTGGCGCTCCAGGTCACCGCGCACATCCGGATCGGCGTTCTCGTTGACCGCCAGGGAGGCCGAGGTGTGCTGGATAAACAGGTGCAACAGCCCCATCTCGCAATTGGCGAGACTCGGAGCCTGGGCCAGCACCTCGTTGGTGACCAGATGGAAGCCCCGCGGGAGCGGAGCCAGCTCGATAATGGTTTGATCCCAGATCATGGTAACTCCCCGGTTCCGGATTATTTCTGCAGTTCGTCCCAGGGGTGGACCGGTACCACCGCCTCACTGACCTCGGCTTCGAAGGAACTGCGGAAATAATCCATCGCCTTCTCGGCCTCGCTGAGTTCATCAAAGCGGGCGATGTGGTAAATGGCCTCCCCCTCATTCACCAGCGGCAGGTTATTCACACAGATCACGATGCCGGAGCACGGGGAGGTGACCGCCTCTTCGGTTTCGCCGAAGGGGTCGGCCACCATGGCCAGTCTCTGGCCTTTGCGCACCTTTTGCCCGAGACGGGCCACCGGCCGCATGATGCCATCAATGTCCGCACGCACCCACTGGGAGTTGGCGGCGGTTTCCGAGCGTTTCTTCGGGGCCCTCGGCCCCTTCTTCGCCGGCACCATCTCCAGCTCCCGCATGACCCGGATCACGCCCTTGACGCCGCTGGTGATCACCACGTCGTCAAACCTCAGGGCCTCGCCGCCCTCGAAGGTGATGACCGGAATATCCTGGGAATCGGCGTAGGCCCGCAGGCTGCCCTCGCGCAGACTGGCATTGATGATGATCGGTGCACCAAAGGCTTCCGCCATGCGCACGGTTTCCGGGTTTTTCAGCTCCGCACGGATCTGCGGCAGGTTGAACCGGTGAATGGCACCGGTATGCAGGTCAATGATGTGAGTAACCCGCTCCATGATCTGGGTGCGCAGCAGGTAGGCAATCCTGCCGCCCAGCGAACCGCTTTCGCTCCCGGGGAAACACCGGTTCAGATCCCGGCGGTCCGGCAGGTACCGGGTGCGCTGGACAAAACCGAAAATATTCACGATGGGTACCGCCACCAGCGTACCGCGCAGATGCCGCATCGCTGAATTGGTCAGGACGCGACGGACAATCTCCACGCCATTGATCTCGTCGCCGTGGATGGCGCCACACACCATCAGCACCGGACCATCCCGGCGACCGTGCACCACCTCCACCGGAATGTGCAGCGGCGTGTGGGTATAGAGCTTGGCCACCGGAACCTCAACGGTTTCCCGTGTACCCGCCTTGATCTGGGTGCCCGCAATCTCGAACGGTGCCCGGGCCATGGTTCAGCCCCTTCCCTTGGTTCTGGTTTTCCAGGGCTTCTGGTTCTTTTCGGTCCAGTTGATGATCATGCCCGCCACATTCTTGCCGGTGGCATTCTCGATACCCTCCAGACCCGGCGAGGAGTTCACCTCCATGACCAGAGGGCCACGACTGGAGCGCAGCAAGTCCACCCCCGCAACGTTCAGGCCCATGGACTTGGCTGCCATGATCGCCGTGCGCCGCTCCTCCGGCGTAATCCGCACCAGTGAGGCGGTGCCGCCGCGGTGCAGATTGGAACGGAATTCCCCTTCCGCACCCTGGCGCTTCATGGCGGCAATCACCTTGTCACCGATGACAAAACAACGGATGTCGGCACCGCCGGCTTCCTTGATAAATTCCTGAACCAGGATGTCCGCTTTCAGGCCCATGAAAGCTTCAATAACACTCTCTGCGGCCTTACGGGTTTCCGCCAGCACCACCCCGATACCCTGGGTACCCTGCAGCAGCTTGATCACCACCGGCGCGCCGCCCACCATTTTCAACAACTCGGGCACGTTATCCGGCTTGTTGGCAAACCCGGTAACCGGCATGCCGACGCCTTTGCGCGCGAGCAGCTGAAGGGAGCGCAGCTTATCCCGACTGCGGGTGATCGCCACCGACTCATTGACCGGAAACACACCCATCATCTCGAACTGGCGCAAAACCGCCGTGCCGTAAAAAGTAACCGACGCCCCGATCCGGGGAATGACCACGTCAAAATCCTCGAGGATCTCCTCGTGGTAACTGATCTGGGGCTTTGCGGAGGTGATGTTCATGGAGCAGTGCAGGCAGTCGATGACCCGCACTTCGTGGCCGCGGTTGATGCCCTCCTCCACCAGGCGCCGGGTGGAGTAGAGGTTCTTGTTCCGCGACAGTACTGCTATTTTCATTTTTCAGTCCTTAAAACCGGCTCACCGGCAAGATAGGAAGCTTCAGGAAGTACCACCGAACGACCGTCCATTGCGGTGCGCCCGAGCAACATGCGAAATCTCATGGAATCCCGATTGGTCAGCGTCATTTCTATGGGCCAGCTCTGATCACCCACCACCACCGTGGTTTCAATGACCAGACGGAGTTCCCGGTGGCCCCCGGAATCGGAGACGTTGCGCTCATCCAGAACCTTCGCGTCACACTCCACCACCTGATGCAGGTCATTCTGAACCGGATGCACCCAGAACCGGACCCTTCGCTCACCGTTCTCGGTGTAGGGCTCGGTGCGGAAGGTGTGCAGGCACGAGGTACGGGCCCCCGTGTCCACCTTGGCCTTGATGCGGGATATATCGAGGTCCGGCAGCGCCACCCATTCCCGCCAGCCCAGGCTGACCCTTTCCTCCACGGGGACGGGCTGCGCCTTATCGGGGGCACCACCTGTTTTTTTCGACATCCGGTAAGTCCTTTTTTTCTATAAGCAAATCAGACTTAACTATAATCCAAACCTGCTACCCCGGCGAATATCCAAGTCAGTGATTTTGTTACAAGAGGGACCGTGATTACCCGTACAGGTCATCCCGGAACAACAGGAAATGCAATGACACAACTGGTCTGGTTCAGAAACGATCTCCGCACCGCCGACAATCCGGCACTCACCGCTGCCTGCAAGACCGACGAAGACGTCCGCGCCTGCTACATCCTCACGCCCGAGCAATGGCGGGAACACGACTGGTCGCCGGCCCGGGTCCGGTTCGTGATCGAACACGCCAACGCCCTGGCCCAAACCCTGGCGCAGCTCGGTATCCCGATGACCTTCCTGCACGGGAACCGGTTCTCCGACAGCCTGGACCTCCTGCTTACCCACTGCCGGGAACACGGCGTCACACATATCCATTTCAACGAAGAATACGGCATCAACGAGCGCCGCCGGGACAAGACCCTGAAGCAGCGCATCGCCGACCTGCCGGTTGAACTCTGCAAATACCGGGACCAGACCGTCGCCCCGGTGGGAGACATCCGCACCGGCCAGGGAGACCCCTACTCCGTTTTCACCCCCTTCTCCCGCCGCTGGCGCAGCTGGATCGAGGAAAACTCGCCACAACTGTTCCCGATTCCGGCCGCCCGGGGCAATGCGATCAAACCAGAGAAGATTGAAGCCATACCGGACGGCTTCCGCGATGCTCCTCCCGCCCTGGTGAAAACCGGCGAGGATGCCGCCCATGACCAGCTCGAGAATTTCCTGCAAAAACGGGCCGGCGCCTACAAGGACCAGCGCGATCTTCCCGCCGTCGACGGCACCAGCCAGCTGTCGCCCTACCTGGCCAACGGCGTACTATCCGGCCGCCAGTGCCTGCTGGCGGCACGACATGCCCAGGGCAGAGGCGGCAACCAGGAGGGACTGGCTACCTGGACCAACGAAATCGCCTGGCGGGACTTCTACATCCACATCCTCTACCACTACCCGAGGGTCAGCATGCACCGGGCGTTCAAAGCGGAAACCGAAGCCCTGGAGTGGAACACCCCCGGTGACAATTTCGAGGCCTGGAAGGAAGGACGCACCGGCATTCCCATTGTCGACGCTGCCATGCGACAGCTCAACACAACCGGCTGGATGCACAACCGCCTGCGCATGATCACCGCCATGTTCCTGACCAAGAACCTGTTCATCGACTGGCGCCTGGGCGAGGCCTATTTCATGTCAAAACTGGTGGACGGCTTCCTCGCCTCCAACAACGGCGGCTGGCAGTGGAGCGCCTCCACCGGCACCGATGCGGCACCCTACTTCCGGGTCTTCAATCCGGTGACCCAGAGCGAACGCTTCGACCCGGACGGCGACTTTATCCGGCAATGGGTGCCGGAACTGGCCAAGCTGGACAGCAAACGGATTCATGCCCCCGGCGCAAAGGGGGGCGTCATTCCGAAAGGGTATCTGAGGCCAATAGTCGATCTGAAGGAAAGTAGAAAAGAAGCGATCGCAAAGTTCCAGGCACTGAAGAACTGACTCACAGGTATGGGCAGTGTTGGCCGAGGCCTGCCCAAAACCCTGCAGAGCCATGGGTGGAGTGCGAAAGCACTTCACGGGCAGGCCATGGACGGCCTGCCCCGGACCCTCACTGCGACGCAGGAGCATTTAGCAGTGAGGGGCGGAGCGGAGCCTACAGGGACGTATTCACGGCGTGTTTTGGGCAGGCCTCGGCCAACACTGCCTTCCCCATCACCCTGAACAGACCGGACAATCAGGATCCCGCGCCAGCTTCATCTCGCGCCACTGCATTTGCCAGGCATCCAGCAACAGCAACCGTCCCACCAGCGGCTTGCCCACACCGGTGATCACCTTGATCGCCTCCATCGCCTGGGCAGCCCCGATCATGCCCACCAGCGGCGCAATCACCCCGGCCTGGGAACAGGTCAGATCCTCATTACCCTGCTCCGGATAGAGACAGTGATAACAGGGGCTCTCCTCAATCCGGCGGTCATAGACCGACAACTGTCCCTCGCCCCGGATGGCCGCACCGGACACCAGCGGGACTTTGGCTGCCACACAGGCCCGGTTCAGGGCAAAGCGGGTGTGGAAATTGTCACTGCAATCCACCACCAGACTTGCTTCCTCCACCCACCGGGCCAGCTCCTCACCATCCAGCCGGTCCTTGAGCGCAGTCACCGACACCAGCGGATTGATCCGACGAACACGCTCCGCCAGGCTCTCCGCCTTGGAATCCCCCAGCAGGTTCTGCTCAAAGGCAATCTGGCGCTGCAGATTGGCCAGCTCGATATCGTCATCATCCACCAGCGTCAGGTGACCAACCCCCGCAGCCCCCAGGTAAAGAGCCACCGGGCAGCCAAGACCACCGGCGCCAATCACCAGCAGCCGGGCCGATTTGAGCTTCTCCTGACCGGCAATATCAAACCGCGGCATCAGGATCTGTCGACTGTAGCGCAGCAGCTCCTCGTCACTGAGCATACCCGCCTCCCTTTATCTTCATGACTTGTTATCCGGATTGCCCGGCCATTGCCCAAGCGTCATACGGTCGTTCCGGCCGTAATCCTGGCGGCTTTCCACCGACTCGAAACCCCGTGCCCTGAACAACGCCTGCACGGCCTCGGCCTGATCGTAACCATGCTCCACCAGTAACCAGCCATTGCCGGCCAGCCAATCCGGAGCCTGAGCCACAATTTCGCGAATATCGTCCAGGCCATCAACACCCGACACCAGGGCCGAACCCGGCTCGAAACGAACATCTCCTTGGCCAAGGTGATGATCACCTTCCTCTATATAAGGTGGATTGGACACAATCAGATCAAAGCTGTCCCGAGGCAGATCGTCAAACCAGTGACTCTGCATCACCGTGACAGCCAGCCGCAGGGCCCGGGCATTTTCACGGGCCAGGGCGACGGCTTGGGCTACGCAGTCACAGGCACTGACCTGCCAGTCCGGATGCTCCGAAGCCAGCGCCAGGGCAATGGCGCCGGTGCCGGTTCCCAGATCCAGTACCCGCGCCTTGGCCGGCAACGGCAGGGAAAGCGCGGCCTCCACCAGGCACTCGGTGTCCGGCCGGGGGATCAGAGTGGAAGGACCGACTTTCAGGGGCAGGGACCAGAACTCCTGGTGCCCCACCAGATAGGCTATTGGCTCACCAAGGAGCCGGCGGCTCACCAATTGTTCGAAAGTCTCGGCCTGCCCGGGTTCAACCTCACGCTCCGGCCAGGCCCGGAAACTGGTCCGGCTCAGACCCGTGACATGACTGAGCAACAGCTCCGCATCGAGGCGCGGGGTATCACTGGCAATTCGGCGCGAAGCCTCATGAATCAGTTGTTCGCAGGTCAGTGAGGGATTACTGGTCATCGGCAAGTGCGGCCAGCAACTCGGCCTGGTGTTCCTGCTGCAGTGGAACGATCACTGCGTCCAGGTCACCGGCAATCACTTCGTCCAGCTTGTAGAGCGTAAGATTGATGCGGTGATCGGTCACCCGGCCCTGGGGAAAGTTATAGGTGCGGATGCGTTCGGAACGATCGCCACTGCCCACCAGGCTTTTTCGGGTCTCGGCCCGGGCTTTCTGCTGGCGCTCGATTTCCGCATTCTGCAGCCGCGAAGCCAGCAGGCTCATGGCCTTGGCCCGGTTCTTGTGCTGGGAGCGCTCTTCCTGGCACTCCACCACGATCCCCGTGGGCAGGTGGGTGATCCGGATTGCCGAATCCGTCTTGTTGACGTGCTGGCCACCGGCGCCGGAGGCACGGAAGGTATCCACCCGCAGGTCACCCTTATTGATCTCCACGGCTTCAGCCTCGTCGGCCTCCGGCATCACCGCCACGGTACAGGCGGAGGTGTGAATACGGCCCTGGGATTCCGTTTCCGGGACCCGCTGGACCCGATGGGCACCCGACTCGAACTTGAGCGCACCATAGACACCATCGCCACTGACCCGGGCAATCACTTCCTTGAATCCACCATGCTCGCCTTCATTTTCACTGAGCACCTCCACCTGCCAGCGCCGGCGCTCCGCATACCGGGAATACATCCTGAACAGGTCGCCGGCAAAGATCGCGGCTTCATCGCCGCCGGTACCGGCACGAATCTCAAGGAAGGCGCTCTTCCGGTCGTTCGGATCCTTCGGCAGCATCAGCCGCTGAAGCTCCTCGTCCAACTCCTCGCTTTTCTGGCGGGCGCTCTTCAGCTCCTCTTCCGCCATTTCACGCATGTCGGCGTCACCGTCATGCGCCAGCTCCTCGGCGGCGTCGATATCGTCCAGGGATTGCTGCCAGGCCTGGAAGCAATGAACCACAGGCTCGATCTCGGCAAATTCCCGGGACAGGTCCCGGAACTTGTCCTGATTGGCAATGACGGAGGAATCGCTCAACAACGCGCTGACCTCCTCGAAGCGGTCAACCAGCTGTTCGAGGCGGTTCTGAATGGATGGCTTCATAGTTTTTCCGGTGTGGTGGCGGCGTCCGCTTCCTGGGCATCGAGCTGGTGCAGCTCTCGCAGCCACTCGGTAACCTCCGTACGGCCCTCGGTGGTGGCCTTGCGAACCTGTACGGATGGTTCATGCAAAAGTTTATTGGTGAGGCCCCGGGCCAGGCTGCGCAGAACCGTTTCCGGATCGCCGCCGTTACGAAGTGCCCGAAGGGCTTTTTCGGTTTCCGCGTCCCGCAGCGTCTCTGCGCGCTGACGGAACTGCTTGAGGGTGGAAACGGCATCCAGCGCCCTGAGCTGATTCAGGAACGCCTGCACCCCGTCCGTGACCAGGTTCTCGGCCTCCCGGGCGGCCCCCTCACGGGAGCGGATATTTTCCTCGATCACCTGACGCAGGTCGTCCACGGTGTACAGGTAGACGTCCGCCAGGGAGGCTACCTCCGGCTCGATGTCCCGGGGCACAGCGATATCCACCATGAAGTAGGGTCGATGCTTGCGCTTTTTCAGCGCCCGCTCCACGGCACCCTTCCCGAGGATCGGCAACGGACTGGCCGTGGAGGAAATGATGATATCCACGTCGGCGAGGTAGTCGGGAATCTCGGACAGGACAATGCCCTTGCCACTATGGGCTTCCGCCAGCGACTGGGCCCGCTCCAGGGTCCGGTTGGCAACCACGAAATCCTTCACGCCCGCCTCGGACAGATGCTGGGCCACCAGCTCGATGGTCTTGCCGGCACCGATCAGCAACGCCCGGTTGCGGGACAGGTCGGAAAAAATATGGTGCGCCATGCTGACGGCGGCATAGGCCACAGAGACCGGGTTTTCACCAATCGCGGTCTGGGTGCGCACCCGCTTGGCGACCGAAAAGGTCTGTTCGAACATGCGCGAGAGAAAAGAACCGCTGGCGCCATGCTTGCGAGCCAGCGCGTAGGCATCTTTCAGCTGGCCGAAGATCTGGGGTTCGCCCAGCACCATGGAATCCAGGCCGGCGGCCACGCGCATGACATGACGAACGGCATCCGCATCCCGATGGACATAGACTGCCTCCTCCAGCTCCGCCACCTCTAGGTTGTGGAACCCGGCCAGCCAGCGCAGCACCAGGGGTGCACAGTCGTCATCGCCAGCCAGATAGAGTTCGGTGCGGTTGCAGGTAGAAAGGATCGCCGCCTCGCTGGCCCCGGAGGCAATACGGAGTTCGGCAAACGCCTCTTCCATACGCTCAGGGGTGAACGCTATCCGCTCCCGAAGCTCCACGGGTGCGGTGCGATGATTGATTCCCAGCGTTACCAATGCCATTTCGAGCGAAAAGACCCCATGCCTTTAAAGGATATATTGCCGACATTTTAACTGTCACCGCCCGGACCTGCCACCCGAAAGCCGGCAATCTTCGGCAAGTGCGGACAGGTTGGGCAAGATCAGATGCTTGTGCCATTATAGGGGCTCGGTAAAGGCCGGGACCCGATCTGGCTCAAGTTCAGGTCATTCTGATGTGTCGTTGACAAGTAACGGGAAGTTGCATGCACAAATCCGCACCGTTTATGGCCACCTGTCTGATGGGCGCCACTCTCACTGCTCTTTCTGGCTGTGCCAGCCTGTCCGGATCAGAGGAGCAGGTGCCGCCGCAAGAGTCCGAGACGACACCAGCCGAACCGGCAGATCAACAGGTCGAGTACGCGGATTTTGAACCCGAGGTGCTGTACCTGCTGCTCAGCGGCGAAATCGCCGCCCAGCGCGGCCGGTACGACGTCACTCTGGTAAATTACCTGAAAGCCGCGAAGCAGTCCCGGGATGAAGGTGTCATCGAACGGGCCATGCGCATCGCCCAATCCCTGAATGGCGACAACGCGCAGACCCAGCTGGCCGAACTGTGGCTCGAAGTGAACCCCGACAGCACCCAGGCACACCGGGTCTCCGCCATCCAGGCGGTGAAACGCAATGACCTCAAAACCGCCCTTGATCACATGGAAACCATCATGGACCAGGGCGGCGACGCAGACTTCGACAGTCTGGCGGTCATCGCCGGTAATATGCCGCCTGAGCAGCAACAGGAGCTGCTCACTCTGTACCAACAACTGGCCGAACGCCACCCGGACAACCCCGAACTGGAGTACAGCATCGCGCTGCTGATGAAAGTATCCGGCCAACCCCGGGAGGCCCTGGACCGACTGGAGCCCTTACTGGCGCAACACGAGAATTTCCAGCCGGCCATCGTGCTCAAAGGCGATCTGCTTTACGAAACAGGCGAAAAACGCCAGGCGCTGGATCACATGATGGTGAACACCCGCCGTTTTCCCGCCAACCGGCAGATGGGCACACTGTACGGCCGCATGCTGATCAATGAAGGCGAACTGCAGGCGGCACAGGATGAATTCAACAGACTGGTCAAACGCTATCCGGAAATCCCGGGCCTGCGTTTATCCCACGCACTGGTCGCCCTGGAAAACGATCAGCTTGATCTGGCGCGCAGGGAACTGACCCGTCTGGTCGAGCAAGGCCACCACACCAACGAAGCCAATTACTATCTGGGCCGGATCGAGGACGAAGCCGGCAACACGGACCAGGCCATCGGCTACTACCAGAGCGTGGAACAGGGAAACTACTACTTCCCTGCGCTGGCGCGCTCCAGCGCATTGCTGGCACAGCAGGGCAACCTCAAAGAAGCGCTTGAACATATCCGCAGCATGCGGGAAGCGCACCCCAAGCAGGCCGAGAACTTCTGGCTGCTCGAGGTAAACCTTCTCCTGGATGAAAATCGCCAGCAACGGGCACTGACGACAGCCTCCCAGGCCCTGGAACAGTTCCCCGAAAACGTTCAGGTCCGGTACGCCCGGGCCATGCTCTATGACACGCTGAACCAGCCCGACAAAGCCGAGACCGATCTGCGCCGGATCATAGAGGCCGAGCCGGACAACGCGGTCGCGCTGAACGCACTGGGGTACATCCTCACAACCCGGACGGACCGCCTGGAGGAAGCCCGCACCTACATCGAACGCGCCCTGCGACTGGACCCCGAAAACCCCGCCATTCTCGACAGCATGGGCTGGGTACTGTTCCGGGAAGGGCAGCTTCAACCTGCCCTGGAATACCTCAAGAAGGCATGGGAGGCCTATCCGGATCCGGAAGTGGCCGCCCATTATGGCGAAGCCCTGTGGATGACCGGAGAGGAAGAGCAGGCCCGGATCGTCTGGCAGGAAGGCCTGGACCAGGATCCTGACCATGAGATCCTGCGTGAAACCATACAGCGACTGACCGGCGGCAACGAGGCACGATAATGGCCGCCGGATCGAGACTCGCCCTGAGCCTGGCCCTGGCCGCCCTGCTGCAAGCCTGCACCACCATTCAGCTGGAACCTTTGCCAGAGGGGATGACCGACCAGCCTCCGCGCGGCTGGGCCGATCGAACACGGCAACTGAGCCGGCTCGACCAGTGGGAACTGTCCGGCAAGCTGGCCGTTCGCCAGCCCACGGACAGCGGCACTGCCCTGATCAATCACTGGATCCAGGACGGCGAAGCCTACGACCTAGCACTGTCCTCTTCATTCCTGGGCATGGGCAGCACCTCGCTCAAGGGTGTTCCGGGATTCATCGAGCTCACCCTGCCCAACGGCGACACCTACCGCTCCAACGAACCGGAAGAACTGGTCGAGGCCGCCACCGGCTGGCAACTACCCATCGACCACCTGGTGTGGTGGATCCGGGGCCTGCCTGCACCGGGTGGCGATTTCCGATTGCTGTTTGACGAACAAGACCAGTTGGCGATTATCCGCCAGGCGGGATGGGAGATCCGCTATGACCGCTGGCAGGACTTCCTGACGGGTTACCCTGAACTGCCCGCCCGGATCACCGCCCTGAAGGGGGAGAAGCGCGTGCGGATGGTGATCGGCCAGTGGCGCAACCTCGGGAACGATCTGTGAACACCTCGATCACCCTACCCTCGCCGGCCAAGCTCAACCTGTTCCTGCACATTGTCGGTCGCCGGCCTGACGGCTATCACGAGCTCCAGACCCTCTTCCAGTTCCTGGACTACGGCGACGAAATCACCTTCACCCTGACACCGGACCGGCCCGGTATCCGGCTGGCAGAACCGGTGCCCGGGGTGCCGAACGACGACAACCTGATTGTACGGGCCGCCCGGGCCCTCGAAGCCCGCGCCAATGGGCCCATACCCGGCGTCACCATCACCCTGGCCAAGCGCCTGCCCATGGGAGGTGGCCTTGGCGGAGGAAGCTCCAATGCTGCCACCACCCTGTTAGGACTCAACTACCTCTGGCACCTGGACCTCAGCCCTGATGAACTGGCAGAGATCGGCCTGAACCTCGGAGCGGACGTGCCGGTATTCGTCCGTGGCCACGCCGCTTTTGGTGAAGGCGTGGGCGAGAAGCTCACACCGGCGAATCCGCCGGAGGACTGGTTCGTTGTGCTCAAGCCGGCCTGCGACATCAACACCGGAAAGATTTTTTCCGAAGAAGGGTTGACAAGGGACACCCCAAAAATCAAAATACGCCCCGCTTTTGAGGGAGACGCCTCGAGGTACCGAAACGACTGTGAGGATGTAGTTCGTAAACTGTATCCGGAGGTTAACCAGAGCCTGGAATGGCTTTCACAATTCGGACCTGCAAGATTAACCGGAACCGGGGCTTGCATTTTTGGACGTTTCCCGACAGAATCCGCAGCCCGGATTATCTGGGAAAGCAAACCCTCCGGCATCACGGGGTTCGTAGCTAAAGGGGTGAACATATCGCCTCTTCACCAAAAGCTGACAGAGCTGAAATGATGCCAAAAAAGCACGATACTGGGGTGTCGCCAAGTGGTAAGGCAACGGGTTTTGATCCCGTCATGCGCAGGTTCGAATCCTGCCACCCCAGCCACCTTTCTCCCGCTTCTTCTGAATCAAACGCCGATACTGAGAAGGATGCTGTCGTGTCCAAACTGATGATCTTCGCTGGCAATGCCAACCCGGCCCTTGCCCAGGATATTGCCAAGAAACTTCACATTCCCATGGGTCAGGCCACTGTAGGCCGTTTCAGCGACGGCGAAACCACCGTCGAGATCAATGAGAATGTCCGGGGCCATGATGTTTTCATCATCCAGCCCACCTGCTACCCCACCAACGATAATCTGATGGAACTGATCGTGATGGCTGACGCCCTGCGTCGCGCCTCCGCCACACGCATCACCGCGGTTATCCCCTATTATGGCTACGCCCGCCAGGATCGCCGTGTACGCTCCAGCCGGGTTGCCATCAGCGCCAAGGTCGTTGCCGACATGATCTCCAGCATCGGCGTGGATCGTGTTCTGACGGTGGACCTGCACGCCGACCAGATTCAGGGCTTCTTCGACATCCCGGTGGACAACATCTACGCCACCCCGGTCATGCTCGAGGACATCGAGAAGCAGCGTTTCGAGAACTTTGTCGTGGTCTCCCCGGACGTCGG
>JAAZVL010000151.1 GCA_018623515.1 Marinobacter sp.
CCATCGTCACCGATGGAAATATCGAAATGGGTTCTTATGTTCCGTGACTTACAAACCGGGCACTCCTCGTTCTGATCAAGCCGGCTTCTTTCTAAAATCTGGATGAAATGGCCGATCACTGTTTGGCAAGAATGAATTGCTATAGAAGAGGCTGTCTTATTGGCATTTCTGGAGTGTGTGAGCCAGTTCACCAACTGCCACGATTCTTTCGCGACGCTTTTCAAATGTTGTCTAAGATTCTTATTGCTACTCCCTGGGCACAATTGGTTCATGAGAACGTCTGACCAGCCAATAAAATTCGCATCTTGCGGCCGTTCTATTTCCTCGGGTATCTCAGTTCTACGCCTTAGCGCACCAATCAACGAAATTAGAGCTTCCCTTAGCAACATCCCGACGGTTTGGTAATCCTCAGCCTCAACAGCACTGTCATGCCTGTGAGAAGCCTGCTCTTCGCGGCGAATGACTTCATCGAATGGACTGGGCTCTCCTGCGTCGACATTATCCGATCGGCTTCTCAAACGCATCATAAGCCCAATATGGAAAGACAGAGTGTAATCAAGGCTTGGAAAATGCTTTTGGGAGTAAAGGTTGGTGAGATTCGTTATGACCCACCAACGGTTACTATCTGTGGTTACATCCCACATTTCGTAGGTATCGCCCAGAACAATCTCTGTTTTTATGCGCTCAACGTGTTGAACTTCTTCGTCACGAGCCTGACCCTCAACGTAGCTGGCAATGTCAGCCTCAGAATACGGATCTCGTTCGACGCTATACCTAGCGAGCTCTTCGGGAGGAACAGGGTGATCATGCACGATACAGTCGTCAGTCACTTCCTTTTCATTGTGTGGTTTGGTCACGTGACCCCCTGCCTAACAGCTAATTATACGAACGCGTTCGTATAACACCCGTTCGTAAAACTCCATGTTAAAACTCTCAAGAATTTTCCAAAAATCACTTAAAAACCAGTTACTTGGGAGCAATTCACCACGGCTACCGCCGGAGTTATACGCCCACCTTCGAGCCACCCCTGCTCACCGTTGTGGGCGTATAACTCAGCCCATTGTTTTCCATCTTTCCAACCCTATCAGATAGTTACACGGATTTCTCATGCGATTTTTGGAGTTTTGCGAACGCGTTCGTATAACTCCGGGCTGCAATCCTTTCTTGACTTCTTATTCCTACTAATTACTGTATATAAAAACAGTACGTCAAGGATGATTGGATATGGATATCCCCTCCCCCCTTCCGGCACAG
Source organism: Marinobacter sp. (assembly GCA_018623515.1). Taxonomy (GTDB): domain Bacteria; phylum Pseudomonadota; class Gammaproteobacteria; order Pseudomonadales; family Oleiphilaceae; genus Marinobacter. The sequence continues at coordinate 1,255 of JAAZVL010000151.1, forward strand.
CCAACCCGCTTCCTGGACAAAGTCCGGAGCTTTATCCGCTTGCGCGGCATGGCGCTGAAAACCGAGAAGACCTACCTGTTCTGGATCAAACGGTTCATCCGGTTCCATGATCGGAAGCACCCTGAGGCTATGGGAACGGCCGAAGTGGAAGCCTTTCTCTCTCATCTTGTTTTGCAGGCAAACGTCAGCACCGCTACCCAGAGGGTCGCGCTCAATGCGCTTGTGTTTCTGTACCGTGAGTTTCTGGGGCAGCCATTGGAGGAGCTCAGTTTTGAGCGCGCGAGAAGGCCCAAGCGGTTACCCACCGTGTTCAGTCCGGAGGAAGCAAAGGCGGTCATCAGCAATCTGGAAGGCGAATACAGGCTTGTCGCCATGCTGCTCTATGGCTCGGGCCTGCGCATCAATGAAGCGTTGCGTTTGCGGGTTAAAGACGTGGATTTTGATATGCAACAACTGATTGTCCGAAGCGGCAAGGGTGACAAGGACCGGATTACTTTGCTGCCGGATCGCCTGATCGAGCCACTGCGGCAACAGATCGATTCTGCCCTGCACCAGCATCAGGCCGATCTTCTCAAGGGAGTCGGTTCAGTCTATTTACCCGCGGGGCTGGCACGAAAGTATCCGAATGCCAGCGAGGAACCTGCCTGGCAGTATGTCTTCCCCTCAGCGGAGCTTTCCCGGGATCCGCGCTCCGGCGTCCGGAGGCGTCATCATCTGCTGGACCGGACGGTCCAGAAACACTTCCGCCGCGCCATTCTGGACTCCGGCATTCGCAAGCACGCGGGCAGCCATACCTTCCGGCACAGTTTTGCGACGCGCTTGCTTGAGGCCGGCTACGATCTCCGCACTATCCAGAAACTTCTTGGGCATTCAGACCTGCGAACCACTGAGATCTACACCCACGTTGTGCGTAAAGGCGGCTTCGGTGTCCGGAGCCCGGTTGACTCTGCGTTCTAGGACTCCCAGTTGCTGGCCGGTATCCGTTTGATGTGAATGTGGCTGACCAGTCGGATGGTGGGGCGCACGAGGAACTGGAAGCTTCCGATGATGAACAGCCAGACAGCAGCGGTTTCGTATTCGGGAAACAGGAAGAGGATGCTGCCGATCAGGAACCATATGGCAATGAAGAAGTCGTTGATGATGCTGATCACTTCGTAGCGGCGACGGATGATCAGCTCTTCTTTGCCGAGCTTTACGGTCAAAGGGTTGTCGGTCTCGTTTTCGACCATGGCATGCCTTATTCGGGGCGTACAGGAAAGCAGAGGCAGTGGGCCCCAGGGGCCTCACTGCATATTCTGGTAAGCGTCGTCGGTTCGGGCGGCCATCACGAAGTCGTTTTTGTGCAGGCCGCCGATCTTGTGGGTCCACCAGCGTACAGTGGTCTTGCCCCACTCCAGGAGGATGGCCGGGTGATGATTTTCCTCTTCGGCCAGATCGGCCACCTTGTTGGTGAAAGCCTGGGCCTGGACGAAGTTCCGGAACTTGAATACGCGCCGGAGCTGTTCCTCGCCGTCCAGCTCAACGATTTCCCAGTCGGGAACGGATTTGAGCAGTTCGGCCTTCTCGTCTTCGGTGACTTGCGGTGCATCAGCACTGCAGGCTTCACAGGCTTGCTGTTTCAGATCGCTCATTTTCACCTCCTTTTGCCTCTCCCCTAACCATGGGTTTCAGCATTCGTTTTATCAACCCGGTGCTTGAAATCGGCCCCTGTTCGGAATACTGTATATTTAAACAGTATTGGAGAAGTTTCCCCATGAGCGAGCTGCTGAACACACTGATGCAGGATGCCCGTGTCTGGCAGGGGCACCGGCATCGCCGGACCACACAACCTTCGGAATCCACCGGCTACCAGGTGCTGGATAACCAGCTGGGCGGTATCGGCTGGCCGCGGGGCGCATTGAGCGAATGTCTGCTGGATGCCCCCGGCATTGGCGAGCTGCATCTGCTGCTGCCCTTGATGCAGCGGCTGACGCAAGCGGGCAAGACCGTGTTCTGGCTGAATCCGCCCCACACGCCCTATGCTCCGGCCCTGGCGCGGGAAGGCGTGGATCTGGATCAGGTGGTGATGATTCACACCGACGACGCCGGCGATTTTCTGTGGACCCTGGAAAACTGTCTCCGTTCCCCGGTCACCGGTCTGGTGCTGGCCTGGCCGGGCAAACTGGCCACCCGTGAGGTGCGCCGGCTGCAACTGGCGGCGGAGGCAGGCAGCAATGTCTGTGTGTTGTTCCGGGAGCGCCGGTATGCGGAGCAGAACTCTCCGGCCGCCCTGCGCCTGGAGCTGACGCCGGGCGACAACCAGGATCTGAAAGTCAACGTGGTCAAACGCCGGGGCAGCTGGCCCGGCCAGCGCTGCAGCCTGGCCATGGCACACCGGGCCGACCTGACCTTCCGGGAAGCTCCCCGGGTGGTGCAAGGCCCCTGGCAACACACACAACGATAGGGTTTCCATGCTCTGGCTGTACCTGCACTTTCCACACCTGCTGCTGGACCATATCCGCCGTGACCGGGAGGACCAACGCCCCCTGGTTATCGTGGAAGGCTCCGGCCAGCGCGTTATCCAGGCCTGCCCAGAAGCCCGGGACCAGGGTGTGCGTGCCGGCATGCGCCTGAAAACCGCCATCAATCTGGTTCCGGAACTGGGCATGGTACGGGCGCAGCCCGAGCAGGAAGCCCGGATACTGGAAGACCAGGCCCGGTGGCTGTATCGCTACGCTGCCCACATCGTATTGGTACCCCCAGATGGCCTTCTGGCGGAAATCGGCAGTCTGCAAAGACTCTATGGTGGCCTGCCGGCGGTCTGGCAAACGATGGAGCAGGCCCTGAACGAGCACCGGCTCACCGCCTGGATTGCCATTGGTCACACGCCCCTGGCAGCCCGGCTGATTGCCCGGGCCGGCAAAGGAGAATGCACGGCAGACAAGGGCCACATCCTGCGGGCGCTGGAGACCATGCCCCTGGTGGCCGCGGAGTTTGACGGCAAAACCTGCACCCGCCTGCAGCGGCTGGGCCTGAATACCCTGGGCGAAGTGTTCGCCCTGCCCGCGCCGGAACTGGCCCGCCGGCTGTCGCCGGAAACCCTGGCGCGCGTTCAGAAAATCCAGGGTACAAGACCGGACCCGCAAACACCCTAGCAGCCGCCCCACTCGTTTCGCCAGCAGGCAGACTTCGTGCAGGAAATCGAACACACCCAGGGACTGCTGTTCCCGTTACAGCGCATGCTCTCGGAGCTGGAAGATGACCTGTGCTGGCGCCAGCAGGACACCGACAGCCTGCACCTGATCCTGCGCCACCGGCACGAGGAAGACACCCGGTTGCGCATCCGCACCTCCGGGCCGGAGCACCGGGCCGAGGTTTTCCTGAACCTGATCCGGCTGCGGCTGGAGCAGCAGCCGTTGCGGGCCCCGGTGATTGCCGTGGTGTTGTCGGTCAGACGTTTTCTGGGCCGGGAAGCGCCCACGGGGCAGGATCTGCTGGGCGAAAGCCAGGATCTGAACGAGGCCTGGCACACCCTGATCAGCCGACTACAGGCCCGGCTGGGGGAGCAGTCCCTGAAACGGTTATCGCCCCAGGCAGACCATCGCCCGGAGCGGGCCTGGTCTGCGACAGAGGTGCAGAAGAAACACAAAACCCGTCTTTCAGCCACAGAACACCTGCCCCGCCGGCCACTCTGGCTGCTCCAGGGGCCACAACCACTGACCGAACCGCCGGCGGCCTGGTTTGCCGGGCCGGAACGCATCAGTGGCGGCTGGTGGGACGGCCAGCGGGTGCACCGGGATTACTACATTGCCCAGCTGCAGAGCGGCCAGCTGGCCTGGGTCTTCCGGGATGTGCGTGAGGGCTGGTTCATCCATGGCTGGTTCGGGTAACGCGATGTCTGGCTACGCCGAGCTTTTCTGCTTCAGCAACTTCACCTTCCTGACCGGTGCCTCCCACCCCCACGAACTGGCGGAACGGGCGGCGGAGCTGGGTTACACCGCCCTGGCCATCACCGATGCCTGCTCCGTGGCCGGCATTCCCCGGGCCTGGGCGGCCCTGAAGGAGAGCCCGGTCAAACTGATTACCGGCAGCTGGTTTGAGCTGGAGGATACCCCGGCAGGTGCCTCGATTCCCCGGTTTATCCTGCTGGCCCGTACCCGCAAGGGCTATGGCCAGTTATGCCGGCTGATCACCACCGGCCGTCGCCGCGCGGAGAAAGGCCAGTACCAGCTGTTTTACCAGGACGTGGAAACCCACGAGCTGGACGACTGCCTGTGCCTCTGGCTGCCGCCCACCATCGCCGATGCGGATGCCGACCAGGCCCTGGCCTGCGGCGAATGGCTGCACCGGCTGTTTGATCTGCGCTTCTGGATCGGGGCCGCCCGCACCCTGGAATCCGGAGAGGAACAGCACCTGGCCCGCATCCGCTGGCTGGCCGATCAGCTGCGCTGCCCCATCACCGCCTGTGGCGAGGTGCACATGCACAGCCGGGAACGCCAGCCCCTGCAGGATGTACTCACCGCCCTGCGCCACCACACCAGCCTGGAAAACGCCGGCCACTGCCTGTTCCAGAATGGCGAGCGCTACCTGCGCCCCCTGCCGGTTCTGCAACGGCTCTTCCCGGAGGCCTGGCTGCAACAAACCCTGCGCATTGCCGAGGCCTGCACCTTCGAGCCCGGCAGCCTGCGCTACGAATACCCGCCGGATCTCGTCCCTGAAAACGAAACCCCGGCCGGTTACCTCAAACGCCTGACCCGCGAAGGTGAGCACCGGCGCTATCCGGATGGCACCCCACTCCAGGTCCAGGGCCTGATCCGCAAGGAACTGGAGCTGATCTCGGAGATGAAGTACGAACACTACTTCCTCACCATCCACGACATCGTCGCCTTCGCCCGCAACCAGGGCATCCTGTGCCAGGGCCGGGGCTCGGCGGCCAACTCGGCGGTGTGCTACTGCCTGGGCATTACCGAAGTGAACCCGGCCAACGTGGAACTGCTGTTCGAACGGTTCATCTCCAGGGACCGCAACGAACCGCCGGACATCGACGTGGATTTCGAACACGAGCGGCGGGAAGAAGTCATCCAGTACATCTACCGCCGCTACAGCCGGGAACGGGCTGCCCTGGCCGCGACGGTGATCCGCTATCGCCCCCGCAGCGCCATCCGGGATGTGGGCAAGGCCCTGGGTTTTGATCCGGCCCTGGTGGAACAACTGCTGGACGGTATCGACTGGCGGGACAAGGCCACCAACTGGCGCCAGCAGATTCTGGACAAGAACCTCACCCGCAACCCGAAGGTGGCGGACCAGTTCTTCACCCTGGTGAATACCCTGCTCGGCTTCCCCCGGCACCTGTCCCAGCATGTGGGCGGCTTCGTGATCAGCTCCGGCCCCCTGGCCGAACTGGTGCCGGTCGAGAACGCTGCCATGGAGGGCCGTACCGTGATCCAGTGGGACAAGGACGACCTGGAAAGCCTCGGCCTGATGAAAGTGGACGTATTGGCCCTCGGCATGCTCTCGGCCATCCGCAAGGCGCTGGAGCTGATCAGTGACCAGAAGGGCAAGCCCTTCCACATCCAGGATATCCCCCAGGAAGACCCGGCCACC
>JAAZVL010000152.1 GCA_018623515.1 Marinobacter sp.
AGGGATAACGGGCTCAGGCAGGCCGATGCGGCGGTTGCCCTGGCGCCCTCAACCGATCTGACCCTGACCGCCCCCAGCAACCGCAACAACATTCCTACCGACCCCTTACTGGGCCCGGTGTTTGGCGGCCTGGCCAAGATTCCGCTTCCCATCATCTGGTGGGGGACCCTGGCGGCGTTCCGGGTATCACCGACCAATCCGGTGGCTTCCCCGCTGCGTGGCAGTCTCGCCAACCTGCCGCCAACCCTGATTCACGCCAGTGATACCGAAATGCTGCTGGATAATGCCCGGCGCTACGCGGCCAAAGCTCAAGCGGAAGGATCGCGGGTGGAGCTCCATACCTGGCCAGGCATGGTGCACGTGTGGCACATTTTTGGGGAGATGCTTCCGGAGGCCGAGGAAGCCTTTGAAGACATCCGGGAATTCCTGGCCGACGTCGAGGCCGGCAAGAGCGAATAGGTTGCCCCATGTGCGGACGCTTCACCTTCTACACGCCCCCCGAAACCCTGATCCTGGAGTTTTTTCCGGAGGGCCTGGAGGTAGATGGCCAGTTCGAGCCGAGCTACAACATTACGCCCGGGGTGGGCATCCCTATGATCCGCATGACCATGAACGGCACCCTGGTCATGGCTCACTCCCACTGGGGCTTCCGTCCGGTCTGGGCTGGTGAGAAGGCACCCGCTCCCATCAACGCCCGGGCGGAAACCGTAGCAACATCAAATTACTTCCGGGAGGCCTTCGCTCACCACCGCTGCCTGATTCCCGCCAACGGCTGGTACGAATGGATGGTCACGGACCATGGCAAGGAGCCCCACTACCTGACCACGAAGTCTCCGGACGAAGATCCGGCCATTTTCTTTGCCGGCGTATGGACGCCAATGGAAGGGGATGAAACCACCGCCTGTGCCATCATCACCGAACCGGCCCACGAAGCCCTGAAACACATCCACGACCGCCAGCCGGTGGTGCTTGATCCCGGTTGCCTGCGGGACTGGCTCAACCCGGAGCTCACCGAACGCGGCGAGATCCGGGCGGCAACGCACCGGCTGCCTCCGGAGCGTCTTGAGGAATACGAAGTCTCCCAGGCGGTCAACAATCCCCGCCACAACGATCCGGAGCTTTTGCGAAGGGTTAAATAGACCGGTAGTGGCCTGCTATTTCCGCACCCACTTGTCGCCGATCCGCACGAACTGGCCGGCGGGCGTCTTTTCCACCGCCTTCTTGCCGGCGACAGCCTCCACTTCGGCCACCGGTATGTTGTGCTTCGCGGCAATGCGGCTGTATTCCTGGCGCCGGGCCTGGTTGATAGCTTCGACGATTTCCCCGGCATTTCCTTCAGCCTTGACCACCGCCAGATAACCTGTAGGCGTCTCACCCACCAGGCCTGATTGCTTCGCGGTATCGAGCTGCTGTTTGGCTTCCTCCAGGCTCATGGCCAGGGCCGGAAGACTCAGACACAGTGCCAGCAGGAGCACGCCGAATTTACTGAACAATCTCATGATTCTCTCCCCATTGAAGCGTCCGCGACCATCAGAACAGGCCCTGGTCTTCGAACAACTCGTCCACTTCCTTATCAACTTTCACGTAGATCTCATGCTGGATCTTGACGTTCAGGTTGACGGTAATGGGTTCCTTTGGCGCCGCCATCTGCACCGTTGGCGTGCAGGCTGCGGACAGCAGGGCCAGGGTGATCACTACAGCCCCCTGTCGCAACCAGGCGGTGCCGGGGAATGTCCGGCTCTGCACTTGCATAGATTTCTCCCCTCGTTGTCGCCGGCACGCCGTATCAGTCTGCCGCGTTGCCAGCTTCACGCTTTTCCATCAGTTTCCGGACTTTCTCTGTAACCGCCTCATTCACCCGGCCGCTGAGTTGCAGGCTGGTCAACAGGGCCGGAATGTCTTCCTGCAGATTGATATTCACCACAATCGGGTGCCCATCGCGCACCTGCGGATTGCTACCCTCGAGCCTGAGACCAAGGTTCAGAGTACCTTCCTGATCATAGTCTATCGTGCTGTTGAGCACGGAATAGTTAAAATTCTGAAGGGCCCGGACCACAAGATCCATGGTCTCGTTATTCCGGGCCAGGGCCTGAAGCCTGTCCGCCGGGAGTTTCAGGGTGCCTCCGGGTGCCACCGCCCTGATTTTGCCTCCGGCAACCTGGATACCCTGCCGGCCGATCACCAGCGGAACTTCGCCCTGAAGGGTGCCACTGCCTGCCAGTCCCTCGGCGGGATACACTGTCATCAGGCGGTCGACCTGTATGCCATTGAGCCACACCGGGATGGTCAGCGGCAGGTCAGCCAGGCTCCACTCCCCCGGCTTGACCCGGATCTCGCCACCCAGAAATCCGGCCTGTCCCCGGACCAGTGAAACGGTTCCGTCCGCCAAGGACTTTAACGGTGCACGGTAGCTTCCCGTGATGGAAACCGGCCCCAGCGGCACGCCGGGATTGAGCTGTTCCAACTGAAGGTCCGAGGTGCGGGCTACCAGGGTGTCTTCAAGGGACAGATCCAGGGTGCCATCCAACCCGGTCCAGGCCATCCGGCCTACAATTCCGGACATCCCGCTGGCGATTACCTTGCCCTCAAGTGTCAGCCCCGTATCCGGCAGGCGAACACCGGCCTGTGCCGAAAGTTGCCCTTCGCTGATCTCGATTCCGGCTGGCCATTGTTCAAGGGTTTCCGCCAGTATCCGGCTCGCCTGACTGCCCTCCAGCTCCGCACTGGCATCCACCCGTGGAATCCCGGTGAAGGGCCAACTGGCCTCGACATCCAGCACCAGTCCCGCTGCTCCCTTCGCCACGCCACGGACATCGACCCGGTCCAGATCCGCATTCAGCTGCCCCTCAAAGCTCCAGGACTGCCGCTTCAGGTTGGCCTGTTGTAAGGTCCCGACATCCAACGCCAGGGGGCCGGCCCAATGTGCTTTCTCGAGGCTTTGGCCGCTCAGGCTGTAACCGGCTTCCAGCACACTGCCGCCGGGGCGCACCTGCGCCTGTTCCAGACGGAGTGTCTCGCCACCATCCGGGCTACGTATTCTGTCCATCTGCAGGGTTGAACCGGCCAAAACGTCCAGTTCGGCCGATGCCACCCCGGCGGTTCCGGCAAGGCCAATTCGCCCCCTGATGCCATTGATGCGCCAGCCCGCAGGCGCGGAATCCGGCAACGAACCACTGATCCACAGTTCGGTCGTCTCCATCCGCCACTGCTCGGGGTCCGGCGACAGCCCGACAAAAAGATTGCCGCGAATTTCATTCTCTGCAGGCAGATCGACCTGCAGACTATTCACCGAGATGCTGTCGGGAAGCCACGCCGGCGTCTGCTCGGGCAACGGCGAATGACTAGTTGCGGCTCCATCTGGTGCGGGCTCTGGCCATGCGGGAATGTCAACGTCAAGCTGTTCAATCCGGACGCTGGCCAGCGAGAGATTCTGCCAGTCCCAGCCCAGTACGAAGCCGGAACCACTTACCGTGAACGGCCGCGCCGGATCAGCGCTGACCAGGGAAAAACCATCGGCACGAATGCCTGCCATTGAGAGATGCAGTCCGTGCCAGTCGAACTTCTCGATTGCCTGGTTCGTCATCCACTGCTGCCAGATGTCCCGGGCATAGACGCCAGCACCGATCACCAGAAGCATCAGAACCACAACGATCGCGACGACCCATCGACCGACTCTGACTGATCTCATGCGCTTAGCTGCTCCCACAAATCTTTCCCTGTCTGGGTAAAACAAGCCGTAACCTGACATCCGGCCCAATCAGTAATAAGGTTAATACAGCTTCAATGTTGCGGAGTAACAGCATGGCGTCAATGCTGAGACGAATTCTGGTTCTGACATTACTGGCCCTTGCGCTCGGAGGGTGTGCGAGCAATCAGCAGCTGCAAACCGGTGAGCCCGTGCAATTTTCGCCGGTGGAAACGCCGCATTCGCCGGAGAAGGTCGATCGGTTGTGGCAGGTTTTCGAGCGCTACCGGGGAACACCCTATGAATACGGCGGCATGTCAGCCCGGGGTTTCGATTGTTCCGGGTTTATCATCACAGCCTATCGGGAGGGCCTGGGCCAGCAACTGCCCCGCACCACCGCCCAGATGCTTCGCCATGGCCAGGAAGTCCCGAAGGGGCAGGTAGAACCGGGAGACCTGGTGTTCTTCAGAATTGGCGGCAAGGAACAGCATGCGGGAATTTACATGGGTGAGAACCGGTTCATTCATGCCTCCACATCCGTCGGCGTCACCCTGTCAGATCTCGACGGCTATTATTGGATCGACCGTTTCACAGAAGCACGGCGTTTCGGAGAAGACTGATCCGGTTCTCCAACCGGCTTTAGCCAGCGTTACAGCCCCCGATCGCCAACTGAAAGGCAATGGCGGTCATCATCAGTCCGATGACACCATCGATGACCCGCCAGGCCGTCGGCCTGGACAGCACCGGTGCCAATGCCGAGCCGCACCAGGCCAGCCCACCGAACCACAGGATCGAGGCGCTGCTGGCACCCGCCACAAAGCTGGTGGCGTCCTCCTGCTGGGCACCTACCGCCGGAATGAGCAGCAGGGTGTCGAGATAGACCTGGGGATTGAGCAAGGTAACGGCCAGGGTGGTAAACAGAACCCCTTTCAGGCTGCGCCGGGTGACTTCGCCGGCCTCCAGCGCCGCGCGGCCCCGACTCGCCCGCACCAGCGCCTGCAGGGCCAGCCATCCGAGAAACGCCACACCCAGCCAGCGCAGCAACTCCAAAGCCTGGGGGATGGCCATCAGTGCCGCGCTCACGCCGAACATACCAAGGGTAAACAGGATCACATCTGAAGCCATGCACAGCCCGGCCGACCACCAGTGATGCTCCTGGCGAATGGCCTGGCTCAGCACATAGGCATTCTGGGCCCCGATAGCCACAATGATTCCGCCGCAAACCACCAACCCGGTCAGGTAACTCTCAAGCACGTTCAATCTCCCTGAAAAACTGGCGCAAGCATACCGCGACGACTATATACTGGAAATTCATACTCGTAATATTGCATCAGTTTTTCTTATGATTGATTACAAACTGCTGGAAGCACTGGCGACGGTCGTCGAATGCGGAGGATTTGAGCGCGCCGGCAATGCACTCGGCCTCAGCCAATCGGCCGTCTCCCAACGGATCCGCACACTGGAGATCAGGCTTGGACAACCGGTGCTCGTTCGCAGCCCATCGCTGAAGGCCACACCCGCCGGGCAACGCCTGCTCAACCACGTTCAGCAGGTGCAGTTGCTTGAGCGGGATCTGGCCAGATCCCTGCCGACCCTGAACGAACCCTCGGCACGACTGCGCATTGCCCTGAACGCCGACAGCCTCGCCACCTGGTGGGCCGACGCCATCAGTGAATTCTGCCGAGAGGAGGAGCTGTTACTGGACCTTGTAATAGAGGATCAGGACATTGGTCTGCGCCGAATGCGTGAGGGAGATGTCGCCGCCTGCCTGTGCAGCAGCCCGCAACCGGTTGCGGGCGCGCGGTGCGTGCCACTGGGTTCGATGACCTACCTGCCTCTGGCCACACGCGACTACATCCATCGCTACTTTCCGGACGGATTGACCGACGACTCTCTAGCTCACGCACCGGCGATTGTGTTCGGACCAAACGATCAGCTGCAACACCGTTTCCTGGCCCAATGCGGTTTCCATGGTTCTTTCCCCCATCACCTCTGCCCTTCCTCAGAAGGGTTTGTAAAACTGGCAACCGCCGGCATGGGCTATGGCATGATTCCGGAGATTCAGGTGCGGGAGGAACTGGCAGCGGGAACTCTGACCAGCATCGCTGCCGGGCAGCAACTGGAAGTGAAGCTATACTGGCATTTCTGGCGCCACAGCGGAGGTGCCATGGATCGCCTCACGCAGGCTCTGCAGAATGCCTGTGTGCATACCGCGGAGAGGAACAAATCAAGGAGTCGCTTTAAATGACCATTTTGATCATTGGCCTGATCCTGTTTCTGGGAATCCATTCCCTGTCCATCGTCAATGAGCCACTGCGCAACCGGCTACATGATCGCCTTGGGGAGGGCGCATTTAAAGGCGCCTACTCGCTGGTTTCCGTCATCGGCCTGGTCCTGATCGTATGGGGATATGGGGCTGCCCGGATGGATCCGACCCTGATATACACACCACCGGGCTGGCTCCGGCACCTGGCGATGCTGTTACTGATTCCGGTTTTTCCGCTGCTTTTCGCCACATATTTCCCGGGGAAGATAAAGGCAAGGCTCAAACACCCGATGCTGGTCGCCGTAAAGCTCTGGGCCGTGGCACATCTGCTTGCCAATGGAATGCTGCACGATGTACTGCTTTTCGGTGCTTTCCTGGCCTGGGCGGTGGTGGACCGGATCTCCATGAAGCGCCGCACCGAGCGGTCAATCCCGACCCTGCCGGCGTCACGGGCAAACGACGCCATTGCGGTTGTCGGCGGCCTCGTGGCCTATGTCATCACGGTTTTCTGGGCCCACCAGTGGCTCTTTGGCGTATCACCGGTCTGAAAAAGGCGCTCGGCGTTCACGGCTGCTTTACTCTGGCGGCACAACTTCGAGGCCCGGACAAAGAACCAGGGTTGAAGTAATTACCGTGAGCCGGTGGAATCGATTCCGAACCAGTGGGGAAAGCGCAGCAGGCAATAAAGCGCCAGTACGTCGTAAAGCGCATGCCAGAGCATGACCATGCCCAGGCTTTCGGAGAGATAGTAGGCAATCCCCAGCACGAGACCTAGCCCGGTGGCCACCAGGAAATAGGTGAATGACACGTAGTGGACCAGGCCAAACAGGACCGACGATGCCATGACGGCAGTCCAGGGACCAGTGTGCTGGATCAACCAGCCCTGCACCGCTCCCCGGAACAGCAACTCCTCCCCGACACCGGCGAG
>JAAZVL010000153.1 GCA_018623515.1 Marinobacter sp.
CCTCGACAAGTCCTTCGCGACAGTGCGTTTCACTATTGCCACCTCCTCCTCAGACAGCTTCCCGTCTGCTGTAGGATCAATAACTGCTTGAGGCCGCTCTTCTGCTGCAATAACAGAAGTGTCGAGCAAACAAGCCAATACAATTCCAACCAACATATTTCGTACAGCAGGAAGAAAAGTCGTCTTCATCGATTAACTCCAAGATTCAGGTTCTTATTGGGCGGGAGCGGCGTTAACATTACAGTTTTGGCCCTTTAGCTGACGTATCTGTCAGCTACGTTTGGTTACAATCCCATTAAATCAGTGCGAATCAGGCGTCCACAACGCCCGTTTTGTGCCCTGTTTATCATTCTTCCAAAATTCTTCGGAGGTCCTTTGAGCCCGGCTACGACCCGCCAGCTTTCCCGGGAGGAATTCACCCGCTTGCTGCAACACGCCTCGACACAGGACGATTTTGTCCACGTGGGAACTGTTGGCGAAGGCACTGGAAGGGGTACCTGGCGCGGGTTTTCTTGTGGTGCTGCCGCTTCCCGTGTTCTGCATCTCGGTGATGCGGACAGCGACGGGCTCGTGAGACTGGTGGGCGAGATGGAGTCGGAGATCGGCAAATTCACGAGCCATTCGGCTGGCCTGGACTGTCTAGTAGGCGGCTGGATTGGTTTTCTGAGTTATGAGCTCGGCTATATCCGGGAACCGCGTCTTGCGCCGATCTGCCCCACTCTGCCGGTACCTCTGTTGTCTGCCGGTCTGTATCTCTGGATCGCGAGTCATAACCGGCAGACCGGAGATTATTACCTCTGGGTACATCCAGAGTGCCCGGAAAACCAGGTTGATCAGATAGGTCAGTGGCTTTCTGCGCCAGACAGCAGTGAGGCTCGCAGCTGGAAGATCACCCAGCCTTTCACACCCCGGCAATCTCGAGAGTCCTTCAAAGCCGGCGTTCAAACCATCCGCGATTACATTCAGGCTGGTGATTGCTATCAGGCCAACCTGTCCCAAGAGTTTGTTGGGAAATTCAGCGGCGATCCCTGGTGCGCGTTCCAGGCATTGGCGGAGGCGAACCCTACCCCTTATAGCGCCTTTGTCCGGGCTGGGGAGTATTCGGTGCTTTCCATTTCTCCGGAACGGTTTCTTGAGATCGAGGGGGGAACGGTGAAGACCAGTCCGATCAAGGGTACCCGGCCACGGGGGAAGACTCTGGAGGAAGATACAGCACTCGCCGCTGAACTAGAGGCGTCCGAGAAGGATCGGGCGGAAAACCTGATGATTGTGGATCTGTTGCGCAATGACCTGAGCCTGAATGCTGCCACCGGGTCCGTTTCCGTGGACCAGCTGTTTGCGCTGGAGTCCTATCGCAATGTGCACCACCTGGTGAGCCATATTCGTGCGGAGCTGGCTGAAGGGGTTTCGCCGCTGAAGGCGTTGTTTGATGCGTTTCCCGGGGGGTCGATTACCGGTGCGCCGAAGATCCGGGCGATGGAGATTATCCGGGAGTTGGAGCCCCATTGGCGCGGGCCCTATTGTGGCTCGGTGTTTTATTACGGGCTGGATGGGCGGCTGGATAGCAATATTGCGATTCGCACCCTGCTTTGTGATGGCGAGGGGACCATTCGGTGCTGGGGTGGTGGAGGGATTGTGGCGGATTCGGATCCGGAAGCGGAATATCAGGAGACGTTGGCTAAGGTTGGATCTTTGATGGGGTTTTTAGAGGAGTTGGTGGTTGGGGTTGGTTGAAGTTGGGGTCAGAAGAACGCGTTCTTCAGACCCCTGAGTTGTTGCCGGCGCCTCGGTTAGCGTCGGGCTTCGTTGTGAAAATGCGGGCAGATGAAGGCTTTCAGCTGATCCCGGAGATAAAAATGGGGTCAGAAGAAAGCGTTCTTCAGACCCCGGCCGACTTCGGCAGCAATCAGCAGTCGTGGACGGTGCTGGCTTTGAGGAATTCCTGTTTCAGCTCGTCGAAATTATGGACGGCCGGGAAATGGGGGAATTCGTCGATGACGTTTTGCGGGGCGTGGATGAGGATGCCCTGCTCTGCCTGGCCCAGCATGGTGGTGTCGTTGTAGGAATCACCGGCAGCAATCACGCGGTAGTTCAGCAGCTGGAAGGCGCGGACTGACTGGCGCTTGGGGTCGCGCTGGCGCAGAAGGTAATTGGTGATCTGGCCATCTTCGGCCACTTCGAGTTTGTGGCACAGGAGTGTCGGGTAGCCCAGCTTTTTCATAAGGGGCATGGCGAACTCGTAGAAGGTGTCTGACAGGATCACCACCTGGAAGCGCTCGCGCAGCCAGTCGAGGAAGTCCCGGGCACCGGGCAGCGGGTCCAGTTCGCCGATCACTTCCTGGATCTGCGGCAGGCCGTAACCATGCTGGTCGAGAATGCGCAGGCGCTGCTTCATCAGCACGTCGTAATCGGGAATATCACGGGTGGTGGCCTTGAGTTCTTCAATGCCGGTTTTCTCGGCGAACGCGATCCAGATTTCCGGGATCAGTACTCCCTCAAGGTCAAGACATGCGAGTTCCACAATGGTCTCCTGATTACGTGGTTCGGTGGCTGAGCTGCCGCTCGTGTTTGATCAGGAGCGTATGATAAGGAAATCCGGGGCGGAATGCATCGTGATTCTGGCTTTCGAAACCAGGGCATTAAGGTATAAATATATAGATTGTCATTCCTTCCGGCTATGAGGGATTTAATGTTAGCCTGCCTGAACATTGATTAAAGGTATGTTTTCTCCATGACGGATATCGATACCCTTCGTTCGGAACTCGAAGGCCAAAGCCCGAGGGCCATCCTCAAGGCCGCACTCCAGCGGTACGACAACATCGCTATCTCGTTCAGCGGTGCCGAGGATGTGGTCCTGATTGAAATGGCCTACAAGCTCACCGACAACCTGCAGGTGTTCACCCTGGATACCGGCCGGCTGCATCCGGAGACCTATGAGTTTGTGGAGAAGGTCCGCCAGCATTACGGCATCGAGATTGAAGTCCTCTTCCCCGATGCGGCGGAAGTGCAGGACCTGGTCAACCGCAAGGGCCTGTTCAGTTTCTACGAGGATGGTCACTCCGAGTGCTGCGGTATCCGCAAGGTCAATCCGCTGAAACGCAAACTGGCCACGGTGGATGCCTGGATTACCGGCCAGCGCAAGGATCAGAGCCCCGGCACCCGCAACGATGTGCCGGTGGTTCAGGAAGACTCGGCCTTCTCAACGGACGACAAAACCCTGGTGAAGTTCAACCCACTGGCCAACTGGACTTCCAAGGAGGTGTGGGACTACATCCGGATGTCGGAGGCGCCCTACAACAAGCTGCACGAGAAAGGCTTTGTCAGTATTGGCTGTCAGCCCTGCACCCGGCCGGTGCTGCCAGGCCAGCATGAGCGGGAAGGCCGCTGGTGGTGGGAAGAGGCCACGAAAAAAGAATGTGGCCTGCATGCCGGGAACCTGATCGCCAAAGACTGATCAGGCCCCCGATCCTCTCGGGCTGCCCGCTTAGTAGGTGGGCAGTTCCACGTCCTTGAACAACTCCTCGATCTCTGACCGACTGCCCTGATGGGCGACCGCCGCATCCACCCTCTCCTTGGTGAGGTGTGGTGCAAACCTGTGCATGAAGTCATACATGTAGCCACGCAGGAAGGTGCCCTTACGGAAACCCAGCCGGGTAACGCTGGGCCGGAACAGTTTGCGGGCATCCAGGGCAACCAGGTCGGTATCGGTTTTCGGATCAAAGGCCATGCTGGCGATGATGCCAACCCCCAGCCCCAGTCGAACGTAGGTCTTGATGACGTCGGCATCGGCAGCGGTGAACACCACCTTGGGCGTCAGCCCCTGTGACTGGAAGGCCTCGTCCAGTTTCGAGCGGCCGGTGAAACCGAACACGTAGGTCACCAGCGGGAATTCGGCCAGTTCCGGCAGGGTGAGCTCCGGTTTCTTCGCCAGCGGATGGTCCTTGGGCACGATGACGCTGCGGTTCCACTTGTAGCAAGGCATCATGATCAGATCGTTGAACAGCTCCATGGCTTCGGTGGCAATGGCGAAGTCCACCGCTCCGTTCGCCGCCATCTCGGAGATCTGCATCGGGGTGCCCTGGTGCATATGCAGGGATACCTCCGGATACTCTTCGATGAAGCCACTGATAATCGGGGGCAACGCATAGCGGGCCTGGGTGTGGGTGGTGGCAATGCTGAGGTCACCCTTGCGCTGGTTACTGAATTCCTGGGCAATCTTCTTGATGCCCTCCACCCGTCGCAGGATTTCGCCTGCCTCCCGGATGATGATCTCGCCGCCCGGCGTGATGCGGGTCAGGTGCTTACCGCTACGGGCAAATACCTCAAGGCCCAGTTCGTCCTCCAGCAGACGAATCTGTTTCGATATCCCGGGCTGCGAGGTGAACAGACTTTGCGCGGTCGCGGACACATTCAGATCGTGATGGGCAACTTCCCAGATATAGCGCAATTGTTGTAATTTCATCGATTGCTGCACTCCCGCATAAAAACTTTGGCTTTCATTCTTTTTTATTATAGATAAAACCTTTTCCAAAGTTTAGACCAAAATTGCATTTACGCATCATCCGACCACGATCTTAGTCATTAGAAGCCTTGACTTGTCTGACGCAAAGCACACAATCCGGTTTACACTTTATTTCCGGCATTCAGGGAACCAATGCTGCTGACCACGAAATTCCTAAGGCCCAGTTCCGATCCGAGAGCGGTTCCCCGCGATCGGCTGCGCGCCTTGCTGGATCCTGAAGGGCCGAAACGCCTGGATCTGGTGATCGCCCCGGCCGGGTTCGGCAAGACCACACTGGTGAGCCAGTGGTGTGCTCGCACCTCCGCTCCTACCGCCTGGCTGTCCCTGGACGAGCACGACGACCAGCCCCGGCGATTCTGGCAGTACGTGATCGGAGCCTTCGAGTATGCGGGCCTGCCGGGTATGGCCCAGTGCCATAAACTTCTGGCGCAGGAGGGCAGCGGAGATCCCACTGACGTCATCACCGCTCTGATCAACGAGCTGGCCCGGGACGGCGGTGCCTGGGCGCTGGTGCTGGATGACTATCACTTCATCCAGAATGACGCGATCCACCGTCAACTGGCCTGGTTTGTCGATTACCTTCCACCGGGCGTGCTTGTCTGTCTGGCCTCACGCACTGAGCCCCCTCTTCCGCTGGCCCGCTGGCGGGTTCGCCGCTGGGTGGAAGACATCCATCCCGGACTGCTGGCGTTCTCAGAGGAGGAATGCCGGCAATTTTTCCAGGACACCATGGGGCTCGACATCACCGACGAGGCTGCCCGCGCAATCTGCCGCAAAACCGAGGGCTGGGTGGCAGCTATGCAGCTGTCCGCCCTCTCCGGTGACAGCAGTATTTCCCGGGAGGGACTGGCAAAGCCTGCCGGAAACCTGGAGGTGGACGAGCGCCATATCAGCGATTACGTTCTGACCGAGGTACTCGACAAACAGCCTGCGCACCTGGCTGACTTTTTACTGGAAACTGCCTGCTGTCCCCGGCTCACCGCGTCCCTCTGCAACATCATCCGCGGGCGTGAGGACAGCCAGGAGATCCTGGAAGAACTTCTCCGTCAGAACCTGTTCCTGATTCCACTGGATAATCGCAACGAATGGTTCCGTTACCACGACCTGTTCCGGGATGCCCTCGCAAACCGGATGCAGCACAGCCATCCGGAGCGGGCCGAAGCGCTCTGGCGCAAGACCGTCGACTGGCTCCTGGCCCACGGCCACGTGCAGGAAGCCATTGCCCAGATCGTAAGCCAACGGGACTGGCCCTGGCTGGCCCGGGTGCTATCTGAGCACGGCAATAACCTGATCCATGGCGGCTTTCACATGCCCGTGCTGGACTGGCTGGGTGCGCTACCCGAGCACCTGTTAAGTGAAAGCCCGCAGCTACAGATGTTGAAGATCTGGGGTTTGTTCTTTGCCAATCGCGTCGACAGCCTGGAACCCCTGCTCGTTGCCCTTGAGGATCTTCTGGACCGGCGGGTAGCCGATTCCCATCCGGATGCCGAAGGTGCGCTGGGACTGCACAGCGAGCTTTCCCTGATCCGTTCCTATCTTGCCCGTTCGCGGAGCGACGACAAGGCGGCCAGCGACCTCACCCGGCGCGTGCTGGAAGAGATCGATCACACCCGGATCCCCCTTAAATCCGTCACCTACTACGGGATTGGACTGGACTGTTTCGGTCGCGGTGAATTGCCCGAAGCCGAGGATGCCCTGCGCTCGGCCGTACACTATGGCCAGGTAGAACGAAAGCCCAGCACAGTGCTGTCCAGTGGTGGCCTGCTGGCCTGGATCCAATACAATCGTGGCGATATCGACCTGGCACTGGAAACCTGCACCGAGATTCGGCAATGGGTGGACAGACATTACGCCGATCCGAGCCAGCCGAGGCTCATTTCCTGCTGGCAGAACAGTGCATTGACCGAGATCTACCGGGAGCGCAACGAACCGGAGCTGGCCCGGAGCCACCTTGCGCCGCTCCTTGAACATGTCAGTAACGGCACCGAACCCGGCCAGCACGTGGTGATCCAGTATGTGCGTGGCCACCTGGCCTTCAGTGAAGGCCGGTTCCGGGACGCCATCGAAGCACTGGAGGATGCGTGGCAAACCAGCAAGAGGCGGCGGGATCACATTGTTTTCGAACCGCCTGCCAGTGCCGCCCTGCTTGCACGATGTTTCCTGGCTGAGGGCCCCCCGGAAAAGGCAGCCAGCATCATGTCCGCCACGGAAGGGGAAGAAGCCACCAACCCCCTGAACCGGGAACAGATACGCATCAGCAAGGCCCGGGTACTGAACGCCCAGCAC
>JAAZVL010000154.1 GCA_018623515.1 Marinobacter sp.
ACGCAGCAACCAGGCCACCAAGCCCGGCGAGCCGGCGCCCTTTTTTGAGGATGTTTCTGAACATGTTTCTTCTCCTTGCTGCTTCTTGTTGTTGCTGCTGGACGGTCTTTCGATGAAAGACTCGTTGAAACACGCTTAATTCCGGAACGGCCACAGCCGGAAAAACCGGCGGATGCGATGCCAGATCTCGGCCAGGCCATGTGGTTCGAAGATCAGGAAGCCCACGATCAGCGCACCGAAGATAATCTCCAGCATCGGCGACATGAACACAGGGGCATTAGGGTAGAACGGTGTCAGGGCGGCGGTCAGCAGCTTCAGCGCTTCCGGCACCAGGGTCATGAAGGCCGCACCGAGGATGCCACCCAGCAGGTTGCCCATGCCGCCGACGATAACCGCCGCCAGGTAGAAGATCGACATCGAGAGAGGGAAGCTCTCCGGCGTCACCACCCGGTAAAAATACGCAAACAACCCGCCGGCCACACCCGCATAGAACGAACTGAGGGCGAAGGACATCAGCTTGTAGCGCAACAGATTGATGCCCAGGATCTCGGCAGAAATGTCCCGGTCACGGATGGCGATGAAGGCCCGGCCGACCCGCGTGCGCAGGACATTGCGGGCGGCGAGCACCATCAGCACCGCCAGCGTCACGATGATGAAATACATCCGGAAATCACTCTGGAAGGTCAGGCCGAACAGGTGCGCCGGCTCCAGGCTCAACCCGCCCATACCACCGGTCACCGATTCCCACTCCGCAAAGATGAAGTGCAGGAACACGCTGGCCGCCAGGGTTGCGATGGCCAGGTACAGCCCCTTGACCCGCAACGAGGGCAACCCCACCAGAATCCCCACCGCGGCAGCCACCAGGCCCGCCAGCAGCAGCGTCACCGGAAACGGCAGGCCAGTGTTGAGGGAGAGCCAGGCCACAGTGTAGGCACCCACGCCCATAAACCCGGCCTGCCCCAGGGAAATCAGGCCGGTAAAGCCGGTCAGGATGTTCAGTCCGGTGGTGCTGATCACCGCAATACCCACCAGGCAGCCCAGGTACAGCAGGTAGGAATCCGCCATGAACGGGAACAGCAAAAGAATCAGCAATAACAGGCCGAACCAGAGTTTCTGGGTATTGCTGGTCCAGATTGCCTCATCGGCCTCGTAGGTCTGTTTGGCGTCACCGATGCGCATTTTATACTCGCTCTATCTCGTGGGTGCCGAAGAGGCCATAGGGACGGATCACCAGGATGACCGCCAGCACCACAAAGGTGGCCGGCATCCGGTACTCGCCTCCCAGGTAGGCTCCGGCCACAGTTTCCAACCAGCCAATGAACACGCCGGCGACCAGGGCACCGAGGATGCTGTCCAGGCCGCCGACAATCACCACCACCAGCACACTCAGTCCGATGATCCCGAATTGGGGGCTGAGCCCCCCGGTGGCGGCCACCAGCACCCCGGCCAGCGAAGCGGCGAGCGAGCCGAACACCCAGGCCAGGTTGAACACCCGGCGCACGTTGATGCCCATGGAATAGGCCGCAGCCTGGTCCGAAGCAGTGGCCCGCAGGGCCACGCCACCGCGGGAGAAACGGAAATAGAGCAGGTAGACGATCAACAGGGCGGAACCGATCAGAAAACCGTAGGCGATTTTCGGAGCCAGGTAGAGCGGGCCGATAAACACCGGTTCCCGGGGCAGGAAGTTGGGCAGCAACTGCGGGTCGGCGGTCCAGATGAACTCCACCAGGCCGACCAGGATGCTGGCAATACCGATGGTCACCATCACCACCGAGATCGGGGACTCCCCGAGCATCGGGCGGATCATGGTCTTCTCGATCACCCCGCCCAGGATACTGCCGCCGATCACCGCCAGCGGCAGCGCAATCCAGGCGGACAGTTCCATGCCACCGGCAAAGGCCAGGAACAGGTAGGCGGCAAACATCATGATCTCGCCGATGGCGAAGTTGATCACCCGTGTGGCCTTGTAGATCATCACGAAGCCGAGGGCGATCAGGGCGTAGAGCCCACCCATGGCCAGCCCGGCAAGACTGATTTCACCGAAGAACAACCAGTCCATCAGGCAGCCTCCTCTTCTGGATTGAGCTTCTTGCGCAGGCTGTCGATGTCACTGTTACCCAGGTAGGCCTTGATCACTTCCGGATTCTTCTGGACATCGCCCGGATCGCCCTCGGTAATGACCTGACCGAAGTTGAGCACGGCAATGTGATCGGAGATATCCATCACCATACCCATGTCGTGCTCCACCATCAGCACGGTCACGCCCCACTCTTCCCGGATATCCAGGATGAAGCGGGCCATGTCTTCCTTCTCTTCCCGATTCATGCCCGCCACCGGCTCGTCCAGCATCAGCACCTTGGGGCGCATGGCCAGCGCCCGGGCCAGCTCGACCCGCTTCTGGAGACCGTAGGACAGACTGGCAACCGGCTGGCGGCGGATATGGTCGATTTCCAGGAAGTCGATGATCCGGTGCTCCACCTCCCGACGGATTTCCATCTCTTCCCGACGGGCGGCGCCGAAATAGAACATGGAACCCAGCAGGCCACTCTTCATGTGCACGTGAGCGCCAAGCTTGATGTTGTCGAGCACGGTCATGCCGCGGAACAGGGCTATGTTCTGGAAAGTACGGGCCAGACCCAGTGCGGCCCGTTTTGGCGGTTTGATGCCACTGGAAAGCTCCCGCCCTTCATAGTGTATGGTGCCCTGCTGGGGCTTATAGAAACCGGAAATGCAGTTGAACAGCGACGTCTTGCCGGCACCGTTCGGACCGATAATAGTGGTAACGGTGTTCTCGGGCACCTGGAAGCTGACGTCCTGGAGAGCCTTCACACCGCCAAAGGACAGAGACAGGTTATTGATCTCGAGGATGCTCACTTTACCTCCCGGCACCCCTGGCGCCGGGTGGCGATGCACGTCAACACGTGTCGTTCCTACCCTGCTTACGCCTGAAGATGATTGTAATTGTTGTTTTTTCTTGTCACCGGAGTCAGCCCGGGTACAGATTTAAAGTAGTCCAACAAGGCAACATTAGCCAAATGCTTCTATTCTGTTACCTGATCACTCAAGGTAGCTTTACGCACGAAACCAACCTTCAGATGCACCACTGCCGGAAAACCGACTATGACAAGCAGATTGGTAACCACCGGGTTCGACACTGGCACCGGCGTGGCGACGCTGACCTTTAACCGGCCCGGAGCCCTGAATGCGATCAATGTCCCCCTGGCCGAAGCCTTCCTCGCCGCCGTCCAGGAGCTGGCAGAGCTGTCCGGGCTGCGGTGTGTGGTCCTGACCGGAGAAGGGCGGGCCTTTATGGCCGGCGGGGATGTCGCCAGCATGTCCGGCAGCCCGGAACAGGCACGCGAGGTGGTCAATGCCCTGCTGGACGCCCTCAACCCGGCGATTCTGATCCTGCGCGAACTGAACGCCCCGGTCATTGCCGGGGTTCAGGGCTTTGCCGCCGGGGCAGGCCTGAGCCTGGCCCTGGGGGCCGACCTGATCATTTCCGACGCCAACGCCCGCTTCATGGTGGCCTACGACGGCATCGGCACGGTGCCCGATTGCGGGGGCACCTGGTTCCTGAACCGTCGGATCGGTGCCGGTCGGGCCAGTCAGCTGATGCTGCTGGGCCAGACCCTGACCGCTCAGGAGGCGCTGAACTGGGGCCTGATCAACCAGGTCGCCGCCGAGGGTGAGTTTGACGAGACCCTCGAAGCACTTGTGCGCAAGGTTGCCCGGGGCCCAAGCCAAGCCTATGCCGCCTTCCGTCGGCTCTCGGATGAGGCTTTCGGAGCCACACTTGCCGGACACCTGGAAGCCGAGAGACAGGCCTTTCTGTCGGCAGTCGGAACGTCGGACTTCCAGGAAGGGGTGGCCGCGTTTCTCGCCAAACGGCCGGCCCAGTTCCGGGGGCAATGAGCGGGTATCGGGCATCATCGGAACTTACCGCATGCCGCCCAGGCACAGGTATTTGAGCTCCATGAATTCATCCAGGCCATAACGGGAGCCTTCCCGACCAAGGCCGCTTTCCTTGACCCCGCCGAACGGCGCCGCCTCGGTGGAAATGATGCCCTCGTTGATCCCGATCATGCCGGTTTCCAGCGCCTCGGCCACGTGCCAGATGCGCCGGATGTCGTTGCTGTAGAAGTAGGCCGCCAGACCGAATTCGGAATCGTTGGCCATGGCAATCGCCTGCTCTTCGGTCTCGAACCGGAACAGGGGCGCCACCGGCCCGAATGTCTCCTCGCTGGCCACCAGCATGTCCTGGGTGACGTCGGTGAGGATAGTCGGCTCGAAGAAGGTGCCTCCCAGGGCATGAACCTTACCCCCAAGGGCCACCTTTGCACCCTTGGCGGTGGCATCCTCGATGTGCCGCTGGACCTTGTCCAGGGCCGCAGCATTGATCAGCGGGCCCTGATGGGTTTCACCTTCGAGGCCGGCGCCCACCACCATCTTGCTGACGGCTGCCTTGAGCTTTTCGACAAACGCCTCATAAACGCCGGACTGGACGTAGATGCGATTGGCGCACACGCAGGTCTGGCCGGTGTTGCGGTACTTGGAGGCCATCAGCCCGGCCACCGCGGCATCGAGATCGGCGTCGTCGAAGATGATGAACGGGGCATTGCCCCCCAGCTCCAGGCTCACTTTCTTGACCGTGCCGCTGGCCTGGCGCATCAGCAGCTTGCCCACCGGCGTGGAGCCGGTGAAGGACACCTTGCGGATGACCGGGTTGGTGGTCAGTTCCTCGCCCACCGCCGGCGCCCGGGCTTTCGAACAGGTCACGATGTTGAGAATCCCGGGCGGGACACCGGCTTCCTCCGCCAGCACCGCCAGGGCCAGGGCACACAGCGGGGTATCCTCCGCCGGCTTGACCACCACCGGGCAGCCGGCGGCCAGGGCTGGGGCAACCTTGCGGGTGATCATGGCCACCGGGAAGTTCCAGGGTGTGATCGCCGCCACCACGCCGATGGGCTGCTTGATCACCACAATGCGCTTGTCACGACCGTGGCCCGGGATCACGTCGCCATAGGCCCGCTTGGCTTCCTCGGCAAACCACTCGATAAAGCTGGCGCCATAACCCACCTCGCCCCGGGCTTCCGCCAGCGGCTTGCCCTGCTCCGCAGTCATCAGCCGGGCCAGGTCTTCCTGGTTCTGCATCACCAGATCGAACCAGCGGCGCAGGATTCCTGCCCGCTCCTTGGCCGGGCGGGCACGCCATTCCGACCAGGCCGCCTCGGCCGCCTGGATCGCCTGTCGGGTATCTTCGGCGCCCATATCCGGCACATTGGCCAGGTGTTCGCCATTGGCCGGATTGGTCACCGGCAACACATCACCGGAACGGGCCCGCACCCACTCGCCATTTATATAGGCGCTTTCGCGCAGCAATTCCGGATTCGTCAAGCTGATAGTCATCACAGTCCTCACAGGAGAGAGTCAACGCCCTCAGAGCAGATAGCTTTCAATTACATCCCTGACAAAGGCAGCATAATCGTCAACGGCCACATTCTGGTCGCGGTATTTCCGGCGCTTGAGATACCAGTCCTGCAACAGGGCCTTGATGCTCGAAGCCACCAGCCGGGCATTCCTGGGCCGGTACACGCCTGCCTCGATACCGTCCTCGATGACACCGAGGAAAATCTCCTCGATCTCCAGTTCGATGGCCACCGCATCCCGTTTTTCCGGCGCCGGCAGGCTTTTCGCCTCCATGTAGGAGAAATAGAACCAGGCCCGCATCAGTTCGCTCAGGTACAGGTGCGCCTTGATCGCCGAGAACAGCTTGTCCCGCACGTCATCCACCTCGCCAGTGTAGTGCAACAGGGTGCGACGGGTGATGGTGAAGCCGTGGCTCTGGATCAGGTGGATCAGGTCATCCTTGTTGCGAATGTAGGCATAAAGGCCGCCCATGCTCATGCCCGAGTCCGAACACAGGTCTCTCAGGGTCATGGCATGAAAGCCTTTGGAGTTGGCCAGTCGCAGTGTCGATTCGATGATCCTGATCAGGTTCTTGACCGCCGTCGCCTCCTTCTTGATGCTGATCCTGTCCTTGTTCTGGTGGTACACCTCACGGACGACACCTTCCTTGGACAGACTCAACTCGTCGCGAAACGCCTCGTAGTTTTCAATCATTGCTGCCACGCCTTTCTGCTCCTGCGGCGGGGATTATAAGCCAGATCACGCCACCGACAGGAACCGGTCCTGGGTTGCCTGGTCGGCACGCAACTCGTCACCGGGTGCTTCGTGCACCACCTGACCTTTTTCCAGGATGTACGCCCGCCGGGCATGCTTGAGGGCAAACTGTACACTCTGGTCAGTGAACAGAATGGTGGTGGTCTTGCTCAGATCGTCGATCAGTTCGCCGATCTGCTGCACGATCACCGGGGCCAGCCCCTCGTTCGGTTCGTCCAGCAACAACAGCCTCGGCTGGATCATCAGTGACCGGGCCACCGCCAGCATCTGCTGCTGGCCACCGGAGAGGGTAGCACCGTCCTGATCGGCCCTTTCTCCGAGCATCTCGTATTTTTTCAGGATACCATCCACGGTCCAACGTGCGGCGCTGCCCTTTCGCTGGTAGGAGGCCACCTCCAGATTGTCCCGCACGCTCAGGCCGGGAAAGATCCGCCGGTCCTCCGGTACATACCCGATGCCTGCCCGGGCGATCTGGTGCGCCGGCAGGCCGTGCACCGGCTTGCCGTCAAAGATCACCTCCCCGGACCGGGGCGGTGTCAGCCCCATGATGCTTTTCAGGGTCGTGCTCTTGCCGGCACCGTTGCGGCCCAGG
>JAAZVL010000155.1 GCA_018623515.1 Marinobacter sp.
ACCGTACTGGTGACCTCGGGTCCTGGAGCCACCAACACCATCACCGGCATTGCCACCGCTTTCATGGATTCCATCCCCATGGTGGTTCTGTGCGGTCAGGTTGCCTCCCACCTCATTGGTGAGGATGCCTTCCAGGAAACCGACATGATCGGTGTGTCCCGTCCCGTGGTGAAGCACAACCTGAGTGTGCGGCACCCCGAGGAAATCCCCGAAATCATTCGCAAGGCCTACTACATTGCAGCGACCGGTCGCCCCGGCCCGGTGGTGGTGGATATCCCCAAGGATATGACCACGCCGAACGAGCGCTATGAGTATTCCTATCCCAAGAAGGTCAAGCTGCGCTCCTACAACCCGGCCATTCGTGGTCACGCCGGCCAGATCAAGAAAGCGGTTGATATGATGCTGGCGGCCAAGCGGCCGGTGATTTATGCCGGGGGCGGGGTTATCCTGGGCAAGGCTTCGAACCAGCTGACCGAGCTGACCCGCATGCTGGGTTATCCGCTCACCAATACCCTGATGGGTATCGGCTGCTATCCGGCTTCCGATAAGCAGCACCTGGGATGGCTGGGTATGCACGGCACCTACGAAGCCAACATGGCCATGCACCACGCGGATCTGATCCTGGCCGTCGGCGCCCGTTTTGACGACCGGGTCACCAACGCCACCGAGAAGTTTTGTCCGGGTGCCCGTATCATCCATATCGATATTGATCCGGCCTCCATTTCCAAGACCGTGGAAGCGGACGTGCCCATCGTCGGCCCCGTGGATGCGGTGCTCAAGGAAATGCTTGCCCTGGTGAAGGAAAGCAAGGACAAGCCCGATGCCGATGCGCTGGCTTCCTGGTGGAAGCAGATCGACGAGTGGCGGGCGTTCCATGGCATGCGCTACGAAACCAGCCCGGACGTGATAAAGCCCCAGGAAGTCATCGAGCTGCTGTGCAAGCTGACTAACGGCGAGGCCTTTGTGACTTCCGACGTCGGTCAGCATCAGATGTTTGCCGCCCAGTACTACAAGTTTGACAAGCCCAATCGCTGGATCAACTCCGGTGGCCTCGGCACCATGGGCTTCGGCCTGCCGGCGGCCATGGGGGTCAAGCTGACCCATCCGGACGACGAGGTGCTGTGCATCACGGGTGAGGGCAGTATCCAGATGAACATCCAGGAGCTGTCCACCTGCAAGCAGTACAACCTGCCGGTGAAGATCATCAACCTGAATAATCAGGCTCTGGGCATGGTGAAGCAGTGGCAGGACATGAACTACGAGTCTCGTCACTCCCAGTCCTACATGGAGTCCCTGCCGGACTTCATCAAGCTGGCGGAAGCCTATGGTCACGTGGGCGTGCGCATCGAGAAGAAGGAAGACCTTGAGTCCAAGCTCAAGGAAGTCCTGGCGATGAAAGACAAGCTGGTGTTCGTCGACATCTACGTCGACCGCTTCGAGCATGTCTACCCGATGCAGGTGGCCCGCGGTTCCATGAAAGACATGTGGCTCAGCAAGACGGAGAGGGTGTGATCATGCGTCGAATCATTTCTGTTTTGCTGGAAAACGAGCCGGGTGCGCTGTCACGGGTTGTTGGCCTGTTCTCCCAGCGCAACTACAACATCGAAACCCTGACCGTGGCGCCGACCGAGGACGAGACTCTGTCCCGTCTGACCGTCACCACCACCGGTTCCGACAAGGTCATCGAGCAGATCACCAAGCAGCTGAACAAGCTGATTGAAGTGGTGAAGCTGGTGGATCTGACCGAAGGCGCCCACATCGAGCGCGAGCTGATGCTGGTGAAGCTGAAAGCCACCGGGTCCCAGCGCGCCGAGATCAAGCGCACCGTGGATATCTTCCGGGGCCAGATCGTGGACGTGACCAGCTCGGTGTACACGGTTCAGCTGGCAGGCGACAGCGACAAGCTGGATGGCTTTATCCAGGCGGTGGGGACTTCCGGGGTGCTGGAAGTGGTCCGTACCGGTGTGTCTGGTATTGCCCGCGGCGAAAAGGTACTGAGCCTGTAACGGCCAGAATGAATTAGTTCGAACATCATGGCCCTGCGGGGCCATCACAAATAACAGAGGTTTCTCATGCAGGTTTATTACGATAAGGATTGTGATCTTTCCATCATCCAGGGCAAGAAAGTTGCCATCATCGGTTTCGGTTCCCAGGGTCACGCCCATGCGTGCAACCTGAAAGAATCCGGTGTTGACGTGACCGTCGGTCTGCGTCCGGGTTCTTCCTCCATTGCCAAGGCTGAGGCCTATGGCCTGAAGACCAGCGACGTGCCGTCTGCCGTTGCCGCCGCTGACGTGGTCATGGTCCTGACTCCGGATGAATACCAGGCCCAGCTGTACAAGGCCGAGATCGAGCCGAACCTGAAGGAAGGCGCGACTCTGGCTTTCGCCCACGGCTTTGCCATCCACTACAACCAGATCGTTCCGCGCAAGGATCTGGACGTGATCATGGTGGCTCCGAAGGCTCCGGGCCACACCGTTCGTACCGAGTTCGCCAACGGTGGTGGTATTCCTGACCTGATCGCCATCTTCCAGGACGCTTCCGGCAACGCCAAGAACCTGGCCCTGTCCTACGCCAGCGGCATTGGCGGCGGCCGTACCGGTATCATCGAAACCAGCTTCAAGGACGAGACCGAAACTGACCTGTTCGGTGAGCAGGCCGTGCTGTGTGGTGGTACCGTTGAGCTGGTCAAGGCTGGTTTCGAGACCCTGGTTGAAGCCGGTTATGCGCCGGAGATGGCCTACTTCGAGTGTCTGCACGAGCTGAAGCTGATCGTGGATCTGATGTACGAAGGCGGTATCGCCAACATGAACTACTCCATCTCCAACAACGCGGAGTATGGTGAGTACGTGACTGGTCCGGAGATCATCAACGAGCAGTCCCGCGAAGCCATGCGCAATGCTCTCAAGCGCATTCAGAGCGGCGAGTACGCCAAGATGTTCATCTCCGAAGGCAGCCTGAACTACCCGTCCATGACCGCGCGCCGTCGTGACAACGCCGCCCACCAGATCGAAGTGGTTGGTGAGAAGCTGCGTTCCATGATGCCGTGGATCACCGCGAACAAGATCGTGGACAAGGACAAGAACTGATCCGGATTTCCGGCACAGTTTGCAAAAACGCGGCCCGGGTGGCCGCGTTTTTCGTATATACTCCGCCCAAATGCCTTCCGGAGTTCCAGGAATGACTGAAGAGAAAAAATCTGCCGACGCAGAAGCCAACTTCCAAGATGGACAGCCAGAGACCCCGGATCCGGAGATCGACTCCGGTGAGGTCGTGGAAGAAGAGCTGGTAGAAGGGGCACCAGTCCGCCGCAAGGGTATTTACCTGTTGCCCAATGCCCTGACAACCGCCTCGCTGTTCTCAGGATTCTACGCCATTGTCTCTGCAGCCAACGGTGTTTTTGACAATGCCGCCATTGCGGTTTTCGTCTCCATGATCCTCGACGGGCTCGATGGCCGTGTGGCCCGGATGACCAACACCCAGAGCAAGTTCGGCGAGGAGTATGACAGCCTTGCGGATATGGTAGCGTTCGGCGTCGCGCCGGGGTTGGTGGCCTTTTTCTGGTCACTGAACGGGCTTGGCAAGTTCGGCTGGGCGATCACCTTTATCTATGTCGCGGGCGCCGCCTTGCGTCTGGCTCGCTTCAATACCCAGATCGGTTCAGTGGACAAGAAATTCTTCGTCGGCCTGGCGAGCCCGGCCGCGGCCGCCTGTGTTGCTGGTCTCGTATGGTGTTTTCACCAGTTTGAACCGTCCACCTGGCTGACGATGCTGACGGTTATCGTGGTTGGCGGTACCGGCGTACTGATGGTGAGCAATATTTTCTACCGCAGCTTCAAGGATCTTGATCTGCGCGGTCGTGTCCCGTTTGCCGCCATCCTGTTGGTCGTGCTGATCCTCGTTGTGATCGCCCTGGACCCGGCAACCGTATTGTTCACCGTGTTCCTGATATATGCGTTGTCCGGACCTGCCCGCGCCCTGTTTCGCGGCAAACCCCGTCGCCAGTAAGGTGTAGCAAACCTGCAGTCTTTGCCCCGGGCCCGGTGCCCGGGGAATTCTCAGGGGGATGCTCCGGGCAACCAGTCAGGCTTCTGGTTAACGGAGATTCCCGATGCTCATCAAGAAACGCCCCTCCTGGGCCTTGTCCCATTCCGAAATCACGCCCGAATCAGTTTACCTTGACCGACGCCGCTTCATGGGTGGTTTGGTGGCGGCCGCGCTGGCCGGTGCCGGCGTGCCGCGCCTTGTAGACGCTGCCGCCCTGCCGGTTCAGGGTGAATCTCTCGACTATGCAGCCATGCCGGGATTCTCCACCGAAGAAGAGAAAACCCCGTACGAAGATGTAACCCGCTACAACAATTTCTACGAGTTCGGAACAGATAAAGGCGATCCTGCGAAGTATGCGGATGAGATGTCTGTGGATCCCTGGTCGGTGACTGTCGAGGGGGAGTGTGGCAAGCCCGGAACCTATGGCCTTGAGGATCTGGTGCGCCCCCATGACTACCAGGAACGGATCTATCGGCTACGCTGCGTTGAAGCCTGGTCCATGGTTGTACCCTGGATAGGGATTCCGCTGGCGGACCTGCTCCCGCGCTTCGAGCCGAACTCCCGGGCGAAGTATGTCTACTTCGAGACGCTCTACGATCCGGATCAGATGAGGGCGCAACGCTCGCTGTTCAGCACCATCGACTGGCCGTATCAGGAAGGTCTCCGGATGGATGAAGCCATGAATGAGCTGAGTTTCATGGCGGTCGGTCTCTATGGCAAAACCCTTCCGAAACAGAACGGTGCGCCCATGCGTCTGGTTGTGCCCTGGAAATATGGTTTCAAGAGTATCAAATCCATCGTGAAGATCCGTTTCCAGGAAGAGCGCCCTAAAACCACCTGGGAAATGATTGCCCCGCAAGAGTATGGCTTCTATGCGAACGTGAATCCGGAGGTGGATCATCCGCGCTGGAGTCAGAAGCGGGAGCGCCGGCTGCCGTCAGGACTGTTGAGTCCCAACTGGATTGAAACCAGGAAGTTCAACGGCTATGGCGACCAGGTTGCCCATCTGTACAAGGGAATGGATCTGACTAAATACTACTGAGCGGAAACCAGGATCAACCATGGCCATCCCGTTGCTGCCGTTCAGAATACTGGTCTTCGTTTTGTCATGTATGCCGTTTGCCCTGCTGGTGCTTGATATCGTAACCGGCTCTCTCGGTCCGGATCCGGGGCAAACGGTGACCGAGGCGCTCGGTCTGTCGGCACTCCAGTTGATGATCGCGACTCTGTTTATCACACCTCTTGCGCGCTGGACCCATTGGTCCGGGTGGATCAAAGTCCGCAGAATGCTCGGTCTGTTTGCGTTCTTCTACGCGAGTCTTCACCTGATGGCGTTTCTGCAGTTCATCCTGGGATGGGGTGATCTGTGGGCGACTTTCACCAAGCGTCCTTACATCATCTTTGGAAGTCTGGCGTTTTTGCTACTGATTCCCCTGGCGGCGACGTCCACCAAAGCGATGATGCGTCGTCTGGGGAGGCAGTGGAAACCGCTGCACCGTCTGGTTTATCCGGCTGTGGCCCTGGTGTGGCTGCATTTTCTTTTCCAGGCGAGAAGCGACATTACCGAGATGGTGGTTTATGGATTGGTGGTAGCCTTCTTGCTTGGTGTAAGAGGGTATTGGTTCGGGTGGCGCTCCCTGGTTCCGTTGAGAATCCCCAAAAGGGCTTGAAACAGGTTGTTGTTTGATCGAATTGGATGGCGTTTGAACAGCCGAGTAGGTGGAAACCGAAGTCCGGGAAAATAAACCGAAATTGGTCGTTGACAGTTTTCCTGAGGGCTGTAGAATGCGCACCACTTCTGAGGGACAAGCCACTGAGGCAGCGGCGGCCCGAGGGAGTAACTGCTTGAAAGCTTTGAAGAAAATGGTTTTTAAATTTCTTCAGAAAGCGGTTGACAAGGTGGCGGTTCAGTGTAGAATGCGCGCCTCGTTTGAAGCAGTAAGCCGGACGGTTTTTAGCGGATTTGAGAGATTTGAAAACGCTGAAAATTAACGGTTGACAGGGTCGGGATTCGATGTAGAATACGCGGCCTTGATTGAGCAGAGGCTCAACGCTCTTTAAAAAGTTAACCAAGTAATTCGTGTGGGCGCTGGCCGAGGTATTTCGGACACGAAATATCAGGACAGTGACTCGTCGAAATTGAGTTTTGTCTTGAGCAAGAATAGAGAATCTTCGGATTCTTGTATGATTTAAACTGAAGAGTTTGATCATGGCTCAGATTGAACGCTGGCGGCAGGCTTAACACATGCAAGTCGAGCGGTAACAGGGGAAGCTTGCTTCCCGCTGACGAGCGGCGGACGGGTGAGTAATGCATAGGAATCTGCCCAGTAGTTGGGGATAGCCCGGGGAAACCCGGATTAATACCGAATACGCCCTACGGGGGAAAGCAGGGGATCTTCGGACCTTGCGCTATTGGATGAGCCTATGTCGGATTAGCTAGTTGGTGGGGTAAAGGCCTACCAAGGCGACGATCCGTAGCTGGTCTGAGAGGATGATCAGCCACATCGGGACTGAGACACGGCCCGAACTCCTACGGGAGGCAGCAGTGGGGAATATTGGACAATGGGGGCAACCCTGATCCAGCCATG
>JAAZVL010000156.1 GCA_018623515.1 Marinobacter sp.
GGTGGTACCTCCGGGAAGCTTGCGTCCGTAGCGCTCCAGGTATCCCGCCCCTTGGCGGTCACCGCCGTGGCAAAGGCAACCACTTCGTCCCCCTGAACAAGCTCCACGAACCAGTGCTGGCTGCTACGGTTGGTCCGGATCGGTCGCGCCCGGGTCTCGAATTCGCCTTCGGCGATAGGCGCCGCGAAATGCACGGTCAGGGATACCGGCTCGCCCAGCAATTCCTCATGGCTGAGCACGGCATTGAGCAGGGTGGCGCCGGTCACGCCGCCGAAAGGGCCCACCATGTTCTGGTAGGCGGGGCTCGTTTGCCCCGAGAAAACTCCGGTGCTGACGGGCCGGAGTGACACCGCTTGATCAAACACGTGCGACGGCGAATTCATGGTTACCTCGTTGTATTTGGTTTTGCATAGCTTGCGAAGCGTCCAGTGTAACAAAAGCTTCACAAAGGGCCATGCCGTGGCTGATACCCTGTACGGTCTGGTTACATAAGGAAAGTCGGGAGCTATGCCACAATGAGGATCATTGCTTTTTACAGCCCCAAGGGTGGTGTTGGCAAGACGGCGGCGGCAGTCAACATCGCGTATCTGGCCAGCCAGGACAATTGCCGCACGCTGCTATGGGATCTGGACCCCCAGGGCGCCTCCAGTTTTTACCTGGCGGGCGCGGAAACGGTGAAGGGGCGCAAGTTATCCAAACTGCTCGAGGGCAAGGCGCCCATCGCCAAATTCATCCACGACGACGTCTATCCCGGACTGGATTTCATCCCCGCCCACACCAGCTTCCGGAACTTCGACATCAAGCTGGAGCAGGAATCCGGCGGTAATGTGCTGCGGGATATGCTGGCCCCGCTCTCTGAAGACACGAGCCTGGTCATCCTCGACTGCCCGCCCACGCTCTCCCGGCTGACCGAGCAGGTGCTGGAAGTGGCGGACCGGGTGTATGTGCCGGTGGTGCCAACCTGGCTGGCGCTGAACAGCTGGAACCAGTTGCAGCAATTCGTGAAGGACAAGAAGCTCGGTGCCCGCAAGCTTCGTCCCTTCTTCTCCATGGTCGATCGCCGGAAAAACCTGCACAAGGAAATCGTGGAGCAGGGCGATGAGGTTCTGGCGAACAATATGGGCGTCGCCGTCCCCTATGCCAGTGTGGTTGAGCGTATGGGCGAGGAGGGGCTGCCACTGGAACGGTTGGCGCCGCATAGCCCGGCT
Source organism: Marinobacter sp. (assembly GCA_018623515.1). Taxonomy (GTDB): domain Bacteria; phylum Pseudomonadota; class Gammaproteobacteria; order Pseudomonadales; family Oleiphilaceae; genus Marinobacter. Next base: position 1,209 of record JAAZVL010000156.1, read on the forward strand.
GCTGAAGTATATCGGCAGATATGGGCCGGCATCCGGAGGGATTTGTGGAAGCGGAGGTAGGGCTGGAGCCTTGACTCCGGGCCCGGTGTGCGCCTTCCCTGGCGCATCACAGCCAGTTCCTGTTGAGCGTCAGGACTCCGGGAAAGCAGTCCAGCCATCGAGCCAGCTGCCCGAAGCCACCGGGCTGATAGCTCCGACGAAATCAGCGGATTCATCAAAGAACTCGCTTTGCGGCGGGCGCGTCGCTTGCATTTGCCTGAGCGGTACCCTCGGCGTGAAGTCCGGCTTGACCAGGGCTTTGGCGTTCGGGAACAGCGCGGATTCAACCCGGGCCACGTTGCTGTTGACCGGTTCTGCCATCCAGGCCTGCTCGTCAAAGCCGAAATCGTCATTCTCCTGTTCCCGGGCGACGCGGCCCAGGTGCCCCAGATTGGCGAGAATGTTGTGGGTAAAACTCAGGTGTTCCCGACTGGTCAGGGACAGGGCGTCATCACGGGTATCCAGGGCCTCGATGCCGTAGCTGTCGATCAGCATATTGTGGAAATGCCCGCCGGATCCCTCCCTGAGCACCATGGCCCGGTGCTGTTTCTGGGTATTGCCGCCACCGACCATGGTCACGTTGTAGAACACCGGTTCCGACCGGGGCGTGGCCTCATGGTTGCTGCCATTGTTGTCACCCTCAAAACCGTTGTCACCGGCATCCGGATACTGCTGGATGACCGCAAACTGCACGTTGCCACGCCAGCCCCAGTCCCAGTCGACGCTGTCATCCCCGGCACCGGTAATGACGATGTTCTTCAGATCCACCGTGCCACCGAACATCTCTATGCCATCGTCCAAGGCCCGGTGAACCTGCACATTGCGCACGATGGTGTTGCTGCCGCAACCGCCCAGGGTTAGTCCGTTCAGTTCGTTGTCCTTGTAGACTTCATACCCGGCGAATTCGATACGGGTGTACTCGATAACACCACAGGAATGACTGGCATTGCTGCCGCCAAACGAGCCACGGGTCTCGCCCTCGGGCAGTCCTTCAATGGATGCTTGGGGTTCGTTGACCGGGGCATTGCCCAGCAGAACCACACCACCCCAGTCGCCCCGGGCCCGCTCACCCTCGGGCCTGGCACTGGTGAATATGACCGGGCTGTCTGCCTTGCCCCGGGCAAACAGTTTGGCGCTGGATGTGACCACCAGCGCGGAACCTTCTTCGCCCTCGATGATTGCGCCGGGTTCGATAGTGAGGTGGGCATTCTCAACGTAGATGGTCTTCTCGAGGATGTAGCGTTTGCCGGTTTTCCAGGTGGTGTCGATGATGATGTCCGAGTCGATCCGCTCGGCACGGTTCTCAAAGGCGGTAAAGCCGACCGCGACCGCGGCAATCGCGAGTACCGGCAAGGCAAAAACAGCGTTGCGACGGAACCATCCTTTGCTGGTGACACTCTGCCGCCTGTCGACATCCAGACGGTTGGCATTCTCCTTCACCATCAGCGGCTGGCCATCGTCATTGAGCGTGATTTCCCGGGCCAGGGCTTTCAGTTCCGCGCTGCCCGATTGCTCGACCCGTCTGAGCACATCGGCGCGATAGGCTGGCTCGCGCAGCAGGGTGTTCAGGTGGACGAACTCGACGCCGGGGCAGGCGCCTTTATCAATGCGCCGTTTCAGGCGCCAGAGTTTTTCAACCAGCAGGGAGGAATCTCCGGACATGGGTACTGCTCTCCTTCGAAATGAGAGCAAGAGGGTAGGGGATATCCGTGACAGGGATGTTAAACCTGTCGTGTCAGGGCGTACTGCTCAAGCTGAAGGTCGATGTCGGGCTGTCATAATTCTGAAACGCCGGGCTGGCAAAGTACCAATCAGAAAAGCTCGATCTGCATCGTTGAGTTTTCTTTTATCGTGTCATTTCGTGTAACCGGGGAGTTCTGCTTCCCGGTTTTTTTATGCCTGCTTAGATCAAAGGAAGGAGCGCCCGGACCTTCAGAAATAAACTGTCTTGAAACCCTACGGTTTATCCCGGATTGGTCTTAGAAAACTGATCGGGAGCAGTTTTTCTGTCATGTACGTGGGTTATATTGGAGCACGATTTAAATGTAACCGTTCGTAATCAGGGAGTGCCCCAATATGAACGCGCGTCACCTTGAACTCTTCCCGCTCAACGATCCCCAACTGACTATCCAGCCCCACGAAACGGAAGCCGAAATCCCTGCCGACGACAGCAAGTCCACGTTCGATCTGTGCAGGGATGATGGCGAGGTCGTCGGTTACGTAAAAACCTGGGTCCACGATGATGGCTTTGCCGGGTTTGTCCACTTTGATCCGGAAGGCAATGTGGTGGACTGGCAGGTATGCAGCAAGCCGGGTGCAGATGCACCGCTCAACTAGGCCACAGCCCTCTTCACCGCGCCGCGTGAATCCTGGTCAGAAATTGGTTATCAGAAGGTAGGCGGTGTAACCCACGAACACCGCCAACAGGGTTCCACCTTCCAGGCGGTTGATTCTGCCTGGCCCGCGGAAACCGTACCCGAGCACGAACAGGGCAAGGGTCAGGGCAGCCATCACCGGCAGGTCACGCACCAGCACCTCGTCGGCCACCCCGATGGGGGTGATCAGGCCGGCGATGCCCACCACCGCCAGGGTGTTGAACAGGTTGGACCCGAGAATGTTGCCCAGGGCCAGATCGTGCTCGCCCTTGCGGGCGGCGATGATCGAGGAGGCCAGTTCCGGCAGGGACGTGCCCACGGCCACGATGGTCAGGCCGATAATCAGATCGCTGACGCCGAAGGCAGTCGCGAGATCCACCGCGCCCCAGACCAGGATGCGGGAGCTGATAATCAGTAGCACCAGGCCAACTGCCAGCCAGAACAACGCTCTGCGAATCGGCATGGCGTGGGCCTGCAGTTCTGCGCTTACTTCTGTTGCCATCGGATCATCCGGCGTGCGCATGCCGGACCAGATACTCCATCCCATCAGCACGAAAAACACACCGAGCAAGGCCAGGGCATCCAGCGTGCTCAGCGTGCCGTCAAACAGTTGCCAGATGGCAAACAGGGTAATCACGGCCAGAATCGGCAATTCTTTCCGCATGACCTGGGAGTGAACGGAGATCGGGGCAATCAGCGCGGTAATGCCAAGAATCAGGGCAATGTTCGTGATGTTGGAACCATAGGCATTTCCCAGGGCCAGGCCGGGATTGCCCTGGGACGCGGCGAGAGCAGAGACCACCATCTCCGGAGCGGACGTGCCAAACCCGACCACGACCATCCCGATCAACAGGGGCGGCATGCCGAAATGCCCCGCTGTGGCCGCGGAGCCTTCCACAAAACGATCGGCACTCCAGACCAACAGGATCAGGCCGACGGCAATGGCGAGCAGGGCAATGAGCATAAAGGCAAACTCCGGATTTTAATGGCGCGAATCTAAAGGTATTTGCCGGTAAGGAGCAATCAGATACTTCTACCTATTACCCGATGAGCATAGACCCCCATGACCCCAAGACCAGCCAGCCCGGCCGTGATCATCAGCGCTGCATAACCCGCCAGATCGGCTATCACGCCGCCCAGTACACCGAACAAGCCGGCAGCGACCACCTGGATGGAGGCCTGCACGGTGAAGTCGGTGCCCGCCCATTGCCTGCGGCAAACATTCATCATCATGGCGAACAGCACCACCGTGGAAGCTCCATCGGCAAGCTGTTCGGCCAGGCCGACGATGTAGATTGTCGAAACTTGCGCCGCCGGTCCCACGGCCAGAACCCACGCCATGATTGTCAGCGCCTGGGCGATGCCTGCCACGATCAGGGCGCGGTGACCTCCCGTTACGGTATATAGCCATCCCCCGAGGCCAGCACCGATAAGCCCCACCAGGGTAGTGATGAGTGTAAACGTGCCAATGGCCTGCGAGCTCCAGCCGGCGTCTGACAGCATGGGGCGGATCATGCCGGAACCCATGGCATCCGCCACCTTGTAGCTGATGACCATCAGCAGCCAGAAGGACATGCCGGGCTGGCGCCATAATCCGATAAACGCAGCTCCCAGACTGCTATTCCCTGACTCTGGCGCACCATTGGGCGAGAGCGGGGTGCGGATGGCCCGGGATCGGCCCACCACAAACAGTATCGCCACCAGTAACAGGGCCGGGAGTAGCAGTGCGGTTTCGGAGTCGACGTAGCCGGTGACAATCAACAGCAGGCTACCGCCGGCCAACATGCCCACCTTGTAGCCCGCCACCTGGATGGTGTTGGCCAGCCCGCGCCAGTGTGGCGCAATCCAGCGCACCGCCAGGCCGTCGGTGACGATGTCCTGGGTGGCCATCAGCAGATTGATGGTCATAACCATCAACGCGGCAGCCACCAGAGCGGAAGCACTACCGGGTACCAGACCGAGCCATGCCAGAACGATCAGGAATAATGCTGCCGTTAACTGCAGCCGCAAAATCCAGGAAAAGGGCGTTTGGCCACGCATCAGGCTGCGGTCAACAAAGGGTGCCCAGAACGCCTTCAGCACCCACGGCAAGGCGAGCAATTTCAATGCGCCGATCCAGGTCAGGGAAACGCCGGCTTCCCTCCAGAATACGGGTAGGGCATGGGCGAACAGGCCCGAGGGTAGGCCTTGCGCGAGGTAAAGGGCGAGAAGGGTTGCCAGCATTCCCTTTGGCGTCTTGATCTGGCGGACATCGGACTGGGGCATGGAGTATGGTCCGGAGGCTCCTGAGGTAGCTGACCCCAATGATACGGCCAGTCGAAGTTCGGCTGAACTACCGGAAGGGCCATCAATCGTAAAAGTCTTGCTGCGAACTGCGAGAGATCGACTATGGGGGCAAGTAGTAGAGGCGAAAAAGAGGAAAGGCCAATAACAACAAAGCCCGCACAAGGCAGGCTTCGTCAGAATTCTTAATGGTGCCCGGAGGCGGAATCGAACCACCGACACGGGGATTTTCAATCCATATCACAAACACCTCACTGCAACACAGTCATGCACAATCAATAAGTTACGGAATTTAAAGGCCACTGAAACCCACAGAAAACCGCAAACGCGTGGACAGTTCGTTGACACCTTCTGTTTACACGGCAATCAAATCGCCTTATCTTGACAAAGTCCTTTTCGGGCAGCTCGAATGACTTTCGGTTGCCTATAACCTGCCAGTTCGAAGTGTTTCGGCTGGTTCCTTCATTTCCGCGTTTGCGGAGTGCGGGGAGCCGTTTTTAGAGTCGGAATACGTCGTGCCCAAAAAAAGATCGAACCTCAAAAAGCCCCGTTCCGCGGCCTTTTCACTCCAGAAAGGGTTGTGCTACTACTGCAAGAAACCGATGTGGCAGAACAACATCGATCAGTACGCACGCAGACACGGCATCTCGCTTGCTCGTGCTCGGTTCTTCCAATGCACCGGTGAACACCTGGTTGCAC
>JAAZVL010000157.1 GCA_018623515.1 Marinobacter sp.
ACAGACGGTTAAGACCCGGCTTAAACCGCTCTGTCCCGGCTCTTGAGGGAAGGCCGATCAATCAGCGATCGTGGTCGCCTTTGTTCCGTGCCTTCGCATCTCCTGCGTCCGCGCTAACCATTTGCCTGACAGCTTTCCAGGGTTGTCTTCCGAGTGTGGAGTGGTCTCCCAATGAAGGGGAACATGAGAGTCATTCAGGACGATCCGTATAACAACACGTTGCACGCGACCTGCGCTTCGCTCCGGCACGTGAACATGTTTCGTTATGAGTCTTAAGCCATGAGTACGAATTGCCCACGCTGTAGTCAGCCCGCGAGCAGCACTATTGCAAAGTGCTTTGGGCAGGTAGGCTCTATTTACTGTAAAAGTTGTAATTCCGATGTGGGCATACCGCTTGCCAAAAACCTTAGGAATGTAGCTGTAGGGCTATTACTGTTCATTTTAGTTTTCGTCTTATCAAGCAGCTTGCTCGGTGCATCAGCGCTATCTTCAGTTTGCTTGATATACCTAACTTACAAGGAGCCGTTCGTTGCGAACGACTCATAACAAGGCGCGTAAGGCGGACGGCTTTCAGCCGCCGCTTCGCTCAGCGTTAAGCTTGGTTGTTGCGTGGTGCGCAACATGCTAGCATTCCCTCATGATTAAATCATTCCGTCACAAAGGACTGAAGCGGTTCTACTCGACCGGCAGCATGTCTGGCATACAGCCCGATCATGCAAAGAAGCTGCGCATGCAGCTGGCAGCTCTGGATACCGCCACTTCGGTGGAAGATATGGATATACCGGGTTTCCGGCTTCATCCATTGAAGGGGAGAGATAAAGGGCGGTGGTCGATTCGTGTTAACGGAAATTGGCGCATGACGTTCGAGTTTCAGGACGGCAACGCCTACATTCTTGATTATGAGGATTATCACTAATGGCTATGCATAATCCGCCGCATCCTGGTGAATTCATTCGGGAGGTGTACCTGGAGCCTTTCGGTATCAGTTCCCGTCAGCTTGCCTCCAGTTTGGGGGTCTCTCCCTCCACTTTGTCTCGGCTTCTCAAAGGGAACAGTGGTATTAGTCCGGAAATGTCTCTCCGGTTATCCAAGGTTCTGGGGCGTACGCCAGAGAGCTGGTTGGCGATGCAGGATATGTACGATCTGTGGGTGGCCCGCAACACGGTCAACCTGGATGGAATCCATCCCCTGGACTTCGAAGCAGCTTAACCAATGGCTGTTGTCGGACGCCACACGGACTCCCCCTGCAGACCATGGAAGGAAATCCGATGACTGATCACTTTGGTTCTTGCCTGTGTGGCACAGTGAGATTTGAGGTACACGGGGACTTCGACAGCTTTTACCTGTGTCATTGTCACCACTGCCAAAAAGATACGGGGTCGGCTCATGCGGCAAATCTATTCTCCCAGTCGGCTCAATTGACCTGGCTGTCAGGTGCAGATGCCGTGACTTCCTTTACGCTCCCTGGTACTCGTCACAACAAAAGCTTTTGTAAGTTGTGTGGTTCAGCATTGCCAAGCACTCATATCGCAGGTTTGCTCGTCGTTCCTGCAGGGTGTCTGGATTCTGAGATCTCTATGCCACCAACGGCACACATCTTTTCATCCAGCAAAGCCGCTTGGGAGGGTGAGTTAGGGGAGGTGCCAAAGTTCGAGGGACTGCCAGATTGAGCTACCATCAGATAACCAGTGGCTGATGTCCGACGCACCTACGCTGCGCTCCGGTACGCAGCAACGCCATGTGTTAGCACTCAGTGAGGAAATGGATGTTTATCGCGGTCTATGAGTTTGAAATAAAGGAAGGCACAGAGGCCGCATTTCGGGAGGCCTGGCTTGAAGTGACCAAAGCTATCTATAAGCATTGCGGTAGTTTTGGTTCAAGACTTCACACCTCAGACAAGCCAAATATCCTGGTTGGTTATGCTCAGTGGCCCAGCCGGGAACAGTGGGAAAAAGACCATGAGTTAACCGACGAAAAGTACAAGAAAGCACGCAATGAAATGCGTAATTGCTTGGTGCAATCGAAAACGGTTTATCAATTGGAAGTCAGCGACGATTATCTGCAATCCACTGCGGCTTCCGGGTGCTAGCATGTCACGGTGCATATTCCGGCCCATCATGAACACCCATTCCGGGCGAACGTGAACACCGATTCTGGTTCAACGTGAACAGCCATTCTGGTTAAAGGTGAACACTTTTCAGGATTTTCCGGGATCGGTGTTCACGATGCCGGAATCAGCGTTCACATTCCCGGAAACGGTGTTCACGTTCAATCGGAATCCTTCTTAACGCATTGTTTATTCGACCGTTTGCTACTCTGTCTCCTTTTTCTGGGGAGCGGAGTTGTGCCAGCAAAGAGAATTCCAATGCGTAAAATCAGAGAGGTGCTTCGCTTGAGACTGGAAGCCGGGCTCTCGATCCGTCAGATCAGCGCCAGCACCAAGACCAGTGTCGGAGCCATCCAGAAGTTACTATCCCGGGCCGATGCCCTGAACCTCAACTGGCCCTTGCCCGAGGATCTGGACGATGGCCGCCTGGCGGCCCTGTTCTATCCCGGTGCCGACCCCACCACATCCACTCGTTATCAGGTGCCTGACTGGGCCACCGTGCACCAGGAACTCAAGCGTAAAGGGATGACCAAGCAACTGCTGTGGGAGGAGTACACGGCCCAGTATCCCAACCGCTGTTACAGCTACTCCCAGTACTGTGACCGTTACCGGCACTGGCTGAAGCAGCAGAAGCGCTCCATGCGCCAGACTCACAAGGCGGGAGAGAAGTGCTTCGTGGATTACTGCGGTCCGACCGTGCCCATCATTAATCCGCAGACCGGTGAAGTGCGCACCGCGCAGGTGTTCGTGGCGGTACTCGGTGCCTCCAACTACACCTACGCCGAAGCCACCTGGAGCCAGGGATTACGAGACTGGCTATCCAGTCACGTGCGCACCTTCGAGTACTTCGGCGGCATTCCGGAGATGATCGTGCCGGACAACCTGCGCAGCGGTGTCAGCAAGGCCTGTCGGTACGATCCGGAACTAAACCCCAGTTACCAGCAACTGGCCGAGCACTATCAGGTGGCCATCCTCCCGGCCAGGCCCTACAAGCCCAAGGACAAATCGAAGGCGGAGGTCGGCGTGCAAATCGTGGAGCGCTGGATCCTGGCTCGGTTACGTCACCACACCTTCTTCACCCTTGCGGAGGCCAACCAGTGCATCCGGACACTGCTTGAAGAGCTGAACAGCCGCCCGTTCCGGCGGCTGCCGGGTAACCGGCAGACAGCCTTCGAGACACTGGATCAGCCAGCCCTGCGTCCCTTACCAAAACAGCCCTATGAGTACGTCGAGATCCGGCGTTGCCGGGTCAATATCGATTACCACATTGAGTTCGACCAGCACCATTACTCAGTCCCGCACCAGTACGTGGGCGAGCAGGTGGAAGTCCAGGCCAGCGATCACCTAGTGCAGGTCCACTTCCGGCAGCGCCAGGTGGCGACTCACCCCCGGCGTCACCGACCTGGCACCACCACCGAGGCCGGTCACATGCCCACCTGGCATCGCAAACAGCAGCAATGGACCCCCGGCCGCCTCAAGAACTGGGCCCGGGACATCGGGCCAGACACGCTGGCCTGGGTCAGTGACCGACTGAATGAGCGGGAGCATCCGGAGCAGGCCTACCGGGTCTGTCTCGGGTTACTCAACCTGACCCGGGAATACCCCAGCCAACGCCTGAACGCCGGCTGCCGCATCGCCAATCAGGAGGGCCTGAACCGCCTGAAGCACATAAAGGCCATCCTCCGGAGCAACCGGGACAAACTGCCGGAACAGTTGCCCCTGAACGCCGAACTCCCCCAGCACCACGAGAATATCCGTGGCCCGAAGAGCTTCCACTAGGACATCGCCCATGAGCACGACACAAACACTGATACGACTGAAAGACCTGAAACTGGGCGGCATGGCAGCCGCCCTGGAGCACCAGCAGAACCAACCTGGCACCTATGACGAGTTGCCGTTCACCGAGCGCCTGGAACTGCTGCTGGACCGGGAATTCCAGACCCGGGAACACCGGAAACAGGACCGCCTGGTACGCCAGGCCCGCTTCAAGCTCCGGGCCTCGATCCAGGACATTGACTACCAGCATCCGCGCAACCTAAAGAAAGCCCAGGTCGCTCAGTTGGCACAGACCGACTGGTTGGAGCGCGGCCAGAACCTGTTGATCACTGGCCCCTGCGGCAGCGGTAAAACCTACCTCGGCTGTGCGCTGGGGCACCAGGCCTGCCTGAATGGCCTCAGCACCCGGTATTACCGGATCTCCCGGTTACTGCTGGAACTGACTCAGGCCAAGGCTGACGGGACCTACCAGAAGACGCTGAACCAGCTGGCCAAAGTAAAGCTGCTGATCCTGGATGACTGGGGGCTGGAGGCTCTGAAACCAGCACACAGGAACGACCTGATGGAGATTATGGATGACCGTCACGGCACGCACTCAACCATGATCATCAGCCAACTGCCCACCGATCAGTGGTATGCCGCCATCGGCGATAACACGCTCGCTGACGCCATATTGGATCGGCTCATGCACAACGCCCACCGCTGGGCACTGAAAGGAGAATCGATGAGAAAACGACTTCAGGAAATTGACTGAACGTGAACACCCGGAGTACAAACTCCGGTGGGTGATGCGTTAAGAGAAAAGGTGTTCACGTTCAATCGGAATGGGCGTTCACGTTCGCCGGAATACGCACACGGAGCGCCGGCACGTTGGGCGTGCGGCCTCGTTTAAGCCTTCTGTGGGCCCAATAAAAGACCTGGATCATGATGAATTCTTTGAGAAATATACTGGGAATCACGTTCCTCACCGTGATAGCGGGATGCTCAAGTGTCCAGCCCGTGGCCGGCGGGAACTGGGGCGGGTTCACCCAAACCGGGCAAGCATCTTTTTATGCGGATAAATTCCAGAACAGGCAGACAGCCAGTGGTGCGCTCTACAAGCACGAGCTTCCTACAGCGGCGCATAAGAAGCTTCCGTTCGGCTCAGAGGTAAGAGTTACAAACCTCGATAACGGCAAGGATGTCGTGGTAACAATCAACGATCGTGGGCCCTTTGTGAAGGGGCGTATCATTGATCTCTCGAAATCTGCGTTCAGTCGTATCGGGAGCACATCGTCGGGCTTGATCGACGTTGAGATTGAAGTGCTGAGATAGCCTTCGGCGGCCACCATTGCGTGGCGAATTTTTCAACGTTTGGGCCTGCACGAAAATGGGGAGAATCCGTTCCCCGAATCCATGCCTCAGTTCTGCATCCGGATATCATCCTTCCACCGGAAACCAACGCCCCCGGTTTGCCAGACACCATCCTTGTTGAACGGATGAGGCCCGTTCATATTGATGTAGGTGGGCAATCCGAAGTGGGGGGCCAGGTTCTGTCTTGCCTTGATGGTCACCCGATCCATGATCCGCAATCCCTGCTGCTCAGCCGGCATGTGGGCTTCCGGTGATGCGCGGTGGGCCACGGCCCAGTTGTCGATAAAGAGCAGGTCCCCGGTATCGTACTGGTAACGGATTCCGTAGCCCTTTTCGAACGACTCGTTCAACAGGTCGTTATAGTCGTTGAAGAGTTCCTTCATCTCATCCGGCGTCAGTAAGCGAAGCTGGTCGGCCGTGGCAGGTTGCTTCTGCAGTTCTTCAATCGAGAGGCCATACTCCGGCAGCCGCTCAAGCACCGCGCCGGTCATGCCAAGGTGCAGCCAGACACTTTTTCGTCCGGAAATGGGATGGGTGTGAACAACCGGATGGGTCACGCAGGAGGTCGAATTCACGGAAACAAGGCGTTGCCACAGGGCCTGCTTTTCTTTCGGAAGCGCATCGAAGGCTGCGCCCTGATGGGCGAAGTGTGTGCCGCCACCGTGCTCCGGTGCCCGGGCCATGTAGTACGCCGAGTGCGAGAAGGTGGCGGCTTCGAAGCTGCCGTCGTTGTGCCACTGGGGGCCGACACCAAGGATGCCGTGTCGGCTGTCGTTGGAACACCGGAAGATGTGTCTGTTCCTGCCGGGGGTTGCCGGATGGACGCCGTGGGTGGAATGGATCTCGCGAGCGCCCCACCACTTGCTGACGTTGATCAGTTCCTCGGGGGAGAGATCTTTCTGGTGTTTGAAGACAATGAACCCCCGGTTCGCCATTTCCTCCTCCAGGGCCTGGATGACCGGTTCGGGGAGGTCGGAGCGAACATCGGCGCCGTAGATCTCTACTCCCATGGGCTCGAGTTGCTTGAGTCTCAGCCCTGCCGATTCGATCAGGGAAACCCGTTCGGGGTCCAGCGGGGGGATAGTCGGTGCCTTGTTGCGGGTGGTGTCTTCCGATGTCTGGCCCATGGTCCTGACCCCCTTTGCTGGTCAATTCATAGTCAGCCTAACGCACTGTGTGTTGTACACAACCCCCGTTGGGGCGTTGAAAGACCAATTCCGTCTTGCCTTCGTATGTGCGTGCCATAGACTGAAAGGGTGTGGCTGCAACGTGCGTTCGCATGTTGCGACAGCCTTCGGATTCCAAATTCAGCCAAACGACCAAGAGGAATGGCCGTGTCCCCCATCTCCCG
>JAAZVL010000158.1 GCA_018623515.1 Marinobacter sp.
GAGCGATCAATGTGCTGGGCGTGAAGGGGATCCTGGCAAGGCTGGCTTGAGCCTCTCCTCAGCATTTTTATCGTCTGGACATATAAACCGATTCAAAACAAAAATGCCACGGACAATGTCCGAGGCATTTTGCTCGCCAGCTCAGAAGCTACGTAAATCGAGTTTTTACACAGCCTCCCGGGCCGGGGTTTTTGAGGAATCAGAGGTCCGCAGGGCAGACCTCGTATCCATTCAGTTTCGCCGTTACGGGAAACTTAGATCTTGCCGACCAGGTCCAGGGACGGAGCCAGAGTCTCTTCGCCTTCTTTCCACTTGGCCGGGCAAACTTCACCCGGGTTCTTGCGAACGTACTGGGCAGCCTTGATCTTGCGCAGCAGGTCGTCGGCGTCACGGCCGATGCCTTCGGCAGTGATCTCAACGGCCTGGATGATGCCGTCCGGATCGATCACGAAAGTGGCACGGTCGGCCAGGCCCTGGCCTTCACGCATAACACCGAAGTTGTTGGTGATGGTGCCGGTCTGGTCGCCAACCATGTAGTACTGGATCTTGCCGATGGTCTCGGAAGTGTCGTGCCAAGCCTTGTGGGTGAAGTGGGTGTCGGTGGACACGGAGAACACTTCTACGCCCAGCTTCTGCAGCTCTTCGTACTTGTCAGCCACGTCGCCCAGCTCGGTCGGGCATACGAAAGTGAAGTCGGCCGGGTAGAAGAAAAATACAGCCCACTTACCTTTTACGTCTGCTTCGCTGATCTCAACAAACTCACCGTTCTTGAAAGCGGTGGCGTTGAACGGCTTGATCTCGCTGTTAATGATGCCCATTAAAGATAACTCCTGTTTGGTTCATTTGAGGGTTGAAGAATTTACGGGACAACAAGATACGGATTTTTCCGGCTTCGTGAAAATTGATAATTTCCAATCAAGGAATAGGCTCAACCTATCCAGACGATGCCGGGACCAACAACCCGCAGCCGTTTCCATCCCGGGAAGTAACTGCGGTTGTGGATATGGGGTCTTATCCCGCCAATTCAATCTTGTGGAAATCCAGAATATTTTCCTTGGGTGACGATTTGATGGCAGTCACCTCGCTCCGCTTCTTCGCCAGGATGTAGGCAAAGCAGGCGAAATACAGGGCGATCACCAGCGCACCAACCCACTGAATCCTCAGGAAATCCAGCTGGAACAGCATGGTCAGGCCGACCATGGCCACCAGGTTGAAGATGACGTAGTTCACCCGACCCAGACGCTGCGCCGTCAGGTTCAGGTTGTCTGTGTACAGCCGGATCAGCGAATCCAGCGAGTTCACCACCATCAACACACCCACGGAAATCATGGCGATGTTGGTGAAGGCGGCAATCTGCAGGCCCTCGGCGTGGTAGTAATAAAGCACGCTGAACCACACCCCGATGGCGATGGACGGTACCACCAGCATGGCAATCAGCAGCTGCCAGGTCCGGATACCACTGACGAAACGGGCAGTGAACTGGCCGATCATGATACTCCAGGCAAACCACCAGAACAGGTAGAAGGCGTGGTAATCGTTAATCGGCAGCACGAACTGATGAATATTGCCGAAGTACTCGCCCAGCATGCTGGCCGTGCCCAGGAAATCCGCCGGCGAGCCCTTGCCCAGCACGAACGCCCGGAACCACATGCCGATGATCAGGGCAATGAACAGGGCACTGGAGCCGATGCTGAGGATGCGGATGTATTTGACCTTGGAACTGGAGTACACCGCCAGCGCAATCGACAGGAACACGATCACGTAGAACGCCGGCACCACGGATTCACCGTCACCCAGCTGCGGCAGGTACCAGGGCAGGTTCACCAGCAGCAGATAGGCGGTGAAGGCACAGGTGCCAATGATCACCACGTTATTCACCAGCTTGACCAGCGGAATCTCGAAGAACTTTACCCGCGGCTCGATGATGGCGAAGTAGAAACAGGTCAGGAAATAGAACCCCCAGATCAGGAACGCCCAGAAACCGAACTCGATGGCGAGCGGGTTGGCGAAGCCGTATTCGGGGTTCTCGGAGACATTGCCATAACCGCCGAACTCGGTCAGCGGGAACATAATCAGCCCCACGTCCAGACCGGAGGTGAACAGGATGGCAATGAAGGTCAGGGTGCGAACCGGCGTCACGCCGATGCACTGCATGTCCCACCATTTGTACAAAATCAGGGCAATGGCGGCGAACGTGAAAATCAGCCCAGTGGATAACCAGAGTGTCATGCGCTGCACCTCCGGTTGTTTGTCATCATTATAGTGAACAGCATGGGTGTTCCTCCTCTACTTTGTTTTCGAATCGGACACAAACCCAGGACTTGCCTATCCGGCGCCCGAAAACGGCGGGATGCCGTCGCGCTGATAGGGAAATCCTGAGGGCTTGCAAAACCCCGGGCGCATTGCACGCCCGGGCGGGATGACGACGCGCTATGCCAGCGCGCGCTTTGCCTGTCCCGGTCTCTGCCGTGCCTGCCACCGGTCGTCCATCACCACAGGCGCGTCAGAAGATTGCAGGGGCTCCTTGCCCCGGATCAGGTCGGCCGCCCGTTCGGCCACCATGATGGTGGGTGCGTTCAGGTTGCCGTTGGGTATGGTCGGAAAGATGGACGAGTCCACCACCCGCAGCTTGTCGATGCCGCGAACCCGGGTTTCCGGATCCACCACCGCCAGCTCGTCGGTGCCCATCTTGCAGGAACAGGATGGATGATAGGCACTCTCCACCGCCCGACGGACGAAAGCGTCGATCTGCTCATCGCTCTGGACCTCGGCGCCGGGCTGGATTTCTGGGCCCCGGTACTCGTCCATGGCCGGCTGGTTGATGATCTCACGTGTCAGCCGTACGCAGTCCCGGAAGCCTTCGCGATCGGCTTCGTGCTGCAGGTAATTGAAGCGGATACGCGGCGCCTGCTTCGGATCAGCGGACTGTACATGGACAAAACCACGGCTTTTCGGCTTGTTGTGGCCGATGTGCAGCTGGAAGCCGTCGCCATCGAACGCTTCCTTGCCGTCATAACGCATGGCTGCCGGCAGGAAGTGGTATTGCAGGTCAGGCCACTCGACACCGGCCCTGGAGCGGATAAAACCGCAGGACTCGAAGTGGTTGGTGGCACCCAGACCGTCCTTGCGCAGGATCCAGCGCACCCCGATCTTGAGCTTGTTCCACCAGTCCAGCTTGCGGTTCAGGGACACCGGCTTGTTGCAGCGGAACTGGAAGTAGAATTCCAGGTGATCCTGCAGGTTCTCGCCCACGCCGGGCAGCTCATGTTGCACCTCGATACCGGCCTGTTCCAGAACCTCGCGCTTGCCGATACCGGACAGCTGCAGCAGGTGGGGCGAGCCGATGGAGCCGGCAGACAGAATCACTTCACGGCTGGCCTGGACCTCATGCACCTTGCCGCCCTGCTCGTAACGCACGCCGGTGGCAGTCTTGCCTTCCAGCAATACCTTGTGCACCAGGGCGTGGGTGACCACGGTCAGGTTATCCCGCGCCATGGCCGGGCGCAGATAGGCGTTGGCAGTGGACCAGCGACGGCCATTCTTGACCGTCATGTGCATGGCACCGAAACCTTCCTGCTGGGCACCGTTATAGTCAGCGGTTTCGAAATAACCGGCATCGGAACCTGCCTTGATAAAGGCCTTGTACAGCGGGTTCTGCATGTTGTTGCCGTTGTTCACGCCCAATGGCCCGGAATCACCCCGGTAGTCGTTGCCACCGAAAGCCCAGGTCTCCGCCTTTTTGAAATAAGGCAGGACGTTCTGGTAGTTCCAGCCGTCCGCCCCTTCGGACTGCCATTCGTCAAAATCCCGGGCGTGGCCCCGGACATAGACCATGCCATTGATGGACGAGGAGCCACCCAGCACCTTGCCCCGGGGGCAATGCATGCGGCGGTTGTCCAGATACGGCTCCGGCTCGGTCTCGAACTGCCAGGCGTACTTCTTGGTGTTCATGGGAATGGACAGGGCCGTGGGCATCTGGATGAAGATGCTCTTGTCGCTGCCGCCGGTCTCCAGCAGCAGCACCTTGTTCTGGCGGTCTTCCGTGAGTCGGTTGGCCAGCACACAGCCGGCCGAGCCCGCACCCACGATGATGTAGTCGTATTGATTTTCTTTCATACGCATTCTCCTCTGTGACCTGCGGGATCAGAACGGGGCGTCGAGATCTTCCATGCCCACGTACACCGACTTGATCTGGGTGTAGTGCGCAATGGTCTCGCGTCCGTTCTCACGGCCGATGCCGGAGAGTTTGTAGCCGCCCACCGGCATTTCCGCGGGAGAAGCGCCATAACTGTTAATCCAGCAGATACCCGCCTGGATCTGGTGGATGACCCGGTGCGCCTTGCGGATATCGTTGGTGAACACGCCAGCCGCGAGGCCGGTGTCGGTGTTGTTGGCACGGGCAATCACCTCGTCCTCGTCGGAGAAGGTCAGCACCGACATCACCGGCCCGAAAATCTCCTCCTTCACGATGGTCATGTCATCGGTGCAGTCGGTGAAGATGGTCGGCTCGACAAAGTAACCGCCTTTGGAATCGTCCGGCTCGAACGCCCGACCGCCGTGGCTCAGGGTGGCGCCTTCGGCGAGACCCTTGGCGATGTAATCCAGCACCAGATCCCGGTGTTTCGCGGAGATCAGGGCGCCAAAGTTGGTATCCGGATCCATGGGGTCACCGGGCTTGATGTTCTTTCGGGTGCGCTCGAGCAAGCGCTCCATGAACTGCGGGTAGATGTCCTCATGGACGAACACCCGGGTACCGTTGGTGCAGATCTCGCCCTGGGTGTAGAAATTGCCCACCATGGCGGCGGAGATGGCATTCTCCAGATCCGCATCGTCAAAGATGATCAGCGGTGATTTGCCACCCAGCTCCATGGTGACGTCTTTCAGGGAAGAGGCGGCCGCCGCCATCACCTTCTTGCCGGTGCCTACCTCGCCGGTGAACGACACCTTGGCGATGTCCGGGTGGTGAGTCAGCCACTGGCCGACCTCGGCCGCGCCCTGGACCACGTTGAACACGCCGGCCGGCACGCCCGCCTCGACAAAGATCTCCGCCAGCTTCACGGCCCCCATCGGGGTTTCCTCGGAAGGCTTGAAGATCATGGCGTTGCCGGTGGCCAGCGCCGGGGCTGACTTCCAGCAGGCAATCTGCAGCGGGTAGTTCCAGGCACCGATACCGGCGCAGATGCCCAGGGGTTCACGACGGGTGTAATAAAAATCGCCGCCGAGATCCTGCTGGTTGCCCTCGATGGACGGTGCCAGGCCGGCGAAGAACTCGATGGCATCGGCGCCGGTAACCACATCAACAGCTTCCGCTTCCTGCCAGGGCTTGCCGGTGTCCCGGACTTCCGCCGCGGCCAGCTCATCGTTGCGCTCCCGCAGCAAGGCCACGGCTTTCAGAAGAATCCTGCTGCGCTCGATCGCCGGCATGGCGGACCACTGCGCAAAGCCCGCCCGGGCGCTTTCCATGGCCGCCTGTTGGACGGCCTCATCCGCCACCTCCACTTCGTAGATGACCTGGCCGGTGGCCGGGTTCACCACCGGAAACGTCTCGCCGCTGCTGTTGGCCAGGAAGCGGCCGTGCACGAAGTTCTGAACCACAGGTACGTTGTTGGACATAGTGACCGGTAACCTCAATTCGCTGAATTCGTTGCCCCGGCCTTGGCCAGGGTGTCGTGAATAAACTGTTTGGTGAGCCGTTCGCCCGCTTCGAAGCTTTCCATCGGGTCGAGGCTCAGGGCGCTTCGCAGCCAGAAACCATCAATCATCGCTGCGGTTTGCCGTGCCGCTTCGGTGGCCTGTGCCGTGGGCAACACCTGGGCGAAGGAATAGCGCAGGTTGCTGTACAGCCGGGCGTTGTTGATCTGCTGCAGGCGCTTGAGCCCGGGCTCGTGCATGGAGCGCGACCAGAAACTCAGCCAGGTCTTGGCAGCCAGCGCCGAGCGCTGGAATTCGGAGAAGTTGGCTTCCACGATGCAATCGAGCCGCTGCTGCGGCGAGCCGTCGGTTTTCGCCATGCGCTCCCGCAGCTCCTTGCCCAGCTGATCAAGCAGGTAACGCAACGCCGCTTCGATCAGGCCCTGCTTGCCCCCGAAGTAATGACTGATGATTCCCGAGGACATCCCCGCCCGCTTGCTGATGCTGACAATGGTGGTGTTCTGCATGCCCAGCTCAGCGATCGACTCCATGGTGGCATCGATGAGCTGCTGCTTGCGGGTGTCTTTCATTCCAACTTTCGGCATGGCGATTCCGCGTGTTCCCGATGATTTCCGTGTCGAAAACAGGCCCCGATTTCGGCCTGTTTTTTATTAATTGAACGTTCAATTAAAATAAAGGCTACAGAAAAGGCGACGGGGTTTCAACTTTGATCAGAAAACAGACAAGTGGAATCAGTCGCCAGAGGCGTCGTCGGTAAATGCGCTGAGGTGGAACGAGATCGCCGCTTCCACTTCTTCCATACCGCAAACCCGGGGCTGCGGGATCTCGCCGCCGGCAAGAACGTCCAGCACAGCGCGGACACCATGGGAGAGGGATTCGGTGTTGTAGCCACCCTCAAGCACGAAGGC
>JAAZVL010000159.1 GCA_018623515.1 Marinobacter sp.
CACCGGCGATGACGACTCGGGGGTTACTGCTTTAGCGGTTTCCGGAGTATTCGGGTTACCGGCGAAAACGGCATAACCGGCCACCGCCGCCAGCACAACGACCATCACCACCAACACCGGCACCATTCGGCTCTTTCTCGCCGGCATGACGTAAGCCTGGCCGGTATAGGCCGCAGGTGCCTCCGGCTTCTGCTGGCGTTGCTCCGCGGCGCGGAGTGCGTCGTTCAGCAGGCTCATAACCACCTCGCCAACAGGCCAGGCTGCCTGGCGCTTTCGGTATCCCTGATGGCACTCAGCACGTGGGCCCGATTCACCTGCCGGCTGCCCTGCCCCCACGCTGCCAGCATGGCCTTGTGAGCCAGCACATTGACCAGCCGGGGGATCCCACCTGAGGCCCGTGTGATGAGTTTCAGTGCGCCAGGAGCAAAGAGCTCGCCACCGTTGTAGCCCGCCTGCGCAAGCCGGTGACGCAGATACTGGTTGACGGAGTCACGATTCAGGGCACTGAGCCGGTATTGGAAGGTTATGCGCTGTCGCAGCTGCCGCAGACTCTCCTTGCCCAACATGACATCCAGCTCGGGCTGCCCGAACAGCACCACCTGTAGCAGTTTCCGGCTTTCCGTTTCCAGATTGGTGAGCAACCGGAGCGCTTCGATGGTCGCCTCAGGCATGGCCTGGGCTTCATCGATTACCAGGACCACCGAACGCCGCTCCACCGCCAGCTTGATCAGGCGCCGATTCAGCGCTTTCAATACCTGATGGGTGTTGGCGCATTTTGAAACGTCTACGCCAAGCTCCTCGGCCACTGCCTCGTACAGTGCTTCAGGCGGCAGATTGGGATTGGGGATATAGGCCGTACTGACCCGCTCCCGCAACTGCTTGAGCAACAAACGGCATAGCAGGGTCTTACCGGTGCCCACCTCTCCGGTAATCTTGATAAACCCTTCCCGTTCTTTCAGAGCCACCAACAGCAACTCCAGCGCATCGGCATGGCTGGGCGCCCGCAGGAAATAGCGGGTGTTGGGCGTCAATGCAAACGGTGCTTCCTGCAGTCCGAAATGGGCTTCGTACATATCAGCGTGGCGCTTTCTCCGGCTCCGGCGTTACCGACCGTGAGGACTGCAGCAACTCCCGCAGCACCTCCATACGCTCCCGGCTCGCGGAAACATCCGCGTTCATGGTCGATGCCTGGGCCACCACCGGGCGCAGCAGGATCACCAGCTCGCTCTTACGGGACTCGAACCGGCGCTGCTTGAACAGCTCACCGACCAGTGGAATTTCGCTGAAGAACGGTACCGAGGAGTTGGTGTCCTCGCTGGTGTTCTGGATCAGACCTCCGATCACCACGATCTGGCCGCTTTCGGCCCGGACCACGCTGTCGGTCTCCCGGACCTTGCTGGCTGCCAGGGGCAGGGTTACATCCCGCTCACCGATGGTGATTATCTTTTCCTGGTCATTCACTTCGCTGACCGACGGGTGAACATGCAGGGTAATATTTCCGTCCTCGCCGATCTGGGGCGTGACATCCAGGGAAATACCGGAGAAGAACGGCGTCAGCTCCACCGAGGTAGAGGTACTGTCCGAACCGGTGACGGTGGAATTCTCGTCATCAAAGTCGATGTCGGTGACGAAGAACTCGTCGGTACCTACCTTGATCACCGCCTTCTGGTTATTCACCGTGGAAATCCGCGGGCTGGAGAGGATCTGTACGTTACCCTGGGTACCCAGCAATTCGATCAGTGCAGTAAAACTGCCTTCCCGGAAGGTGGCAGAAAAGAGGCCGCCAATGTCAGATGTTTGAATGGCCTGCCCGGCAAGACTCTGGGCCGTGAACTCCGCTGGCAATCCGTCTGCCGCCGTTACCGAGGAGGCGCGCTGGAGATCAGACCAGTTGATGCCCTGCTGGTAACCCTCGTTGAGTGCAACCTCCAGAATCTTGGCCTCCAGCACCACCTGGCGCTGCATGATCAGTTCGGTCCGGCGCAGGTAGTCCTCCACCAGCCGCACCTGCTCGGAACCCCCTCGCACCATAATCAGGCCGGGACCCGGATTCACGATTACCTGGCCGCCGTCACCTGTGCCGACGATCATCTCCACAGCGGTGCGCAGGTCCTGCCAGAAGTCCGACTCGGTTTCGGTGGAGATGGCGGTGCCGATCAGGCTCCGGGTTTCCCCATTGTCAGTACCATTATTGTTCCCGTTACTCCGCGAGCTGGTGACCTGGCCGGAACTCACCCGGGTTTCGGAACCACCCTTGCGCTTGAAGTGCAGGTAGTCGATGGGGAAGATCCGGGTCTGGATGCGGTCGGCATTGACCTGGTACAGGCGGCCCTTGCGCTGGATATCCAGGCCATAGAGATCGGCAACAATGTCCATGACCTCGGGGACGGTGACATCCCGCAAACGGAGGTCAATCTCGGTGCTGACTTCAGGATGCACCACCACATTGAATCGGGTGCCAGTTACCAGAGACTGAAAGAAGCTGTTCGCCGCCACGCCCCGGGCGTTGACATCAAACCGCTCTTCCAGATCGTTGTCCGCAGCAAGGGGCGGCAACAGCTGGGCACTGATATCGGCGGGCATGGCAGGCGTGGCAGGTTTGGGCGCATCACTCATACCCTGTTGTCCGGCTTCAACCTCCTCAAGTGTGCGCACGATATCGTCCGCCGCGTCCGTGGAGGTTGCAGCCCCCGTGCGCATCAGCGGGTTGTTGCTGCAGGCGGTCAGCACCATCGCGGCAGCAACGATCAACGCCAGCTTCTTGGATGAATTCATGGTTGCCTGCATATCTGTCATTGGGTTCCCCGCACTTGCGGAAGCTTGTCCAGGTATAGAGTCCGGGCATTGCCCCGATCCAGCACCTCGACCCGGTCCTGATAAATTTTTCTGACGCGGATGCCATTCGCGCCCTGGCCTTCCCGCAGGGCTTCACCTTCAATCACCGCTACCTTGCGATCCTGACCATAGACAATCGAGTCCAGGGACAGGGACCGAACCGGTTGGCTCCGGACCCCTGGAGCCTCGGTGCCCGGCGGCTTCGTAGGGTCCTGCAGGGCCGCCACCGGCAGGCTGACGAACAGGACAACAATGGCGATTAGCGATCCAGCCAGCTTCATGTCATACCCCCAGCCACGCCTTTTCCAGGCTCAGTGTCCGCACCTCGATCACGGCTTCACCGGCTGGCCAGGAGGTGGCGTCGTAATTCAGCCGAACCCAGCCCAGGCGATCATCCATCGCCTCAAGGCGCTCCAGGTATGCGAGCACATCCAGATACCCGCCCTGAACCCGAAGCTCCACGGAGTGTGCGAACAACAGCGGCTCCGGCTGCCGGTCGGCCGCTTCATCGGTTCCGGAAGCAGATGCGCCGGTATCCGCGTAGACCGGCTCGGGTGTTTTCAACTCCAGGGCCTGAAGGGTCAGGCTATCCTGTGCCGCCAGCATCTCCCGCAACAGCGCTACCATCGCCCGCGGCGCGATCAGCTGGCCCGCGGTTTCGGCGACCTGCTGATCGAGCTGGCCCAGGCGGCGCTGGCGCTGTTCCAGGCGTTGGCGCAGCTCTGCTGAAGGATCCCTGGCCAATATCTGCTCCAGTTCCTGTTGCCGCGCCAGCAGGTCTGTCTGGCGGGTTTCCGCCAGTACCCGGCGATTCTCAAGGTTCCGGATCTCCTGGCTGACCGGGGCCAGCACAAATTCCCAGCCGGCAAACAGGACAACCACCAGAGTGGTGACCAGCAACAGCACTCGTTCCCTGGCAGGGCGGTCGTTGAACCACCCGCCGATCCGCGCCAGACCGCTTTGTCGGGTATCGCTCATGAGTCCTCCCCGGCACCGGGCTCACTGGCCACGAAGAAATCCACCCAATTGCCCTCGTCAGGGCGATCAAGCCGGAACACGCCGAAGGTCCGACCGGTAAACGCCGGCGCCCGTCCGAGCTGCTCCAGATAGAGCGGCACCTTCTCCGAGGCCCGGGTGCGCCCCTCAATCTGAATCCTCTGCGGCTGCGCTTCCAGCACAATACCCGTGAGCCAGACATTCTCCGGAATCTGTCTCGCCAGGGCCGCCATCTGTGGAGAAAACCCGCTACCCGGGCTGACCACCAGGCCCTCCACACGTTCCAGCAGGCGTTGGCGCCGGGCCAGGGTCTCGCTGATCCGCTCCAAGGCCGCTTCCAGCTCGGGATCGGGCTGGCGACGCTCGACCGCCCCGGCCAGACTGGTCACTGCCTCATCAAGCCGGGCATTCTGCTTTTCCAGCCCATTGACCTGTTGTGCCAACTGATGCTGTTCCTGGTTGAGCCAGGCGCCATAACCGGCAATAACCACGATCAGGGCAATGACAACCCCGAGGGCCCGGGGCGCAGACAACCGCTGTTGCTGCGGGCGCAACTCACTGGTGTAGAGATTGACCTGCTGAATCATTTGCCCGCCTCCCCGGCCAGCGGCAAACCAGCGCTCCAGACCGGCAGGCAGCGACTGTCGACGGCACTTTCAACTTCCAGTGCGGTCCAGTCCAGGTTGCTGATTCCTGCGGCCAGGTAGGAAGACAGCATTGCCGCCAGGGGCAGTGCGCTGTCCCGGGCTACAAGGCGGATATGCGCCGGCGGCACCTGGCCCATCTGGCTTTCGTAGTAATCAAGGGATCGTTGCATCTCAAGGGCCAGCGCCTGCACCACGCTCTCCTGCCGGGCGGCGTCGCGCAGGCCCGAGGCCGACACATCGAGGCGCCGGGAAAGGTAAAGGGTCTGTCCCCGGCAGATGATCATCTGGCCGTAATTTTCCCGAAGGTGCACGATGGCGGCGCCCTTGTTGTCCGGATCCAGCCTGGCCACCAGATTCCGCAGAGCAAGTTCCGCGATGTCTATGCGTCCGGGTTTGAGACCGGATTGCTGCAGCAGGTCCACCAGCTCTCTGAGCAAGGATTTACGGGCCGCAACCACATTCACCAACTCGCCACGGCCACGGGCGGCATCAGCGGGAAAAGGAAACACGTCGGCGATGGCATCGGAGGGGCTGAATTCCAGCAGGTCCCGGAGTTTCCACTTGAGCGCATCAGCAAGCTCGCTGTCTTCGACGCCCGCCGGGCGCTCCATCTGGAATACCTGGTATTGCTCCATGGACAACACCAGGTCTGCTTCGGAGCCATTCCAGCCTTGCTCGCTCACCAGGGAGCCAAGGGCTTCAACCCGCCGGGCGGGATGGCACTCGACGAAACCGGCCCGCGCCGCCGCAGACGCAGGCGCCACGGCCCAGGCAATACCGTCCGGGCGTACCTCCAGGGATACGCGCACGGCTGATCCGCCAGGCTTCAAGAATCCGGTGATCTTTTTAAAAAAAGGTATTTGAACCATGAAACAGCGCTGGAAGCGGGGGCCACTCGCAAGGCCCGTATAATCATTATGTGCCTGAATGCCAGACCAAACTCTAATTGACCCGCAATGATAGGTTAAAAACTGAGCGGACTTCCATGTTTTTTTGAACCATTTCACGTTCTTTTGCACTGGCGTAACAAAAACCCCGGATGCGCTTGCAACCCGGAGTTTTTGGTTAAACGGCTGATTCGGCTCAAAAATCAGAAGGGAATATCGTCGTCGAAATCGTCAACCGGCTCGGGCATGCTGCCCTGGGACGGTTGGTTATAGCCGCCTGACTGCTGGCCCTGGGACGGTTGGTTATAGCCGCCTGACTGCTGGCCCTGGGCCGGAGCATTCTGCTGACCCGCCGGCGCGTTGTAGTTTGACTGCTGCGGGCGGCCTGCCGGGGCGCCCTGATTCATGCCGCCTTCACCGCCGCGGCTGTCCAGCATCTGCATCTGGCCGTTGATGTCCACCACTACTTCGGTGGTGTAACGATCCTGGCCATCCTGCCCCTGCCACTTGCGGGTCTGCAGCTTGCCCTCAATGTAGACCTTGGAGCCCTTGCGCAGGTACTGCCCGGCCACTTCAGCCACCTTGCCGAACAGCACGACGCGGTGCCACTCGGTTTTCGGCACCAGCTGACCGGTCTGACGATCCTTGTAGCTCTCATCCGTTGCCAGATTCAGGTTCACCACCGCGTTGCCGTTCGGGGTGTAGCGTGTGTCCGGGTCCTGGCCCAGATTGCCGATAAGAATGACCTTGTTTACGCCTCGTGCCATCGTTAACTCCTGAGTGTATTTTCATGGGAAGCCGCACTCCCTGCGACCTTCCGGATTTCAGTAACCGTTACCCTGCCGGACAAACGCCAGGTCCGCAAGTAACCCTTCATCAAATTTCTGATTGTCCACCTTGAGGTAGGCGGTTGCGGCATCTTCCACGATAACCACATCCTGAACCCCGGGCAGGCGGCGCAGGCGTTCATCGATGTCGTCGTAGGTCTGGCTGACCGCCTGCTGCAACTGTACCACGAAACTGGTGGTGTAACCCGGCGCCGGCATGGTCAGGGCCACCAGCAACCAGACCGCGAGTACCGCCACCATCAGCCAGACCACACCCTCTATGCCGGCCGCTTCCAACAGGACGCCACCCAGAGCCCCTCCGAGAAACGCACCGAGGAATTGCGAGGAGGAATACAGATCGGAAGAG
>JAAZVL010000160.1 GCA_018623515.1 Marinobacter sp.
ATGGTGGCTGGGACAGCAGCATGCGTTACTTCATGACCGCCGCCAACCAGTCCGACAAGATTGCGGTGGTGGATTCCCGGGACCGTAACCTGGCGGCACTGGTGGATGTGGGCAAGATTCCCCATCCGGGCCGGGGCGCCAACTTCGAAGATCCCGAGTTCGGACCGGTCTGGGCAACCAGCCACCTGGGCGACCCGACCATCCAGCTGATCGGCACTGACCCCGAGGGCCATCCGGATAATGCCTGGAAGGTCGTCCGCAGCCTTAACGGCCAGGGTGGTGGATCGCTGTTTATCAAGACCCATCCGAAGTCCGACAACCTCTACGTGGACACCGCCCTGAATCCGGCCGAGGCCGTGAGTCAGAGCGTGGCCGTGTTCGACATCAACAACCTGGAAGCCGGCTATGACGTGCTGCCGATCGCTGAATGGGCCGATGTCGGCGAGGGCCCCAAGCGGGTGGTACAGCCGGAGTACAACGTTGCCGGTAACGAAGTCTGGTTCTCGGTCTGGAATACCCAGGACCTGACCTCCGCCCTGGTGGTTGTCGATGACAAGACACGCAAGCTGAAGAAGGTGATCAAGGACGAACGGCTGGTGACTCCAACCGGCAAGTTCAACGTCTACAACACCCAGCACGACGTGTACTGACCCGTGCCGGCCCGGAGGACAGACCGATGAGACTGGATAGTACTGACAAGCAACTGATCAACCTGTATCAGCGGGATCTCCCGGTGTGTGAGCGCCCCTACCTGGAGATGTCCCGGCAACTGGGCATTTCCGAGGGAGAGGTTATCGACCGTTTGCAGGTACTCCAGTCCGATCAGGTTGTCAGCCGGGTCGGACCGGTCTTCGAACACCGGCGGGCAGGCGCCAGCCTGCTTGCCGCGATAGCAGCACCGGAGGAACAGATGGATCTGGTGGCTGCCCGCATCAACCGTGCCCCGGGGGTCAATCACAACTACGCCCGGGAGCACACCTACAACCTCTGGTTCGTCATGACCGCGCCGGATGAAGACACCCTGGACGAGCGGCTCGACGAACTGGAACACCAGCTGCGCCTGCCCATGTTGCGCTTGCCCATGATCGAGGGCTACCACATCGATCTGGGTTTCGACATCGACTGGGAGGCGTTGCCGTGAACACCTCCATTGATTACCTGGCGGTGGTTCCGGACGTCGCTGGCCAGGGCCCGATCAGCGCCTGGGGGCTGTTGCGGCTTCGTCAGCAACTGGAGCGTGGCCTGCCCCTCACTGTCCGCCCCTATCAGACCCTGGCCGAGCAGACGGGCCTGACCGAACAGGAGGTCATGTCTGCCATCGACCAGTGGCAGGCCCAGGGACTGATCAAACGGCTGGGCCTGGTCGTGAAACACCGCACTCTGGGATACACCGCCAACGCCATGGTGGTGTGGAACGTGCCCGATCGCTGGGTGACATCCGTTGGCGAAGCCGTTGCCGGGGCGCCCTTCGTGACCCTGTGCTATCAGCGCCCTCGTCGATTGCCTGACTGGCCCTACAACCTGTTCTGCATGATTCACGGCGTCGATCGCAACCGGGTGTTGTCCCAGATTGACAGCCTCATCGCCGACAAGCACCTCGAGGACTTTCCCCACGCCGTGTTGTTCAGCACCAGAGCCTACCGCCAACGGGGAGGCCGTTATGTCAGCCATGACTGAACGCCTGCCCCGGGCGACGCAGATCCCGGTTTTCACCGATCTGGAGAAAGCGGTGATCAACCGGCTCCAGCATGGCCTGCCGCTGGTTCCCCACCCTTACGCCGCCGTGGCCGAAGAGCTTGGAATCAGCGAACAGATCCTGCTCGATACCATCAGGAAACTGCTGGATGAGGGTGTCTTTACCCGCGTCGGCCCCATGTTCAATGCCGGTGAAATGGGCGGCGGCCTGACCCTGGCGGCGATGCGGGTACCGGAGGCGGATTTCGACCGGGTTGCGGACCTGGTCAACGCCTTTGACGAAGTGGCGCACAACTATCGCCGGGAACACGAACTGAACATGTGGTTCGTGCTGGCAACCGAAACCGGGGCAGGCGTCGCCGGGGTGATCGAACAGATCGAGAGCCACACCGGCTACCCGGTCTACAACATGCCCAAGGAGGAGGAGTTCCATGTCCGTCTCCACTTTCCCGTCTGAGCAGGATGCGGCCCCGGATTACCGGCTGTCCGCCAGGGATCGACAACTGATTGTCGCCACCCAGGCGGGGCTGCCCCTGAGCTCGGACCCCTGGGCCACACTGGGCCGGCAGCTGAACATGCCGGCCGGCGAAGTACTGGCCCGGTTCCGGCGCATGCAGGAGGCCGGCGTGTTACGCCGGCTGGCCGCGGTGCCCGATCACTACCGACTCGGCTACCGCTTCAACGGCATGACCGTGTGGGACATCAGCGACCAGGCGGTCTCGGAGATGGGCCGGCAGGTGGGTGCACAGCCCTTTGTCAGCCACTGTTACCGCCGCCCCAGACACCTGCCCTGGTGGACCTACAACCTGTTCGCCATGGTCCACGGCACCAGCCGGCAAGAGGTGGAAAGCAAGGCCGGGCAGATCAGGGAACTGCTGGGAGAGACCTGTTCCGGCCACACCATCCTGTACAGCTCCGCGATCCTCAAGAAAACCGGGCTGCGATTGAAAAAACAGGGAGATCCCTCATGTTCCGAATGACCCGCTACATCAAGAGCCTGATGCACCCCACGCCGGTGCGTCCGGTTCCGAAGCCCTCCGGTCCGGTGGTGATCTGGAACCTGATCCGCCGTTGCAACCTCACCTGCAAGCACTGTTACTCCATCTCGGCGGACATCGACTTCAAGGGTGAACTGAGCACGGAGGAGGTCTACGCCACCATGGACGACCTCAAGGACTTTGGCGTGCCGGTACTGATCCTCTCCGGCGGAGAACCGCTGATGCGCCCGGACATCTTCGAGATTTCCCACCGGGCCAAGGCCATGGGCTTCTATGTGGGCCTGTCCACCAACGGCACCCTGATCACCGAAGACAACATCGAAAAAATTGCCGCGGTGGGCTACGACTACGTGGGCATCAGCATCGATGGCCTGGAGCAGACCCACGATGCGTTCCGCCAGAAACAAGGGGCTTTCCGGGAATCCATGCACGCGGTCGCCTTGTGCAAGCAAGCCGGCATCAAGGTTGGCCTCCGCTTTACCCTGACCCAGGACAATTATCCGGAACTGCCGGCCATGCTCGACATGCTGGACGAGCACAGGATCGACAAGTTCTACCTTTCGCACCTGAACTATTCCGGCCGGGGCGGTCGCAATCGCAAACGCGATGCCTGGTACGACATGACCCGGGACGCCATGACCCTGCTGTTCAACCACTGCCACGACGAACTCAAGCGCGGCGTCGAGCGGGAATACGTCACCGGCAACAACGACGCCGATGGTCCCTTTCTGATCGAGTGGGCCAGGGCACATTACCCGGACCAGGTGCCGGCCCTGGAGCAGCGGCTGAGCAACTGGGGCGGCAATTCCTCGGGCGTCAACATCTCCAATATCGACAACCTGGGCACCGTGCACCCGGACACCTTCTGGTGGGACTACAACCTGGGCAATGTCCGGCAGACCCCGTTCTCGAAAATCTGGTCCGAAACCAGGGATCCCCTGATGCAGGGCTTCCGCCAACATCCGAGACCGGTCAAGGGCCGCTGCGCCGAGTGCAAATATCTCGATATCTGCAACGGCAACACCCGGGTGAGGGCCTACAACATTTCCGGTGACTTCTGGGAAGAGGATCCCGGCTGTTACCTGACCAACGAAGAAATCGGTGTGGTGGATGCGCCCCGACGCGTGGCCGCCCCGGTGACCGAAATCCCGGTACACAACCTGTGAGGAGTGGCGCCATGATCCCCAACCCAAGGAAGAAATGCCTGGTGGAATTCCAGCTCGCGGAGCAGCCGCTGCGCCCCGGTGAAGTCGCCATTGTCGGTGCCGGCCCCGGCGACCCCGGTCTGCTGACACTGCGGGCCCTGATGCTGATCCAGCAGGCGGACGCCATCGTCTACGACCGTCTGGTATCACCCCAGATCATGGAACTGGTCAACCCGCGGGCCGAGCGTGTCCACGTGGGCAAGGCCAGCGGCTGCCATTACGTGCCCCAGGAGGAGACCAACGAGTTACTGGTCAAACTGGCGACACAGAAGCGCAGGGTGGTCAGGCTCAAGGGCGGCGACCCCTACATCTTCGGTCGTGGTGGCGAAGAGGCGGAGGTGCTGGTGGATAACGACATAGATTTCCTGGTTGTACCCGGCATCACCTCGGCTGCCGGCTGCGCCTCCTATTGCGGTATTCCCCTCACCCACCGGGACTATGCCCAGAGCGTGACGTTCGTTACCGGCCACCGCAAAGCCGACCATGCCCTCGAACTGAACTGGTCCGTACTCGCGGCTCCGGGGCAAACCCGGGTGTTCTACATGGGCCTGCACAACGCCCCGACCATTGTCCGGGAACTCACCGCCCATGGCCTGGCAGCCGACTGCCCGGTGGCCCTGGTGGAGCGGGGGACAACGCCCCTGCAGCACATGACCGTGACCACTCTTGAGGACCTGGAAGACACCATCCGGCGGGAAGACTTCCAGCCACCCACGCTGATCATCGTCGGTGAAGTGGTCAAACTGGCCGACAAACTGGCCCGCCCGGCCCAGGCCGGTTGGGACAGCGCCCTGACCCGCCCGGCCTGAACGATACCCGAGAACCCCGGAACATGGAGCCATCCCCGGTGACAAGACGCAAACTTCCGATCAGCCAGACCCTGACATCCGCCCTGCTGATGAGTGCCGGCCTGCTGGCAACACCAGCCCTGCAGGCTGATAACGGCGCGCAGACCGAAGCCCTCTACCAGCAACACTGCGCCAGCTGCCACGGCACGGACCGGCTCGGGGGCATGGGCCCGGCACTGTTACCGGAAAACCTCTCTCGCCTGCGCCAGACCGAGGCCGAGAACGTGATCGCCTCCGGCCGCCCGGCCACCCAGATGCCCGCCTTCGGCGAAACCCTCAGCCAGGCCTCGGTCACGGCACTGGCCAACTTCATCTATCAACCTCCGGAAGTGACTCCGGTCTGGGGCGAACAGGAGATTCTTGGCAGCCACTTGTTGCCCCATCCGCACGGCACCCTGCCCGATAAGCCGGAGTACGAAGCGGACATGATGAACCTGTTCCTGGTGGTAGAAATCGGCGATCACCACGTCACCCTGCTCGACGGCGACACCATGGAACCGATCCACCGCTTCCCGAGCCGCTATGCCCTCCACGGTGGCCCGAAATACAGCCCGGACGGCCGCTACGTCTATTTCGGTTCCCGGGACGGCTGGATCACCAAGTACGACCTGTACAACCTGGAAGTGGTGGCCGAGGTCCGAGCCGGCATCAACATGCGCAACATTGCCGTCTCCGCCGACGGTGACCATGTCATGGCCGCCAATTACCTGCCCCATACCCTGGTTCTGTTCGACGCCACCAACCTGGAACTCATGGAGATTATCCCGGTGGAGAACGACGCCGGCGACAGCTCCCGGGTCAGCGCCGTTTACGCCGCCCCACCCCGGGACAGCTTCATCGCGGCGCTCAAGGACATACCCGAAGCCTGGGAAATCACCGTAACCGACGGCAAGGCAAACCTCCGCCGGATGCAGACCGACACCTGGCTCGACGACTTCTTCTTCGACCCGGGCTACGACCACCTCATCGGCGCCGCCCGCGACGGCAAGCACGGTTATGTCATCAACCTGGATACCGGCAAAACGGTGGCCGAACTGCCGCTCCCTGGCATGCCCCACCTGGGCTCCGGTATTACCTGGGAGTATCAGGGCAAACGCGTTATGGCCACCCCGCACTTCCGCACCGGAGCGGTCTCCATCATCGACATGGATAACTGGGAAGTGATCAAAACGCTTGAAACGGAAGGCCCCGGTTTCTTCATGCGCAGCCATGAGAACTCCCCCTATGCCTGGGTGGATGTCTTCTTCGGCCCCAACAAGGACAAGGTCCACGTCATCGACAAGCAGACCCTGGAGATCGTCAAAACACTGCAACCGGCCCCCGGCAAGGTCGCCGCGCACGTGGAGTTTGACCGCTATGGCGAGAAGCTGCTCCTGAGTGTCTGGGACAAGGACGGCGCTGTCATCGTCTACGACGCCGAGACCCTGGAGGAGGAAAAGCGCATCCCGATGAACAAGCCTTCCGGCAAGTACAACGTCTGGAACAAGATCAACTACGAAGAAGGGACCAGCCACTGAGGGCCCGCAGGATTGAAAATGGGGTCAGATGAAAGCTTTCATCTGACCCCGTCCTGGCGGCCCCACGCACGGTCCTTCCCCAAGCTTTCAGCCCTAATCGACTCAGTAAAAAAGCCTTAATGATTTAAGTCATTTCATAAGATGTTTTTCTGATACGATAATTGACCCACAGTCCAATCGGGGTCAGAACCATGAACAGCATCTTCAGGCCGGATCCGTCCTCAAGCCCCTGCATG
>JAAZVL010000161.1 GCA_018623515.1 Marinobacter sp.
CACCAGCTGGGGCGAGTTCTTCCACGACGACAACGTGGCGGTGCCGATCATTGACCGGGTCATCCACCATTCACACATCTTTATGTTGGGAGGAGAAAGCTATCGGCTGAAGCAGAAAACCACGAAATAGACTATGAAAGGTGGGTCAATTTTATTGGCCAAAGGTGGGTCAAAATAGATGGCCATTGACACCCTGGGGGTTGCGCTCGGATCACTGCTGTGTGAGTGGTTGTCAGGCCACAAAATTGAGCTGGGTATTGTCCCGATTGGCTCCATTGGCATGAGCGTGTTTGGGATCGATCTGTTTTTTGCCTGTCAGCAACTCAGTGTCAGCCCGAACATGAGCGCTATGGAATTCCTGTCGGCTTCAGACAACTGGCGACTGATGTTCGACATCGCGATGATCAGCGCGTTCGGCGGTATTTACGTCGTGCCACTGCAAGCACTGATCCAGCATCGAAGCGATGACAAAAGCCGGGCACAGATCATCGCAGCGAATAATCTGCTGAACGCGTTTCTGATGGTTGCCAGCGCGGCTGTCAGCATTCTGTTACTGAGCGTACTCGAAATTACACTGCCGCAGTATTTCCTGTTGCTGGCGTCGGTAAATGTGGTCGTGGCCGCCTTTGTGTATCAGCAGGTTCCTGAGTTTGTGCTTCGGTTCTGTATCTGGATGCTGAGTCACACCCTATACCGGGTTACTCATAAGGACCTTGAAAAAATCCCGGATGAGGGCGCAGCTGTTCTCGTATGCAATCACGTCAGCTATGTGGATGCCTTGATTCTGGCTGGATGCCATCACCGCCCCATCCGCTTTGTCATGGACAAGAGTATCTCGGAAATGAAGGGGCTCAAAACCTTCTTCAGAATGGCCAGGACCATACCGATCTGCTCGCCCAGGCAGGACGCTGAAACCTATGAAACGGCATTTCAACGAATCAAAAAGGAACTCGATGAGGGGCATCTTGTGTGCATCTTCCCGGAGGGTAAGCTGACCAAATCTGGCGAAATCGAAGAGTTCAAAGCGGGGATTGAACGCATCATCAAGGAAACCCCGGTCCCGGTCATCCCTATGGCGCTGGAAGGCCTGTGGGGGAGCTTCTTCAGCCACAAAGGTGGCCATGCATTGACCAAGAGGCCCAAGCGATTCTGGTCAAAGGTCCAGGTCATAGCGGGAGACGCGCTTCAACCGGAATATGTCACTGCACCAGGGTTGCAGTCCCGGGTTGAATCACTGCGCCAGCAGCTCGGGTCCTGATGGGGCTGGAGAGTTTGAAAAGAATAGGCGAGGAAGGCTGTTTATTCGGAATTCAAACAGTCCTCACCGGCCTTCGCTCGCAAAGGGTGCGCTTCTGGGCTCTATGAAGCAGCCATGCGCGATCTTCATGCACGGGAGGTAAGACAGTTATCGACAGAAGCCAGCATTGAAGCCCGGCCCTTTTTTGAGTCGAAGGGATTTACCGTTGTCGAACAGCAAACGGTGGAACGACATGGCGTTCAACTGGTTCGGTTCCTGATGACGAAAGGCTGATAGTCCGTCGATAGCTGTCTATGAGACTGCTGCCGGGTTATCGCGACTATGCGCGACGCGTACGCTATCGCTTGATCCGGGGGATTTACTAAGGGGAGGCGCCTCAAAAGCCGATTAATTGTGCCTGGCCCAGCATGAAAAAGTTTGAGTAAGGCACCAATCTCGTTGCTTGAAAAGTGAGGATCCACGTCCTTTCATGAGACTGTCTAAAGTGAATGGAAGTTTCGTGTGTACCGGCTGAAACAGGAGGCAACCATGGCAGAGGTTATTCTGGAGTCCACGATCACTTGTCCGGAGTGTGGCCATCAGAAAATGGAAGTGATGCCCACCAATGCCTGCGAGTATTTCTACGAGTGCGACGCCTGCAAGGCGCTCTTAAGACCGAAACCGGGTGATTGCTGTGTGTTCTGTTCATTCGGCACTCAACAGTGCCCGCCGGTCCAGCAAGGACTCGGATGCTGTGAGCCGGGCTTGGACCCCGCTCAGAACCAACCCCGATGAGAAATGGCACATACTGAATGGCGCCTGCTATGTTGAGAGTCAGGAGATGTTCCCGACCGACCTGACGGCCAGGAGGGGTGCAATGTCCGACTCAACTGATGTGGGGAATGCCATGGATTACGATTTTCTGGATGAAAGCGGACAGATTCTTCGTGAGGCTGGCAGTCTCGGAAGGGTTGACCCCAATGTCATCGAATTTCTTGCCGCACCAGGGCGTGTAGTGAGCTTTCGCATCCCGATGAAAATGGACGATGGCAGTTTTCGGGTGTTTGATGCCTACCGTGTCCGTTATAACGACGCCCTCGGACCCAGCCGGGACGGGACGCGGATTTCCCCCGATCTCGACCTGGATGAAGTGAAATCCCTCGCGATGATCATGTCGATCAAGCATGCCGCTGGCCGAATACCCGCCGGTGGCGGCAAAGGCGGCATTGTCGCTGACCCCCGATCATTAAGTGACCGGGAGTTCGAGTCACTCTGCCGAGCCTATATCCGCTTCCTGCGCCCGAGAGGGCAGGCTTACGATGTGCCCGGTGCAGATATAGGCACGGACCTGCAAACCATGAGCTGGATGCTGGACGAATACGAGTCGATCACCGGCTACCATGAACCGGCGGCAGTCAATGACAAGCCGCCCATTCTCGGCGGCTCGCTCGGCGGCTTTGAGGCGACCGGGAGCGGTGTTTTCGATGTGTTCAGGGAAGCGGCCGAGCAGGCCGACTTTGACATCGAAAATGCCCGTGTGGCTATCCAGGGATTCGGGCAGGTCGGCTCGGTGGCGGCGAGCATGTTCTACGAAGCAGGCTGTGATGTTGTGGCGGTTTGCGATAGCCGTGGCGGCGTTTATTCGAACGACGGCCTCGATATTCCGGCCCTGCTGGCGCACAAAAAGTCCACTGGAAAAGTCTCGAACTTTGCCGGCAGCGAACCGATAACCAGCGAAGCGACGCTGGAATGTGACTGCAACGTGTTGGTGCCTGCCTCGGTTCAGGGCGTGATTACCGCGGACAACGCGGACCGGATCCAGGCCCGCATGGTGGTCGAAGCCGCCAATGCGCCAACCACGTTGAAAGCCGATGCGATGTTGCTGGAAAGGGGCGTGATTATTGTGCCGGATGTGCTGGCTAATGCCGGAAGTGTGCATTTGTGCCAGATGGAGCGTAGCCAGGGCCTTTCCGATAATTACTGGGATATCGATACCATCAATCACTTACGGCGGGAACGCTTGGCAAAGGGCTATCGGGAAGCCGTGAATACGGCGGCTGAACACCAGGTGAAATCGGTCCGGCTGGGCGCGTGGATTAATGCGCTCAAGCGGATTGAAGAGGCGATGCACTTGAGGGGCTGGTGCTAGCGGAGCCGCTCACACAGCTCGCGAGTTTCCACGAATTCCATCCAGTTGCCATCGATGTCCTCACTAAATCCCCGTCACGGGTCGTACTTTGTAGAGAGGTGGTTTTCCGTCACGCCTGTGAGCCGATGCAGTAAAGCCGGTTAATTCAACCCAGGGCAACCTTGAGCCCGATGCCTGCCAGCAGGCAGCCAAAGATATTATTCTGCATTCTGCGGTATCGGGCATTGGCGCCGGTAACTGCCCAGAGTGCCCGCCCCAGAACCGCGTAGGCAAAATCAAAGACTAGCCCTGTCAGCACCAGAATCAGCGCCAGAATAGCGAATTGTCCGGCAATACCTGAGAGTTCCGGATGGATGAACTGCGGAAGCAGTACGGAGCAGAAGATCAGGGATTTGGGGTTGAGCAGGTTGGTAGCCAGCCCTTTTCGGAAACCAGCGAGATATCCCGCTGATGGCAGAGTGCCGGCCGCTGACCGGGATTGATTATGGAGCGAATGATCTGTGCGGAAGAACTGCCAACCCAGGTAAAGCAGATAAGCCGCGCCCAGTAATCGTACCGTATGGTAGGTCCAGGGATGTGCCGCAAACAAAGCCGCGAGCCCCACCGCCGCGAGCAGGACATGGCAGCCCCGGGCAATGGCAAGGCCCACAGCCACGGCCATGGCCTTTCTGGGGCCACTGCTCACGGAAGTGCCGAGTACCAGGATCATATCCGGTCCCGGCGTAAGGTAAATCGCCACAAGCGCAGTCAGGAACAACAGAAGGTCAGCCACGGGCCAGGTCTCTTGTCGTAATTGAGTTTTTGAGTATACCGGGCCTCGTTTAGAGAATGGTTGCTTTATCAGCCACAAAAGGATAGAAGGTTGGTGTTATTCGCTAACTTTGTTCTTATATGAGGCTGTTCATGCCAAATCATAAGTTAGACCGATTTGATCGGAAGCTGCTGGAGGCGCTGCAGACGGATGGCCGTGTGCCAAACACGGATCTGGCCGAGGGAATCGGCCTGTCCCCGTCGCCTTGCTCGCGGCGTGTACGCCTGCTTGAAGAATCTGGGGTGATCAAGGGCTACAGCGCCATCCTGGATCAGGAAAAAGTGGGATTGGGGCTAACCGTATTCGTCGACATCAAAGTAGAGCGTCATCAGGAAAAGGAAGCCGAGGCTTTTTGTGAGGCGGTCAGTGTTCTCCCGGAAGTGGTGATGGCTCACCTGGTGTCCGGGGAGTCGGATTTCCTGTTGCAGGTAGTGGTGCCCGATCTCCGAGCCTATAAGGAATTTTTAACCAATACGTTGCTCAAGTTACCAGGGGTCCGGGACATCCGAAGCAACTTTGCGATCCAGACCGTCAAACCCCACTCGCCCCTTCCGCTGATTCATTTGCCGGGATAAATCTGGCTGAATGCAAACATCAGGGCGCTCAAATCCGGATCAGTCTTTCCGGAACACGAACATCTGGTAGCCGAACTCACCCAGATGGTTCCGGTAAATTCCCAGTTCCCGCTCGATATCCTTCAGGGCCGCTGAGTCCGGTAGCTCGGATGCGACTTCACGGGCACGCTTTTCAAGCGGGCCTGTGTATTCCGACCAGGCTTCAGCGCTCAATTCAAATGTGTCGATCAGCGTGTAGCCGGCGGCGGAGGCTTGGGCAAGCCGTTCAGAGACCGTCGACATGTCGGGGTATTCTTCCTGCCAGAAGGCCCGCGCTTCGTCGCTTGGTGAATCCGTCAGCCATACAAGGTCACTGACAACCATCACACCGCCGTCCTTCAGTAGGGGCCGCCATGCTTCGAAAGCTTTGGCTACACCCATGATGTAGGCGCTGGCTTCTGACCAGATCACATCGAAGCTGGCGTCGTCGAAGGGCAGGTCCTGCA
Source organism: Marinobacter sp. (assembly GCA_018623515.1). Taxonomy (GTDB): domain Bacteria; phylum Pseudomonadota; class Gammaproteobacteria; order Pseudomonadales; family Oleiphilaceae; genus Marinobacter. Next base: position 5,258 of record JAAZVL010000161.1, read on the forward strand.
TGCTGTGGCAGGCGGTTTCGATGCGGTCAGAAAGGCCGGCGTTCCGAGCCCGCTCCCGCAGGCGGGCCAGAGCAGGCTCGTCGTTATCCACCGCAACGATATGGGCCGAGGTATGGGTGGCCAGCAGGGTTGTGGCGACGCCTTTGCCGCAGCCGATTTCCAGGATGTGTTGGGGCTCTGTAGGCACCATGGCCAGCGCCTTTAGAGTGTCCTTTTCCGAACCCGGCCCCCAGCGGTCCAGCTCCGAGAAAACGCGCATGAAATCGGACATGTATTGTTCGTGTGCATTCATATCTTTCGACAACCATTTGAGTCTGAGGGCTTCCCTTTCGGTAAAGCCTTGGGTGATGAGCCACTCCAGGTGGGCATCCGGTGCCACCTGGTCCAGCGTCTGATGCCAGTGGCTCAGACTGTGCTTGCCAAGCAGCGCCGCCAGTAACTCGAGGGACTGCTGTTTCCGGGCGATCTCCTGTTCCAGAGTTCGCAGCCGGGAGGCAAGCAGGGCGCGATCGATCTTGCTATCCAGACAGGCTTTGCATTCCTTCAGCGTGAGTCCGCCTGCCTGCAGCCTCTGGATCAGTAGCAGGCGTTGGGCATCCCTCTCGCTGTATATCCGGTAGCCGTTAGCCTGTCTTTTCCCAGTGATCAGTCCCTGTTTCTCGTAGTAGAGTAGGGTGCTTCGGGAAAGGCCAACGAGTTCAGCCAGTTCAGAGATGCGATACCTGCCTTGTCTATGCGCCATGACTTTGAGCTCGCTTCATGTTGGATAACCTAAACTATGAACCTGTAGACAGGTCAAAGGAAATCTGGCCCTCGGTGCATGCATCGCTCTGTTGGGGGTTCTGGAGTTCAGCAACGCTGGCACAACCGTGGATCCGCGCACGCCGCACCAGTCGGAAAGCCTGGTGGTAAAAGGGGTATATCGTTTTACCCGAAACCCGATGTATCTGGGCTTCTTTCTTATGCTGGTCGCCTGGGAAATTTTCCTGGGCAGCGTATTCGCGGCGCTCCTGTTGCCGCTTTTCGTCGTTTACATGAACCGCTTCCAGATCCTGCCGGAGGAGCGGCATATGCGAGCGTTATTCGGTGAGGACTATGATCGTTATGTATCTGAGGTGCGGCGGTGGCTGTGATGCCGCTGGCGCTGCGGGGTAGGCAAGTCTGATACTACCCGTTAAAGTTCGGCC
>JAAZVL010000162.1 GCA_018623515.1 Marinobacter sp.
ATACACCCCCATGGCCGTGCCCTTGCTCGCGGCCGGCGCCTCTTTGCTGATCAGCGACGGCAGGCTTGCCTCAAGCAGGTTGAACGCCATAAAGAAGAAGAACAGCACACCCCAGGCTATGAGAAGGCTCGCCTCCAACCCGGCCAGACCGCCGGTCGCCAGCGTCAGCAGAGCGATGGCACCACAGAGTACCGGCTTCATCTTGCGTTTCTTCTCGCCGATGATAATGAACGGCACCATGGCGAAGAACGAGGTCACCATGACCGTGAGATAGAACCACCAGTGAGAACTGGCCGGCAGACCCAGGCGACTCTCGAGTACAGACGGGAACACCAGGAACAGCGCGGTCAGTACCAGGTGAAGCGCGAAGATGCCGAAGTCCAGCCGCACCAGTCGACCGTCCTTGAGCACGCGGCCGAGCATGTCTCTTGCCGGGTGGGTATCAGCACTGATCTTGTGCTGGTGCGGGGTCGGCACCACCCGGTTCACGACCACCAGGGCGATCACGGCCAGCACCGCCGTGGCATAGAAAATGCCCTGCAGCCCCCAGACCGCTCCCAGCAAGGGCCCCAATACCAGGGACACCGAAAACGACAGCCCGATGGATATACCCACCGTCGCCATGGCCTTGGTGCGCTCCTCTTCCCGGGTCAGGTCACTGAGCAGCGCCATGAGCACACTGGCGATGGCGCCGGCACCCTGGAGAATCCGACCGGCAATTACAACGTATATGGAGTCAGTTGCCGCGGCGAGCAGGCTGCCGGCGGCGAACAGAATCAACCCGAGGTAGATCATCCTCTTCCGGCCGACGCGGTCAGACAGCAGTCCGAAGGGAATCTGCAACAGGGCCTGGCTCAGGCCATAGGCGCCGATGGCAAGACCGAGCAAGGCGGGCGTGGCACCCTGGAGGTCCTCGCCAAGCAACATGAACACCGGCATCACCATGAACAGCCCCAGCATTCGCATGGCATAGACCGATGCCAGGGCTGCTACGGAGCGTTTTTCCAGCGCGTTCATCGCGGTGTTCACCTCAGCCGGGGTTGAAAGCAGGTAACCGGGAGGCCACATACCTCCCGCAGGCGGCGCATTGTATCAGAACCGACCGGACCGAGGGACTCCCCGAACCGTCTCGGTCAATACCGGTTTCACCGGCCTTCCGGTAACGGGGTATAATTGTCGTTTTTTTCAGTCAGAGAGGTGGTATGGACCATATCCAGATCAAGGGCGCACGCACCCACAACCTGAAGAACATCGACCTGGATATGCCAAGGGACAAGCTGATCGTGATCACAGGCCTGTCCGGTTCCGGGAAATCGTCGCTGGCTTTCGACACCCTCTACGCCGAGGGGCAGCGGCGATATGTGGAATCCCTCTCCACCTATGCCCGGCAGTTCCTGTCCATGATGGAAAAGCCCGACGTGGACCACATAGAGGGGCTGTCACCGGCGATTTCCATCGAACAGAAATCCACCTCTCACAACCCCCGGTCCACGGTCGGCACCATCACCGAGATCTACGATTACCTGAGGCTGCTGTTCGCCCGTGCCGGCGAGCCCCGCTGCCCGGATCACGGCCAGCCACTGGAAGCCCAGACCGTCAGCCAGATGGTGGATCAGGTCCTGGCCATGCCCGAGGGCAGCAAGCTGATGATCCTGGCGCCGGTGATCCGGGACCGCAAAGGCGAGCACCTCCACGTGATCGACAACATGCGCAGCCAGGGCTTCATCCGGCTGCGGGTCGACGGCACCGTCTACGACATCGACGATGTGCCCGCCCTGGACAAGAAGCGCAAGCACCAGATTGATGTGGTGGTGGACCGCTTCAAGGTCAAGGAAGGACTGGAGCAGCGCCTGGCCGAGAGCTTCGAAACGGCCCTGGAACTGGCCGATGGCATCGCCCTGGTCGCGCCCATGACCGGCGAGGGCGAAGAACACACCTTCTCGGCCCGCTACGCCTGTACCCAGTGCGGTTACTCCCTGAGCGAACTGGAACCCCGGCTGTTTTCTTTCAACAATCCCGCCGGCGCCTGCCCGACCTGTGACGGCCTGGGCGTGAAGCAGTTCTTCGACCCGGAAAAAGTGATCCAGCATCCGGAAGCGACCCTGGCAGAAGGTGCCATCAAGGGCTGGGACCGGCGCGCGGTCTATTACTTCCAGATGCTGTCGAGCGTTGCCGAACACTACGGTATGGATCTGGAAACGCCCTGGGTCGATTTGCCCGAATCCTTTCAGCAGGTTCTGCTGTATGGCTCCGGTTCCGAGGAGATCCCGTTCCGCTACGTGAACTCCCGGGGCCACATCATGGAAAAGGCCCACCCGTTCGAGGGCATCCTGCCGAACCTGGAGCGACGCTACCGGGAAACCGATTCCCAGAGCATGCGTGAAGAACTCGCCCGCAACCTGAGCACCCAGCCGTGCAAGGACTGTGGCGGTTCCCGGCTGCGCCGCAGTGCCCGGCATGTCTTCATCGAGGAGCGGAACCTTCCGGAGGTGACGCACCTGCCGGTGGGCGAAGCCCACGACTACTTCGAACAGCTGACCCTGCCAGGCCGGAAAGGCGAAATCGCCGAGAAAATCCTCAAGGAAGTTCGGGAGCGGCTTCAGTTTCTGGTGAACGTCGGGCTGGAGTACCTGACACTCGAACGCAGTGCCGACACCCTCTCCGGCGGCGAAGCCCAGCGCATCCGACTCGCCAGCCAGATTGGCGCCGGGCTGGTGGGCGTCATGTACATACTGGACGAGCCGTCCATCGGTCTGCACCAGCGGGATAATGACCGCCTCCTGGCTACCCTGACCCACCTTCGGGACCTGGGTAACACGGTGATCGTGGTCGAACACGATGAAGACGCGATCCGGGCTGCCGACTATGTCATCGACATCGGCCCCGGGGCCGGCGTTCACGGGGGGCACGTGGTCGCTCATGGCGCGCCGGACGACATCATTGCCAATGAAAACTCCCTGACCGGCCAGTACCTCAGTGGCAAGAAGGAAATCGCAGTGCCACCCGCCAGGAACAAAGGTTCCGGCAAGCAGCTGACGCTGACCGGCGCCACCGGCAACAACCTTCAGGACGTCACCCTGAACCTCCCCCTGGGCGTAATGACCTGTATTACCGGGGTCTCGGGATCCGGCAAGTCCACTCTGATCAACAGCACGTTGTATCCGGTGGCGGCTGCCAAGCTGAACAAGGCTACCAGCCTGAACCACTCTCCGTACAAAAAGCTCAAGGGCCTGGACCACCTGGACAAGGTGATCGATATCGACCAGAGCCCGATTGGCCGTACCCCACGTTCCAACCCGGCCACCTACACCGGCCTGTTCACCCCCATCCGTGAGCTGTTTGCCGGCACCCAGGAAGCCCGCTCCCGGGGTTACAAGCCCGGCCGGTTCTCGTTCAACGTCAAAGGTGGTCGTTGCGAGGCCTGCCAGGGCGACGGTGTCATCAAGGTGGAGATGCACTTCCTGCCGGACATCTACGTCCCCTGTGATGTCTGCAAGGGCAAGCGCTACAACCGCGAAACCCTGGAAGTACGCTATAAGGGCAAGAACATCCACGAAGTGCTGGAGATGACCGTAGAGGAAGCGCGCGAATTCTTCGATGCAGTTCCGTTCCTGGCGCGCAAGCTACAGACCCTGATGGACGTTGGCCTGTCCTACATCCGACTTGGACAAAGCGCCGTTACGCTGTCCGGGGGTGAGGCGCAGCGGGTGAAGCTGGCCAAGGAACTGTCCAAGCGGGACACCGGCAAGACCCTGTATATCCTGGACGAGCCCACCACCGGCCTGCATTTCTATGACATCCAGCAACTGCTCAACGTGTTGCAGCGCCTGCGTGATCACGGCAACACCATCGTGGTGATCGAGCATAACCTGGACGTGATCAAGACCGCGGACTGGATTGTCGACCTGGGGCCGGAGGGTGGTTCCGGGGGCGGCCGGATCATTGCCGAGGGTACGCCGGAGGAAGTGGCGGAGAATCCAGTGTCTCACACCGGGCGGTATCTGAAACCGATGTTGACCAGCGGCTAAGGTGAAGATGGGGGTCAGATGAAGGCTTTCATCAGACCCCGTTTTTATACCTGAACCGTGCGAGTTACGACCTGAACATGGGGTCAGATGAAAGCCTTCATCTGACCCCTTTTTCGTTCCTCCAGACACAAAAAAACCGGAGGTGTTTCCACCTCCGGTTTTCCGGGAAGCTCTCCGAAGATTTTACTCTTCGTCGTCTTCCACTTCTTCCGCTTCGATATCCAGCGGGCGGCCGACCAGCTCGACGAATGCCATCGGGGCATTGTCACCGGCACGGAAGCCACACTTCAGGATACGAAGGTATCCACCAGGACGGTCGCTGTAGCGGGGACCCAGCTCGTCAAACAGCTTGGCTACCGCTGCATCGTTGCGCAGGCGAGAGAACGCCAGGCGACGGTTTGCAACCGAATCATTCTTGGAAAGCGTGATCAAAGGCTCGGCTACCCGACGAAGCTCTTTGGCTTTCGGCAGCGTTGTTTTGATCAGCTCGTGTTCAACCAGTGACGCAGTCATGTTACGGAACATGGCCTTGCGATGCGCACTGGTCCTGCTGAACTTACGACCACTCTTACGATGACGCATTGCTCTGATTCCTTACCTTAAACTAATCGGCGATTAACCGCCCAGAACCCGGTCGTCGCCACGAAGGCTTGCCGGCGGCCAGTTATCAAGACGCATGCCCAGAGACAAACCACGGGACGCCAGAACGTCCTTGATCTCGGTCAGCGACTTCTTGCCAAGGTTAGGCGTCTTCAGCAGCTCAACTTCGGTGCGCTGAATCAGATCGCCGATATAGTAAATATTCTCAGCCTTCAAGCAGTTAGCTGAACGCACTGTCAATTCCAGATCATCCACCGGACGCAGCAGAATCGGATCGATTTCTTCCTCTTCTTCCACGCGCTCCGGCTCTTTCTCGTGATCGAAATCAACGAACACCGCCAATTGCTGCTGGAGGATGGTCGCGGCCCGGCGAATTGCTTCTTCCGGATCAATGGTGCCATTGGTCTCCAGATCAATTACCAGCTTGTCCAGATCGGTACGTTGCTCAACCCGTGCACTTTCCACGGCATAGGCCACGCGACGAACCGGGCTGAAGGTTGCATCCAGCTGCAGGCGTCCGATGGCGCGAGTTTCGTCCTCGTCGAGACCACGCTGGTCGGCCGGCTCATAGCCACGACCGCGGGCAACGCGCAGACGCATGTTCAATTCACCATTTTCACTCAGGTGACAGATCACATGGTCCGGGTTGGCAATCTCGACATCGTGATCCAGCTTGATGTCACCGGCTGTCACAACGCCCGGGCCTTTCTTGCTGAGCGTCAGCTCAGCTTCATCCCGACCGTTCATCTTCACGGCGACGCCCTTGAGATTCAGCAGAATCTCGATGACGTCCTCCTGGACACCCTCAATGGCGCTGTACTCGTGCAGGACACCGTCGATCTGCGCTTCAGTAATGGCGCAGCCCGGCATCGAAGACAAGAGAATACGGCGCAGTGCGCTACCCAGAGTGTGACCGAAGCCCCTTTCCAGAGGCTCCAGGGTCACCTTGGCACGCGTGGCGCTGGATTCTTTCACGTCAATGGTACGAGGTGTCAATAACTCATGTACTGAACGCTGCATAGACGCCCCTATCTGCTATCGTTGCTTACTGGGCTTTACTTGGAGTAAAGCTCGACGATGAGGTTCTCGTTGATGTCGGCCGGCAGTTCAGTACGCTCAGGTACTGACTTGTAAACGCCGGACATCTTGTTGGCGTCAACCTCTACCCAGCTTACCGGTGCACGGCTGGCAGCCAGATCCAGTGCGCCTTTGACACGCAGCTGATTCTTGGCCTTCTCGCGCACGCTCACAACGTCACCCGGCTTGACCTGATAGGACGGAATGTTAACCGCCTTGTCGTTGACCAGGATCGCCTTGTGAGAGACGAGCTGACGGGCTTCTGCACGGGTAGAACCAAAGCCCATGCGATATACAACGTTATCGAGACGGCCTTCCAGCAGCTGCAGCAGGTTTTCACCGGTTGCACCTTTGCCTCGGGCGGCCTCTTTATAGTAGTTGCGGAACTGCTTCTCCAGTACGCCGTAGATACGACGGACTTTCTGTTTTTCACGAAGCTGTACGCCGTACTCGGACAGACGACCGCGACGCGCGCCGTGCATACCCGGCGGAGTCTCGATGTTGCACTTGGAATCGAGCGCGCGAACGCCGCTCTTCAGAAAAAGATCTGTCCCTTCACGACGAGACAGCTTGCACTTCGGGCCTATATAACGAGCCATATTTCACTGTCTCCTGTGTTAGACGCGGCGCTTCTTGGGCGGACGACAGCCGTTATGGGGAATCGGCGTCACATCTGTGATGTTGGTGATCTTGTAGCCGCACGCGTTCAGCGCACGAACCGCAGATTCACGTCCGGGCC
>JAAZVL010000163.1 GCA_018623515.1 Marinobacter sp.
AGATCTGTCGCCCTGAAGGACATCCCGCGCCTCGGCAACGGTGAAGAAAGAACCGAATACAATCACCAGGCCATCCTCCCCTGCCGACGCTCTCGCGGTTTCGATGGCCTCCGCCACCGACGGGCATTGGTTGAACCGGGTCACGCCGCCCTGGCGAACCCTCTCCGCCAGGGTCTGAACATCCAGCCCCCTGGGAACGTCCAGTGGTGCCAGGAACCATTCATCCACCACGCCGGCCATGGCCGCCGAAACCCCTTCCACATCTTTGTCACCGAGGGCACCATAGACCGCAACCACGCGTTGGCCGTCATGACGCATGGTCGCCAGTCGGTCGGCAAGCCAGGTTGCGGCGTGCGGATTGTGCCCCACATCCACCAGCGTGACAGGGTGATCCGAGAGCTGTTCAAACCGGCCGGGAACCGACAGCCCCAGCAGGGTCGACTCTATCTGCTCGAAGGTCAGTGCAGGCTCCAGGTTCCGGATGGCCACGACAGCCGCCGCCACGCTTTTTACCGGTAATGGACCGGCGGGAAAACGGATCGTCTCACCCCGGTATTCCAGGTGCACCTTGGCGGCATCACCAACAGCACCATCCTCCGGTAGCCGGAGTTTATAGTCGCGACCAAAGAGATCGAGGGCGACCTTTTGCGCGGAGACCTGCTGTAGCACCGATCGGGGTGCATCCTCATCGGCGTACACCGCCGGGATACCCGGCCGAAGGACGCCCGCCTTCTCGAAGCCGATCACCTCACGGTCACTGCCCAGAAAGGCCACGTGATCAATATCCACCGAGGTGATGATGGCAAAGTCCGCGTCAAGCACGTTGACCGCGTCCAGCCGGCCACCGAGCCCGACCTCGAGCACCCAATCCTCGACACCTGATTCGGCAAAGGCGACGAACGCCGCCAGGGTGCCAAACTCGAAATAGGTCAGTGTGGTGTTGCCCCTTGCCTGTTCGACGGTCTCGAAGGCGCGGACCAGGGCCTCGTCGCTGATGTCGGCACCATTGAGACGCACTCGCTCGTTGTAGCGATGCAGGTGCGGGGACGTATAGGCGCCGGTGGTGCGGCCGGCAGAATGCAACAGTGCCTCGATGGCCGCCACGGCACTGCCCTTACCGTTGGTGCCTGCAACGGTAATGATCCGGCCACGGGGTTTGCGGGGAAACAGCCGGCGTAGCACCAGCAGAACCCGGTCGAGACCCAGGTCAATTTCGGAAGGATGGATGGATTCCAGGTAGGAAAGCCACTGGTCGGGCTTGGCGTTCGCCCCCGGCGGGACCGGGGGCTTGCCGTAATTGTTACTGCTCGGCGGCATCGTTTTCGGGCTTTTCAGTCACTTCGAACTCTATGGGTTCTTCTGTACCGGGTTTATCGTCTGCCGTGAACTTTGCAAGCAGATGTGCGCAACGTTCCCGCAGCTGGTGGCGGTGCAGTATCATGTCGATAGCGCCATGCTCCAACAGGAATTCACTGCGCTGGAAGCCTTCCGGCAGTTTTTCCCGGACGGTCTGCTCAATAACCCGCGGGCCGGCGAAACCGATCAGCGCGTTAGGCTCGGCAATGTTGAGATCGCCGAGCATGGCCAGACTGGCGGATACACCCCCGAACACCGGATCAGTCATCACGGAAATATAGGGGATGCCCTCCTGCTTCATCCGCTCAAGCACGGCTGCGGTCTTGGACATCTGCATCAACGAGAGGATGGCTTCCTGCATCCGGGCACCGCCACTGGCGGAGAAGCACACCAGCGGAATGCGATCACGCAGGGCCACGTTGGCCGCCTGCACGAACTTCTCACCAACCACCTGGCCCATAGAACCGCCCAGGAAGTTGAATTCGAAGGAGCAGGCCACCAGGGGAACCCCGAGGGTTGTTCCCTTCATGGCAATCAGGGCGTCCTTCTCACCCGTACCCTTCTGGGCCTGGGAAAGGCGATCCTTGTAACGCTTGCTGTCCTTGAACTTGAGGCGATCCCAGGGCTCCAGATCCGCGGCGATCTCCTCGCGGCCGTCTTCGTCGAGGAAGATATCCAGTCGACGCCGGGCACTTACCCGCAAGTGGTGGTTACATTTGGGGCAAACATCCAGATTCTTCTCAAGTTCCGGCTTGTAGAGAAAGGCCCCGCACTTGGGACACTTCTTCCAGAGCCCCTCGGGGACCCCGGTTCTCTGCTTGGATTCCGAGCGGATCTTGCTCGGCATGATTTTGTCCAGCCAGTTACTCATGATTCAATCCTGTCCTGTGAGGCCTGCCTGCCCTCGGCCTCCGGTTCAGGAGGCCAGGCTGTCCAGTGCTTCGCGCATCGGGTGGAGCAGATCCGTCAGTGCCCGTTTGAGCTCTTCCGTATCTGCCTGATTTCTGGCTATTGTATCGACCAGCACACTGCCAACAATTACACCATCGGATACCCGACCAACGGCAGCGGCCGTTTCTGCATCACGAATGCCAAATCCGACACCGACCGGCAAGGCTGTCATCTCGTGTATATGGGCAACCTTCTCGGCCACCTCGTCAACATTGATTTTAGCCGCGCCGGTCACGCCCTTGAATGAAACATAGTACACATAGCCGGAAGAGTGCTCGGCGATCGCCCGCACTCGCTGATCAATCGTGGTCGGTGCCAGCAGGAAAATCGCATCAAGCTTGCGTTTAGTGAACACCGGCGCCACGTCATCCGCCTCTTCCGGCGGCAGATCAACCGTGAGAACGCCATCCACTCCGGCATCGGCCGCCGCCTCGGCAAAGGCTTCGTATCCCATGGCTTCCATGGGGTTGAGATACCCCATCAAGACCACCGGAGTCTTGTCATCCTGTTTGCGGAACTCCTTGACCATGCCGATGACCTGACGCAGAGAGGTTCCGTGCTTCAGGGAGCGTTCGCAGGCCAGCTGAATGACCGGGCCATCCGCCATCGGGTCCGAGAAAGGTACGCCAAGCTCGATAATATCCGCGCCGGCCTGTACCAAGGTATGCATCAGATCCACAGTCACATCCGGGTGAGGATCACCGGCAGTGATATAGGGAATCAGCGCCTTGCGATTCTGCTCCTTCAGGGCCTTCATTACCCCTTCGATTCGGCTCATGCCAGTTTCCGTCCTTTCATCAGATCTCGATACCATCAAGCTGGGCGATGGTGTGAATGTCTTTGTCACCGCGGCCGGAGATGTTGATAACCAGCATCTGGTCCTTGTCCATTTCCGCGGCTTTCTTCACGCCGTAGGCCACCGCGTGAGCGGTCTCCAATGCCGGCATGATGCCCTCTACCCGTGTCAGCATGCGGAAGCCATCCAGCGCCTCATTATCGGTCACCGACACGTAGTGGGCGCGGCCGATATCCTTGAGCCATGCGTGTTCCGGCCCGACACCCGGGTAGTCCAGGCCGGCGCTGACTGAATGGGTACCGGCGATCTGGCCGTTCTCATCTTCCATCAGGTAAGTGCGGTTGCCGTGCAAAACGCCCGGCCGACCGGCACACAGGGGTGCAGCATGCTGCCCGGTCTCGATGCCCAGACCGCCGGCCTCAACGCCATACATCTCCACGTTCTCATCCCCTAGGAACGGATAGAACATTCCGATAGCATTGGAGCCACCACCCACACAGGCCACCAGCGCATCCGGCAGTTTACCGGTCTTCTCCAGTGCCTGACGACGGGTTTCCCGACCGATCACGGACTGGAAATCCCGCACCAGAAGCGGATACGGGTGGGGTCCGGCCACTGTGCCGATAATGTAGAAAGTGTCGTCCACGTGGGAAACCCAGTCACGCATGGCGTCATTCATGGCGTCTTTCAGGGTTCGGGTGCCGCTTTGAACGGCATGCACCTGGGCACCCAGGAGCTTCATGCGATAGACGTTAAGGGATTGGCGCTGGACATCCTCGGCACCCATGAATACGTGGCACTCCAACCCCAGTCGGGCACAAACCGTAGCGGTGGCGACACCGTGCTGGCCGGCACCGGTCTCGGCAATGATCCGTTTCTTGCCAAGGAAGCTGGCCAGAAGCGCCTGACCAATGGTGTTGTTCACCTTGTGAGCGCCGGTGTGGTTGAGATCTTCCCGTTTGAGCCAGATCTGCGCGCCGCCGGTTTCCCGGGTTAACCGTTCCGCAAAGTAAAGCGGACTCGGACGACCGACGTAATCGGCCAGATCCTTGTCGAACTTGGCCTGGAACTCCGGGTCGTTCTTCATCTGGAGATATTCCTTCTCCAGAGTCATCAATGAGTCCATCAGGGTTTCAGAAACAAACCGTCCGCCGTAGGCACCGAAGTGACCCCGTGCATCGGGAAGTGCGCTCAGCATTTCTTCAGTCAGTTTTACAGACACGGTGAACCTCTTTAATGAAGTCGGAAATTTTCTGGATGTCCTTGATGCCCTTGCTGCGCTCGACACCGCCACTCACATCCACGGCCCAGGGTTTCACCTGTGTTACGGCGCGGGATACGTTATCAGATGACAACCCACCGGCCAATACAAGTGGCATGGGGCGATCTTCGGGAATTAGCTGCCAGTTGAAGGACTGACCGGTGCCGCCGAATTTGTCGGGAACCCAGGCATCCACCAGCAAACCGGCAGCATCCCGATAATCCTGGAAAGCCGACTCGATCTGCCCTTCCTCGCGGACGCGGATGGCCTTGATCCAGCGCCGGCCGAAGCTCCGGCAGAACTCGGGCGTTTCATCGCCATGAAACTGGAGCAGATCCAGCGGCACCTCCGACAGTACCTGCTCGACAAACCCGGGGTCGGGATTCACAAACAGTCCCACCGCCTGCACAAAAGGCGGAATGTCACGGACCAGGGCAGCTGCGTGCGCCGGAGAAACCGAACGGGGACTGGGTTCATAGAACACGAATCCCAGAGCGTCCGCACCGCAACTGATGGCAGCTGAGACATCCTCCGGGCGGGTCAGGCCGCAAATCTTGACTCTTGTACTCATCGCTCGGGCATCGGCTTTTTGGGGTGGATATGGGTTGGTTCAATCGGGCGGTTGTCATCCCGCTGGAACCAGGGGCGAACAAAACCGGGGCCACATTCGGCTTCAGGAATTCCGTACCTTGCAGGATACCCCACATCCACCAGGAAAAGCCCGTCCGGGGGTGCGGTCACGCCGGCAACAGTCCGGTCCCGCTCATCCAGGACCGCGGCAATCCAGTCCTCGGATTGGTTGCCGTTGCCGACCGCCATCAGGGCACCGGCAATGTTTCGCACCATGTGGTGCAGAAATGCATTGGCCTGCACATCAATTACGACGAATTCGCCCTTACGGGTTACCGAAATCTTTTCAAGGAAACGGACGGGGGTGCGGGACTGGCAGCCGGCGGCCCGGAATGATGAAAAATCATGCTCACCGACCAGCGCCTGTGCGGCTTCATGCATCTTGTCCGCATCCAATGGACGAAAGGTCCAGCTGACCTGACCCCGCAGAATTCCCGGGCGAACCGCATGGTTATAAATCACGTAGCGATAACGGCGATAGACTGCCGAGAAGCGGGCGTGGAAATCGTCGGCTCCCTGCCCGGCCCAGTGGACGGAGATATCCCCCGGAAGGGCGGTATTGACCCCCATCACCCAGGAACGGAGATTCCGCACCGAAGGTGTCTCGAAATGGACAATCTGATAACTGGCATGAACGCCGGCATCGGTACGACCGGCACAAACCAGGTCTACCGGATGATCGGCAACCTTTGCGACCGCACGCGCCAGCTCCCCTTCAACCGACCGCACCCCGGACTTCTGCATCTGCCAGCCATGAAAACCCCGGCCATCGTATTCAAAGGCCAGGACTACCCGGCCGTCACCAATTGCGTTGTCTGTGGTCAGTTGCTGTGCTTCGAGGAACAAGGGGAAGTCCGAAAAAATCTTGCTGTAAAAACAAAGCGCCGGCTTTATCCCGTCAAACGGGGCCGGCGCTCGTCACCTGAAGGTTTGATTATAACGGATCAGGACAGATTTTTAAGGAGATCCTGGGCTTCTGCCTTCTGGGCATCATCTCCCTCCAGAGCCACTTCCTCCAGGATGTCCCGGGCACCGTCGCTATCACCCATCTCGATGTAGGCGCGTGCCAGGTCCAGCTTGGTCGCTGCTTCGTCCGTGCCTGCCAGGAAGTCGAAGTCATCGTCCTCGCCAAGCTCGGACTCATCGATATCAACCGTTGCAGACCGGCCTGTCTCCTCGCTTGCCACAGGAATGTCCTCCTCGGTAGCCTCGTCTGAGGCTGGCGCTTCCTGCTCCGCCAGATTCTCGAGGGTGCCCAGATCGTCCAGCTCCTCGGTCCCGGCAACTTCCTGTTCAGGGCTGGGCTCTTCACTCTCGCCCATCAAGTCGCCTTCGCCGAGGGTATCCTCCAGGCCCAGCTCCTCGTCAAGGGATGCCGGCTCCTCTTCACCATGGTTGGTGGTGTCTGCAGAATCGGAGAACTCCTCCATCAGAGCAA
>JAAZVL010000164.1 GCA_018623515.1 Marinobacter sp.
AGTACGGGTATACTGGCGCCTGACCTCAGCACTGTTGTGGAGGATACTGGACGGCAGCGGGTTAACGGTTGCGATATGGTTCTGAGTCATAGCGCCTTCCTCCTTTTCATTGGGTGGATTGATTAGCGATCTACCTTTAATTTACGAACCATTCTAAGGATTCTTTTTTGCAGCTTGAATACGTTAAACTCCGTATCCGCGTTGCAAATATGCAGTGATTATGGACTGGGATTATCTTCGATATATAAGGGCCCTTGCAATAGGCGGAACGCTTGCAAAGGCCGGTGAATTGCTGGGTGTGCACCAAACCACTGTTCTGAGGCGACTCGATCAGATGGAAGAGTCTTTGGGTGTGCAGTTTTTTGAACGCAATCAGAACGGATTGCAGCTGACCCCCGTGGGAGAAATGGCGTTCCGGGAAGCCGAAAGGCTGGCCACGGACATGGAAAACCTGGAACGCAAACTGGTCGGCGGAGATTCAGCGCCGGTGGGCAAGGTCCGGATCGCGGCCGAGGACATGATGCTGAACGAGCTGCTCAGTCCGATCCTGGCAGAGCTGGTTCGGGAATTTCCGGATATCGAGCTGGAAGTGCTCACCGACAACGATGTGGCCAACCTCTCGCACCGGGAGGCGGATCTCACTCTTCGGCCGGAAAACAAGCCCCAGGCCACCCTCGAAGGTGAGCGTATCGCCGCTGTCGAATCCGCGGTTTACGGTTCCGCCCGCTATTGCCGGCGAAACCGGGACATGGATATCGAGAACCGGCCGGAAGACTGCCTCTGGATTATCCCGGACGAAACCTTCAGCCAGTTGGCAACCGGGCGCTGGTACCGCAAGCACCTGAAAAACGTCACGTCCGTGATCCGCTGCAACAGCCTGCAGTCCATGGCCGCCCTGGCGAGGGCGGGCGCCGGGTTGGCGGTACTGCCGTGTTATGTCGGTGAGAGCGCAAAAGAGCTGCGCCGGTTATCGGATCCGCTCGAGGGCGAAAGTGTCGATCTGTGGTTGCACGTCAACCAGGATACCCAACAGATGGCCCGGGTGCGCATCGTGATGGAATTGCTGGTGGATCGGCTGCGGGCGCTGGAGCCGGCGATCGAGATCAGCACCACCTTGTGATGATTACTCTGACCGGCAGAAGGGCCAGAGCTGGTACCAGCGCCAGCACTGGAATTCCTGTTCGCACTGCTGCAGCTGATTATGGTAGCGGAATGCCCGGCTGCGGACGCGGGCAGCCAGTGTCCGGATCTCCGGCTTCTGGTCATAGGTTCTGCGAGTATAGCCGCCGCGGCCCTCGTGGTAAGCGAGATAGAGTTCCCGGGGCGCGGTGAAGGGAATGCCCAGGTGTTCATGGCTCAGGCGGTTGTACCAGCCCACGAAATCCAGGGCGGATTCCATGTCCGAGCGCACGGTGAGCCAGCCGCCATCGTTGGCTGCCAGATATTCCCGCCAGGCCGGATCCAGCGCCTGGGCGTAACCGAAGGCGGTCGTCGGCCGCGTCCAGGGAATCAGTCCCCAGAGCAGAGTCCTTGGTGGCCGGGCGTGACTGCGAAAAGAGGATTCGTAGTACACGAAGGCCATTTGCGTGGCGATGGGTGTTCCCCATTTTTCCTGGGAAGCTCGGGCGTAGTCATACCAGACGGTATGCTCCCGAAAAATCTCGCAAAGGTTGTCAGGATTGGCTGGCGGATCCGGGGCCAGCAGGCTGAACCGCAGTGTGGCCCATACGCCCACCAGGAGTCCCAGAACCGGCAACCCATACCACTTTGCCCGCGCACGCCACACATTAAGGCGCTTGCTGCGACGCCGTCTGCGTCGGGAGGGTGGTTTGCGCGATTTCCCTACCAAACTGTCATCTCCCGGGGCTCTGAATGGCTTGCTGAGGGGGCTGCGGCCGTGTCATAAACGGCGGTATTCCCAACGCAGGATGATAGTGAAATGAGACTTGGCACCCTAGTTAAACCTCTTTTAGTCGTAATGCTGCTGGCTGGCGGAGTGGCCCATGCCGCCCCGAATGCGCAGCAGGTGCTGGCGGCGTCTCCCATTGACGACATCGTTGCCCAATATCCCGCCATGATGAGCCAGGGCATTCGCGAGGGCATGAAGCGGAGTGGCCAGGTGCCTCCGATGGTGGCGGAAACCCTTGGGCATATAGTCAGTAGCAGCTTCCGGGCCGAGGATATTGAACGCCGGATCGTCACTGAACTGGACGAGAACCTCTCGGACTCCCAGCTGATTGCGGTGCGTGACTGGTATGAGACGCCCGTGGCCCGCAAGATATCCGAAGCGGAAATTGCCGCTTCGGCCCCGGACAGCTGGCAGGAGGTTCGGGCTCAGGCTTCGGCCCTGAACGAAAAATACCAGGGAACCGAAAGGGCCCGGATGTTTGACCGGTTCGATCGTGCTTCCCGTGCCACGGAGAGCGCCGTGGATACCTCCATTGCGGTGCAGCTGGGCATGGCCACGGCAATGGCGGCACTGAGCACCGATTCCGTGCACTATGAGCAACTCCGCCAGCGCATTGAGAGCCAGCGCAGCATGCTGCGTGGCATGATGGAGCAGCAGGTCTATGACAGCTATCTGTACACCTACCGCAATATCAGCAATCAGGAGCTGGGCCTGTACCTGGACTTCCTTGAAAGCGATGCCGGTTCCGCATTTTCCCGGGTGGTGACCGACAGCATTCAGCAGGCGATCACCGAACCGGTGGAAAGCGTCGGCCAGCAGATGTCCCGTTTTCTCAGTCCGGAATCACCAGGCGGTCAGTAAAACCACCCAGTTCCCGGTAGACCTCGGTCCGCTTGCGTTCATAACGGTGGGAAAAATGGAACGCGATCAGTTGCCGGACCTGCGCCCCGTTGGCAATCCGGGCGCAAGCTCGGGTGGTGAGGTGATGGGTGCGCCGAGCCTGGTCCTCATCTGCCACCATGAAGGATGCCTCACAAAACAGCGTGTGGGCGTCCTGGGCCAGGGCAGTCATTTTCCCGATATTATCCGGGGTATCAGCGAAGTCCGTCCCGTAGACCACTCTGTCCCCGGGTGCCTGGATCAGCAACCTGTGCGCCAGGTCTTCCGCGCGCCAGGTGCAGGACGCATTGGGGGAGACCAGTGCATCGGGTTGTTTGCGCAACACCGCCATTTTCAGATCGTGCAACCAGGGGCCAGGACTTAATCCCATCGCCTTCAACCGGTCGTTGCGCACCTGCAGCTTGCCAAAGGGCTCCCAGGCGTAAGCCATAACCGGCGTTCCGTGGTCCAGCAAGGCCGCGCGCACCTGGAATTCAGGCTCCCGGTAAAGCACACCATCGGGCGTGGGCGCATCTTCCAGGGGCGTGGGTGTCGATTCACCCGCGGTGATTTTCCATCGTTTGAGATGGTCCCCGTGCCACTCGTGTACCACAAATCGGGGGCCCCGATCCTCGACGCGGTCCCACAGGATGCCGCTGATCATGCCCGTGATATGTCGCATCAGCCCGGGCGGTCCGAACAACCGACAGGGCGGGAAGTGGCCGATCCGGCTGCGCAGGAACCACATGAATCCGCCGATATGGTCGGCGTGGCAATGGCTGATAAAGACATCACTGACCTGGTGGGCCGAGCGAAGGGGCATGCGGCCAGTATCGCCGAGGTCAAACAGCAGGCTCCGGGATTCATGCAGCAGCCGCAACTGCAACAGCGGGTCACCACCCACGCCGTTGACCAGAGAGGCCACGACCGGGCCAACCCTCACCGCTACTTGCGGGTCCTTGGCCACGCTGGTCAGGGCGCCCAGCTCAACGCTGACCTGTACCGCACCGCTGGGCTGTCGTTTGCAGTCCATACCTGCTCCCGGTTGGAGAATTTTCCGGTGTGTGAGATTTGTACAAAGCCGGATTTCGGTCCACTCTCCCTAGTATATGCGAGTGGGGAGAGTCGCTATGGATTTCAATGCCTATCAGAAAGCCTTGTCCTCGCAACTCAGAGGGTTGGAGTGCCCGTTTACCGAAAAGGAATTTGACCAGCGGCTGGCCCGGGTCCGGGATCGTATGGCCCGGGAAGACTTCGGAGCGCTGCTGCTGACCGATCCTTCCGATATCTTCTACCTGACCGGTTATAGCACCTTTGAGGTGTCCGTCCATGTCGCCCTGGTGGTCACCCAGGAAGAACTCCTGTTGCAGGTGCCTTCCATCGAAATGGGGCCGGCCATGGTCACCACCCGGGTTGCCCGGGTCAGCGGTTATCGCTGGGAGGGTATTGGCGAGGTTCTGGAGCCTCTAGTGCAGATTCTCAACGATGGTGTTGAAACCGTGGGTATTGACGCCTGGCACGGATCACTGCGCCAGGGCGTACTTGAGGGATTGAAGGCCAGGATGCCCGGTGTCCGGTTTCTCAACAACGGCGGGCTGCTGAAGAAGATCAGGATCGTGAAGTCGGCGGCTGAAATCGGGTTCCTGCGGGAAAGTGCCCGGATAACCGAGGAAGGTCTCCAGGCTGCAGTGGCTGCCGTGCGCCCCGGCATGACTGACAATGACGTTGCCGCGATCGGGGCCCGGGCCTTGCTGGAAGCCGGCAGTGAATTCATGAGCATGCAGCCGATTGTAACCACCGGCCGGCGCAGCAGCGTGATCCACTGCAACCACAAGCGCACGGTGATACAGGAAGGGGACCCGGTATTCCTGGAATTCGGGGCCGCCTGGCACCGCTATACCGCACCCATGATGCGCACCATCGTAGCCGGGACCCGGCCCTCCTCGGAAATGGAGAGGGTTCATGACGGCTGCCGGCGCATCGTCGATACGCTGCTGGCGTCTGTCCGCCCCGGCGTGACCTTTGATCAGGCCGCCCATGACGCCGAACGGGCGCTCCAGCCGCTGGCCGACAAGGTGTTTTTCTCCGGCGTGTTCGGCTATACCGTCGGGGCCCAGTTCCCGCCATCCTGGGTCGAGGGCTCAGGCTTTATTGCCCGGGGCGGCAACATGGAGTTCCGCGCCGGAATGGTCTTTCATTTGCCCATCTGCCTGCGGATTCCGGGGCAATGGGGGATAGGCTGCAGCGAAACCATCCTGGTCACCGCCGACGGCGCCGAGCCGATGACCCACAACCCCTGGACCCTTGGCTAGTTCAGCCTGAGGTCTGACAGGTAGACGGTCCGGGGCGCCGGCAGGCGCACGGCAAAAAGCCCCAATCGCCGCACGTTCGCCATATCCATCACCCTGTCGGCCGGCGCGTCTCTGACATCATCGAGACTGAGAGTGAAGGTGTTGAAGCCGGTATCAAGAAGCAGTCGCGTGTTGAAACGATCGCCGTAGGCATTGTCACCTCGGTCATGGGCGAGGTCGTTGATCCTGAGGGTAAGTTGTAGCGGCTCCTGCGAGGGGTTGAACAGTGTGATGGTCAGCTGCTCGTAGCCTCGCCAGTCAGCGGGCAGGTTGTCGAGGGAAATCCCGGAAAAGGTCTCCGTGCCCAGTTCGATTTTCAGGCTCTGGGGATGGTTTGCGGTGTGGCGGTCCGATGGAACCGGGTTGCCGCTCCAGAACGGGTCAGGATTCTCGTTTCGGAAGTCGTAGAGTAACGGAAGTTGGTGGTTGACCTGCCATTGCCGGGCGGCGACTGAGCCGGTGTCGCCCAGCTCGAACAGCAGTAACAGTGCGGTGACGACCGGGAGAAGCCAGGATGGCCCATACGTGCGGCTGTTGCGGGAAAATACCGGCACCCAGGCCAGCACCAGCCATACGCCCAGCAGGTTTCGCAAAATGTCGTGCCAGTCGGCCTGTCGATCCGTGCCGGACTGAAACCACTCGATCAGGATGCCCAGCAACAGGACCAGACCCGTCGTGGCCAGCCAGAGCCGCCAGCCTGAGAGCCAATGCCAGGGTTTCAACGCATACGTCAGAAGTGCAAACAGGCCGATGTGGCCGAGGTTCCAGACGGACCGGTAAACCGGACCTGAGGCCCAGTCCGGCCCCCCGATGAACAGCAATGGTGCCACTCCGGCAGCGCCCGCAAGCGCCAGCAGTTGCATCCGCTGGCCGTTGAGAACGCGTGCCGGCATGGAGCCAGAACCCATCAGCTGCGGCTGGTTACTTCCAGCAGGTGGTAGCCGAACTGGGTCTTGATCGGACCGATCACGGTGTTCAGCTCGCTGTTGAAGACCGCCTTGTCGAACTCCGGCACCATCTGGCCCGGGCCGAAGGAGCCCAGGTCGCCGCCGTTACGGCCGGAGGGGCAGGAGGAGTGCTGCTTTGCCACTTCGGCAAAATCCTGGCCGCCTTCGATGGCCTTCTTCAGTTCTTCACATTTTGCTTCGCTGTCCACCAGAATGTGGCGTGCGGTTGCTTGTGCCATGGTCAGTTTCCTGTGTCAGGTATTAATGGGTACGTCAGAACAGGAATGCTGCCCGCACAGCCGGTCGGAGGCAAGCGCTTTTTATCCGTGTTTC
>JAAZVL010000165.1 GCA_018623515.1 Marinobacter sp.
AGATCATCATGAACACCGGTTACCGGATGTTCCCGGATTCACCGGCGGCCGCCGGCAGCAAATCCGGCGAGAAGCCGAAAGTGTCCACCGAGCAGGTGGCCTTTGCGGCGATTATGCGGGGTATCTACTGGTAACAGCGGACCACGCAGCCATTAAAAAACCCGCTTCGGCGGGTTTTTTAATGGGCAGCGGTTATTGCTCGGGAATCTCCACCAGCGGCGGCGGAAAGCCCCCCAGTTCTTTCCAGCGATTGACGATGCCGCAGAACAGGTCGGCGGTTTTCTCGGCGTCGTAGGCGGCCGAGTGGGCTTCCTTGTTGCTGAACGGGATGCCGGCCAGCTTGCAGGCCTGGGCCAGCACCGTATGGCCGTAGGCCAGGCCCGCCAGGGTGGCAGTGTCGAACGTGGAGAACGGGTGGAACGGGTTGCGCTTGATGTCGGCGCGCATGGCGGCGGCGAACACAAAGTTGTGATCGAAGGTGGCGTTGTGGCCCACCAGCACCGCGCGCTTGCAGTCATGGGCTTTCACCGCCTTGCGGATCGGGCTGAAGATCTCGCTCAGGCCTTCGCGCTCGGGCACCGCTTCACGGCTGGGATCCCAGGGGTCGATGCCGGTGAAGTCCAGGGCAGACTGTTCCAGGTTGGCGCCCTCGAACGGGTCGATCTGCTGCACGTGAGTCTCGCCCCGGCGCAACCAGCCATCGTCATCCATGGTCAGCAGCACCGCTGCCACTTCCAGCAGGGCATCCCGCTCGGGATTGAAGCCGGCGGTTTCCACATCGACCACCACGGGCAGGAAGCCACGGAAGCGTTTGGACATGGGATGCGGTTCTTTGTTTTCGTCTGTCACTCGAACTCCGGTTGTCGACAGTGTGTGTACTCGGCGTAACAGATTACGCCAGTTGCCAGTTAACGGTTTCACCGGCTTTCAGGGGCACAATGGAGCCGCCTGCCAGGGGCAGTTGCTCAGGCATGGTCCAGGGTTTGCGCGTCAGGGTGACGGTGTCCTGGTTGCGGGGCAGGCCGTAGAAGTCCGCGCCGTTGTGGCTGGCGAAGGCCTCGAACTTGTCCAGGATGCCCAGCTCCTCAAAGATTTCCGCATACAGGCCGATCGCGCCGAAAGCCGAGTAGCAACCGGCGCAGCCGCAGGCCGCTTCTTTCTTGTCTTTGGCGTGAGGAGCGGAGTCGGTGCCCAGGAAGAAACGCTTGTCACCGCTGGCCACCGCATCCCGCAGGGCCTGCTGGTGCAGGTTGCGCTTGAGGATCGGCAGACAGTACAGGTGAGGGCGGATACCGCCGACCAGCATGTGATTGCGGTTATACATCAGGTGTTGGGGTGTCAGTGTCGCACCGAGGTTCTCACCCTTGTAGTCACGGACAAATTTTGCGGAATCGGCGGTAGTGATGTGCTCGAGCACCACCTTAAGATTGGGGAAGGCGTCCAGCGTGGGCGTGAGGACCCGCTCCAGGAACACCTTTTCCCGGTCAAAGATATCGATGTCGGCATCGGTGACTTCGCCATGGACCAGCAACAGCATGCCACAGTCCGCCATGGCTTCCAGCACGGGATAGATGTTGCGGATGTCCTTCACGCCGGAGGCGGAGTTGGTGGTAGCACCGGCCGGGTAAAGCTTGGCGGCGATGACGCCGGCGGCCCTGGCCTCCCGGATGATTTCCGGCGTAGTGGTCTCGGTCAGGTACAGGGTCATCAGCGGTTCGAAGTTGGTGCCTTTGGCCGCCGCCAGGATACGTTCGCGGTAAGCGATGGCGTCGGCTGCGGTGACCACGGGCGGCACCAGGTTGGGCATGATGATGGCGCGGCCGAAGCAGGCGGCGGTGGCCGGGACCACGTCCTTGAGGATATCGCCGTCGCGGACGTGCAGGTGCCAGTCGTCCGGGCGGGTGATGGTCAGCTGTTCTGTCATGGATGTTTTCCGGGAGGCCTGAAAATTTGCCGAATTATATCAGAAGGTGAACAGCCTTGTTGCTCACCCTCCCGGAGAACGGTTTGATCAGTACACGGAGTCCAGCACTTCCAGGTGGGCTGCCACACTCTCGGCCAGGGCCCGCAGGTGGTAACCCCCTTCCAGGGTGGAGATGACCCGGTCGTTGGAGTAGTCGTTGGCCACGCTGGTGATCATTTCAGTGAGCCAGCGGAAGTCCTCTGTCTCCAGGTTCAGCTCCGCCATCGGGTCCAGTTTGTGAGCATCGAAGCCGGCGGAGATCAGGATCACCTGCGGCTTGAAATCCTGCAGTTTTTTCAGCCAGGCAGACTCCACGGTTTTCCGGTATTCGGTGGAGGAGCAGTCCGCTTCGATCGGCGCGTTGACGATGTTCGGGGCCTGCCGATGAACGTGGGAGTGCGGATAGAAGGGGTGCTGGAAGCTCGAGCACATGAGAATACGCTCGTCGCCGCCCACGATGTCCGCGGTGCCATTGCCCTGGTGCACATCGAAGTCCACGATCGCCACCCGGTCCAGGTGGTGGAAATTCAGCGCCCGCATGGCAGCCAGCGCTACGTTGTTGTAGAAGCAGAAGCCCATGGACTTGGCGCGCTCGGCATGGTGGCCGGGTGGGCGTGCGCAGACAAAGGCGTTGGTGACCTGGCTGCTCATCACCATGTCGACGGCCTGGACGTTGGCGCCGGCCGCCAGTCGGGCGGCCCTCAGGGTATCGGGCATCATGGCGGTATCCGGGTCGGTAAAGACGCGGCCCCGGGTCGGTTCCATCAGCTCCAGCTGCTGCAGGTATTTTTCCGGGTGTACGGCCAGCAGTTGGTCACGGGTGATCTCTTCAGGACGAACCCAGTCCAGATCCTGCTCCAGGCGCGTGTCCGCGAGGTAGGCAAGGATCGTGGAAATGCGCTCAGGGCATTCCGGATGGTCCGGGCCCATGTTGTGCTTCATGCAGTCGTCGTGGGAAAAGAATGCCGTGGTCATACGTCTCTGTCTGTCCCGAATATGCTTGTATTTTCATCAATGTTATCAGGGAAAACCGCAGTCCGTCGTATTTCTTTGGTCTTATAGTCGCGATAGCCGTTTTACATCAATACCGGAAGGCCTAAGATAAGATGTACACAGATAAGTAACCTGTTTTATTGACGTTATCACCTGAACCGGCCCGGCGGGGGCTGTTCTGAGGAGACCGCCTTGAGCACCCGTTACCTGGAAAGTCTTTTCAATCCGAGTTCCATCGTCGTGATTGGTGCTTCCGAGCGCGCCGACAATCTTGGGGGCATGGTCCTGCGGAACCTTCTCGGTGGCGGCTACCCCACGCAGAAGCTGCTGGTGATCAACCAGAGCGGCTACGAGAACGTTCATGGAGTCCCTTGCGTGCCCAAGGTGGCCAAAATGGATTTCACGCCGGATCTGGCGATTATCTGTACCCCGCCTGATACCGTCGCGAAAACCATCAAACGGCTGGGTGAGGCCGGGGTGCGAACCGCCATCGTGATGACCGGCGGTATGTCCCGGACCCACAGCAAGACCGGGCAGCCGCTGATGTACTCGGTTCGTGAGGCCGCCAAGGAGACCGGTATCCGCGTGCTGGGGCCGAACACCATCGGCCTGATGGTACCGGCCCGCAGTCTCAACGCTACCTACGCTCACATGGGGGCCATTCCCGGGCGCGTGGCGTTTGTGGGCCAGAGCGGCACCATTGCCAGTTCGGTGCTGGACTGGGCCTTTGCCCGGGGTGTGGGGTTTTCCTACTTTCTGACTCTGGGTGATGGCATGGACATCGATCACGATGACCTGATCGACTATCTGGCCCAGGACACCCAGACCCGCGCCATCCTGCTGCACATCGAGAACGTGCCCAACCCGCGGCGTTTCATGTCGGCGGTGCGGGTGGCGTCGCGCACCAAGCCGGTGATTGCGGTCAAGTCCGGGCGGGTGCCGGAATCGGAATGGTTCCATCACGAGCTTCCGGCCGGGCTCAAGCGCAGCGATCCCATCTATGACGCCATGCTGCAACGGGCCGGTGTGTTGCGGGTCGACGGCCTGGGACAGATGTTCGATGCCCTTGAAACCCTGACCCGCATGCGGCCGTTGCGCCGGGAGTCTCTGGCGATCATGGCCAACGGTGTCGGCCCCGGGGTACTGGCGGTGGACCGGTTGGCGGATCTGGGTGGCGAGCTGGCGGAGCTGTCGGAACAGACCATCGAATCCCTGGCGGAACTGTTGCCGCCCTACTGGACCCGCAAGAACCCCATCGACCTGAACTACGATGCCTCTCCGGAACTCTACGCCCAGGCCATCAAGATCCTGGCCAAGGATCCGGAGGTGGCCAATGTGCTGGTCATGTACGCGCCAAGTCTGACCGAGGACAGCCTGCAGATTGCCGATGCGGTGGTGCAGGCCTCCAAGGGCACACGCCTGAATGTGTTCACCTGCTGGTTGGGCCAGAGTACGGTGATGGAGGCTCGGGAGGAATTCTATCGGGCGGGGCTTCCGTCTTTCTTCAATCCGGAGAAGGCGGTGATGGCGTTCATGCAGCATGTTCGGCACCAGCGGGTCCAGCGCCTGCTGACCGAGACGCCGGAGTCCTTCACCGACCATTTTGCCGACCGGACCCGGCCCCGCCGGCTGGTGGCCAATGCCTTGCGTTCAGGCCGCCTGCATTTGTCCAATCGGGAAGCCCGGGACGTGATCCGGGATTATGGCATCAACACCATCGATACCATCTACTGCGATGACATCGAGGAAGTGCTGGAAGCTTTCGCGGTGGAACGCCGGCCGGTGGACATTACCATTGTTCACGAGCAGGCCTGCCACCCGTTCCTGGACCTGAGCCCGACCCAGCGCCGCTACAAGGGCACGGTGAAGAAGCTCAACAGCGAAGCCGCGATCATGGACTCCTGTCGCTTCCTGATGGAGGAGTACCAGGAGCATTTCCCGAACAGCGGGTTCCTGGGCTTTGCCGTCCAGCGTTCCTACCAGCACGTGGGTGGCGTGGAGTTCAGTGTGGGTATTACCCGGGACTCCGAGTTCGGTCCGCTGGTGGTGTGCGGGGCCTCGGGTGCCCAGATCAATGTGATGACGGACCGGCAGATTGCCCTGCCTCCGCTGAATATGGTCCTGGCCCGGGAGTTGCTGCGGCGCACCTACATGTACAAGCTCCTGAAGGAGCACAGTCTCAAGCCGGAGGAGGACATCCGGGCGGTGTCCGAAACCCTGGTGACCCTGTCCCAGATCGTGATCGATATTCCCGAGATCAAGGGCCTGGAGATCTCGCCGCTGCTGTTCAACGAGAGCGGGGCGGTGGCGGTCAACATCGCCATCAATCTCGATGACACGCCGACCAGGCCGATTATCCAGCCCTATCCCCGGGAGCTGGAAGAGTGGATTGTGCTGCCCAAGTCCGGCCGCCGGGTAATCATCCGACCGGTGCTGGCGGAAGACGAGCCCGCGCACCGGGAGTTTCACGAGCACCAGTCACCGGAATCGATCCGCTACCGGTTCTTCCAGTACCGCAAGCACTTCTCCCGGGAAGACGTGGCCCAGATGGTGCAGATCGACTACGACCGGGAAATGGTGTTCATCGCCAATGCGCCCCGGGAGGATGGCGAAGGCGAGGAAACCCTGGGCACCGTGCGCACCTGGACCGACGCCGACAACCTGCGCTGCGAGTTTGCGGTGATGGTGGATGACAAGATGAAAGGCGAGGGCCTGGGTGTCGCCCTGATGCAGAAGATGATCGATTACTGCCGTGCGCGGGGCACCATGGAGATGATTGGCAATGTGCTGCCGGACAACCGGCCGATGCTGCAGCTGGCGGAGCACCTGGGTTTCGAGATCAAGTACAACACCGAGGAAGAGGTGATGGATCTTCGGCTGGTGCTGAACGAGCCGGAGAAGGATTGGCAGAAGGAGCGGCTGAAGAAGCGCGGAGCGCATCTCTGACCGGCCGAGGGTGGGGGCGCCAGGATGGGGTCAGAAGAACGAGTTCTTCAGACCCCTGTGCCGAAGTCAGGCCCAGCACAGGGGTCTGATGAAAGCCTTCATCTGACCCCATTTTCAAGTCTTGCTCCGCGGTCCCGCCTTAAGACGGGGTCAGAAGAACGAGTTCTTCAGACCCCTTTGCCGAAGTCCGCGCCCAGCACAGGGGTCTGATGAAAACTTTCATCTGACCCCATTTTCACGTCTCACCCCATTTTCACTCTTCGACAATCGCTGAGCGATCCTCGCCGCCGAGGGCTTCCAGCAACCCCGGAATCATCCGCGACAGCTCCAGCGTCATCAGGCTGAAGGCGGCGTCAAACTTCGCTACGGCATCGTCGGCATCAACATCGTCCAGCTGCTCCTGCAGGGTTTCGCCGAATTTCAGCCGGCG
>JAAZVL010000166.1 GCA_018623515.1 Marinobacter sp.
CCAAGGTGCAGTGCCTGTCCGAGATTTTCGAGCGGGCGGTGAAGAAGCAGATCATCGAGGAAGAAATTGCCCTGCCGGACGTCCCCGAGGAAGTTCTGGCGCGTTATCCGGAGATTGTGGAAGGCATCGAAGCTTTGGAAGCCCAGGGCTTCCCGGTGCTGGTGAAGGATGCCTCCCTCGGCGGCCGGTTCCCGGTGATGTGTGTGACCCTGATGAACCCGAAGACCGGCGGTGTGTTCGCCTCTTTCGGGGCGCATCCGAGCTTCCACGTGGCGCTGGAGCGCAGCCTGACCGAGCTGATGCAGGGTCGCAGCTTCGAGGGCCTGAACGATGTGCCGCCGCCCACGTTCAACAGCAAGGCGGTGTCCGAGCCCAACAATTACGTGGAACACTTCATCGATTCCACCGGCGTGGTGTCCTGGCATTTCTTCAGCGCCAAGTCCGACTACGCGTTCAGTGACTGGAACTTCTCAGGTACGAACGAGGAAGAGGCCGATCTGCTGTTCGGCATCCTCGCGGATCTGGGCAAGGAAGTGTACGTGGCTGTGCATGAAGATCTGGGTGCGCCGACCTGCCGCATCCTGGTGCCGGGCTACTCCGAGGTCTATCCGGTGGAGGACCTGATCTGGGACAACACCAACATGGCCCTGGACTACCGGGAGGATATCCTCAACCTGCATTCCCTGAGCGATGAGCAGCTGGCGGACCTGGCGGAGCGGCTGGAAGCCAGCCAGCTCGACAACTACATGACCATCATCACCCTGATCGGCGTGGAGTTTGACGAGAACACCGTGTGGGGGCAGCTGACCATCCTGGAGCTCAAGCTGCTGATCTGCCTCGCCCTGGGCTGGCATGAGGAAGCCCTGGAATTTGTCGAGATGTTCCTGCAGTTCAACGACAACACCGTCGAGCGCGGCCTGTTCTACCAGGCCATGCAGGCGGTGCTGGAAGTGACCCTCGACGAGGAACTGGAGCTGGACGATTACATCGCCAACTTCCGCCGCATGTTCGGGGACCACCGGATGGATGCAGTGGTCGGTTCCGTGGAGGGCACCGTGCGCTTCTATGGCCTGACCCCGACCAACATGCAGCTTGAAGGCCTGGAAAAGCACCAGCGGCTGATCGAGAGCTACAAGAAGCTGCACGCCGCCCGGGCGCGCGCAGCGGGACTCAAGGTCTGATGCACAGCCAGGTCAGCCATCGGGGCTGACCTGCACCCTCTCAATCCTTGGGAGGCAGTTCCCGGGCGGGTCGCACTTCGATACTGCCGGGCGGTCTGCTTCCGTCGGAGCTGGTCGATGCCTCTGCGATGGCCGGTACGAATCAGCCAGGCTGTCGGGTTGTCCGGGGTACCTTCCTCCGGCCATTGGCGGATAGCGGCAGTGAAGGCCTCCTGCATGGCCTCCTCGGCCAGCGTGAAATCGCCGAACAGGCGGATGAGGGTTGCAAGCACCCGTCGGGACTGTTGCTGGTAGAGTTGCCCAAGAGCCAGGGGATCGTTTGCCATTGGTTTCTTTCCGAATTGCTCACACCAGTGCAGTCACTGTAGTTCGATGGATGTTTTACTGGGGGTAACTGCTTAGAGTGAGAGTTTACTCTCAGTGTCGGGAGGAGGCTGATTCAATGGAAGTATTGATCATCGTAATCTTTGTTGTGGTAGTGCTGTTTCTGATCTATCGGAGCAAAAAGAACATCCATCCGGCCGAACAAGCCTGTGCGAAGGAAATCGGAAGTTTGCTGAAGTCAGATCCGGGTGCTGATACCCGCACTATCGCGGATGTTTTTTTCAGGCACCAGATCGATCAATCGCGGTGTTCCCGGGTCGGTGCCATGGTGATGCCCCAGTTGCGGAAAAACGGTTTCAAACCGGAGGATGCCCGGGTCGCCATGACAAGGGTGAAGAAGGCGTACTCCCTTGTCCCCTGAGTTGTATCTGCTGCTGGCGGATGCCCTGCTGGTCCTGCACGTGCTGCTGGTGGCCTTTGTCATTTTCGGGTTACTGGCCATTTTTATCGGCCATGCCCGGCATTGGCACTGGGTGCGGAATGTCTGGTTCCGGATCACTCACCTGGTGGTGATCGGTATTGTGGTTCTGCAGGCCTGGCTCGGCGTGCTCTGCCCGCTGACGGCCTGGGAGATGGCTTTGCGACAGAAGGCCGGGGCCGCCGGCTATGAGGGCTCTTTCATCCAGCACTGGCTGCAAACCATTCTCTATTACAGCGCCCCGGAGTGGGTCTTCATCCTCGCCTATACGGTGTTCGGGAGCGTGGTCCTGGCTAGCTGGTTCCTGGTCAGACCCCGCCGCCCCCGGAAATAAATGTTTAACGGGTTTGAATCACGCCATTTTCATCCGAGATAACAATTTCCACCCGCCTATTCTGCTGTCGCCCGGCACTGGTGTCATTGCTCGCCACAGGATAGGCCTCTCCGTAGCCGATTACTTCGATCCGGCTGCGGGCAACTCCCTCGGCCATCAGTGCATCACGCACCGCCATGGCCCTTCGCTCAGACAGATTCTGGTTGTATGACTCGGCGCCGGTGCTGTCGGTGTAGCCTTCGACCCGCACCCGGCGGTCTTCATATTGCAGCATGAAGTCCGAGAGCCTCTGTACCGTGCGCATGCCCGCGGGTTTCAGATCGGCCTCGTTGAGGTCGAACAGCACGTCACCGAGGGTCAGCACCATACCGCGCTCGGTCTTCTCGGCCTGTAGCGCCTCCATTTGCGCACGGAGGGCTTCCGCCTCGTTGGATTTCAGTTGCAGCATGATGTCCTGGCGACGTTTTTCGGCAGAGCTGATTTCCTCCTCCAGCTCGGCGCGCAGGCCCTGCTGTTCCGCAATCTCCGCGTGGCGCTTGGCGAGATAGGCGGCGTGCTCGATCCGCACGATGTCTTCATCGTCTTCCAGCAAGGCCTCGGCCCGATCCAGTTCGGTCTGGGCGCTTCGGAGCTGGCTGGAACCGCTGCGGGCAACGTAGGGATCTTCCGCGATCTCGTTGTAGATCATGCGGGCTTCTTCGATTTTGGCGTTCTGCTCCGGGGCACTGGCACAGCCAAAAATCAGCGCCGAGAGCCCGACCGTGGTTATCAGGGATAGTGTGCGATTCATGGTGTCGATCTCCTTTCCGGGCTCACTGTTGGTCCATTTCCAGCTGTCTGCGGAGGTTTTCGATGTTGGCATTGATCTCCTCCACGGCACGCCTGGCTTTTTCAGTCTCGGAGCGTGCTCCGGCCAACTGTGCGTCCACCGCGGCCTGCTCCAGCAAGCGCTCGGCTTCCCTGTATTCTTCACGATCAATCAGTTCGCGGGCGTCGGCCACCTTGTTCTGGGCCTGGTTCAACAGCACTGGCTCGAATTGGCGCGCATCGGCTGCTTCTGCCTGGGTGATGGCCCCGGTGGCCAGCTGCAAATCGCTGTCCGGACGGGGCCCCGGACCCGCGCAGGCTGCGAGGGTTGCTGCGAATCCAAGAATGATGAGGGCGCGTGGGATACGGATGTGTGGCTGCATGCATGAACTCCCTTGTTCAGACATTTCCTTGGGTAGGGGGATTGTGACGGTTAAATTTTGTGCAATCACACGCAAACTATAGCAGCTGGGCAGGGGGGCGAGGATTTTGGTTGATAAATGGTCGGATTCGCGCGGTGAGTGCCAAAGGCCAGGGAGGCTGTGTGTAGTGAAAGACGAGATCGTCCTGCTTGCATATTACATAGCGGAGCTTATGGCCTTCGGGTTTGGCCTCTACATCTGGATTTCCACGGGTGCCGTGTTTAATTGGGGCGCTTTCGTGGCGGCGGGGATTGCCTGGTTTCTTGCCCGGGTCGTGCTGGTGTACCTGGCTGCCTTTCTCTTCCGTTAGCTGAGTCGTTGCACTCAGTTATCGCCTTCCGCTTTGTCTCTCGCCTCCATTTCCGCCTTGCGCTTGCGGATTTTTTCCAGCTTTTCCTCGGGAATGCGCGTGGAGTGCGCCGAATCGCGCAAGATCATCAGGCTGCCGACAATCAGGGCCAGCGCCAGCAGGATTATGATCCATCCGATCAAGGGCATGTGTGAATCCTCGGAAAAAGGGGACTATTATCCTTCATTATGGTATCGAGCAAGCAAAAGGGCGAGTTGGCCGGGAAGTGGTCTCAAAAAGTGACCGAGACCAGTGATTCCCTGGATCTGGAGGAGGGGGTGTTCACCCTGGAGGACCCCCGGGAAATAGCGTTATCGCTGCAACGATCCGCCGAGCAAAGCCAGCGGCGGAAATCCGAGCCCTTCCGGTCGGCGATGTCGATGTTGAACTTCTACATCAACCGTGCCGGACGGCATCTTCCGGAAGCGCAGAGGGCGAGGCTGGAGCAGGCCAAGGATGAGCTGAGAGCCCTCTACGGCCGACCCAGGAAACAGTCCGCTGACCGCAAATAAGCAGACTGGCGGGTCTTCTGTTAAGTTTAGGCATAATCCCCCAGAGAAGGAGTTCGTCCATGTTCGTTGCCGAGAAAGCTACCGGGCACCTGATTGAAGTGCTGGATAGTGCCGCTCTGTTCGACCCTCACCTGGATTCCATCAGGGGCAGTCTTCACTATGGGGAAGAAGCCCAGGACCCGGAGTCTTTCCAGAAATCCGAACTGGTTTTCCCCTCCGGTGAACCCCTGCCGAAGTGCTGGACGGATCCGAATTACCGCCGTAAGGAATAAATTCTTTGCTGAATCGTCCTCGTCCCGATTCCGGTGAGAACACCGGTTGGCCGGCAGTGGCGCAGGAAGAGGTCGAACCAATCCCCGCATCAGATACCTATCAGACCGCCAGTGGCGGCCATGTGCTTGACGGCACGCTTGATCGCATGATGAGCGGCGCTCCTATGAGCCGCAGTGAGGAGCAGGCAGTTCTGGAGCGCTGGGGCGACAAAGGCTCGTAGACTTCCCGGTGTTGCTGACAGCCCGGCCCCGAGCACACGGTATTGCGATTGAGGCTATGCTGTTACTGAGAGCCCGGGTCGGAGCAGGCCCGGGCGCCGGACTTCAGGGAGGCTTCAGTGGCCGCACGTAAGGACGTCACCGTTTTCTACGATGAGCGGGTACTCAATCATGCCCCGGATGTGAACGCGGCTTTTCTGCCGGGACGGTTGGACAAGCGTGTGCGCGCAATCCTGTCCGGGCTGACTGTGCAATGGAAATACCCCGAACATCCCGGACGTCTGCAGGCCATCGTTGATCTGCTGAAACGTGAGCCGGTCGAAGGTGTCCGTTTTGCCGCGGGGAAGCCAGCGACACGGGAACAGCTTGCCAGGGTGCATACCACCTCGTATCTCGACGAGGTGTTTTCCCTCCGAAACAAGAACGCCTGGCTGGATGTCGATACCACGGCAGTGTCGCCGGGGAGTGTCGAGGCCGCCGAGGTAGCCGCAGGTACGGCCATTGCGGCGGTTGAGGCTGTAGTTGCCGGCAATACCGACAGTGCCTTCGCTCTGGTGCGGCCACCTGGCCATCATGCCGAGCCGGTCCGTGCCCGGGGCTTCTGCCTGTTCAATAACGTGGCGGTGGCGGCCGCCCATGCCCAGGCGGAACTCGGTTGCGAACGGGTCCTGATCCTCGATTGGGATGCTCATCATGGCAATGGTACCCAGGATATCTTCTGGGCCGATCCGGATGTCATGTTCGTGGACATCCACCGCGCTGCGCCTTTCTACCCGGGCAGTGGTGGTTTGCAGGAAGTGGGGGCCGGGCTTGGGGAGGGGACTACCGTGAACATCCCCATGCCGGGTGGCGCCGGAGATCCGGCTTACCTGCGGGCAATGCAGGACATCCTTGTTCCTGCTGCAGAGTATTTCAAACCCGATCTGATCCTGGTTTCGGCCGGCTTTGATGCCCACTGGTACGATCTTGCCCTGAATGTCACCTACGAAGGGTTTGCCGCCATGACCGGCGTCGTGCAGTCATTGGCGGAACGATTGTGTGAAGGACGGCTGGCCTTCGTGCTTGAGGGTGGCTACAACACCGAATCCCTCTCCCATGGTGTCCGCGCTGTGCTGGACGTTCTTGCCGGCGGCGAGATCCCGCAGCCCCGGGTCTGCGGAATGGCAGAGGTAGAAGAGGCGATCTCATTCCACCTCAGCGCATTTACCGACGATGCCTCTGGCGACTGATTCCGCCTGTCTGTTTTCTGATCAAAGTTGAAACCCTGTCGTCTTTTCTGTAGCCTTTATTTTAATTGAACGTTCAATTAATAAAAAACAGGCCGAAATCCGAGCCTGTTTTCGACACGGAAATCATCGGGAACACGCGGAATCGCCATGCCGAAAGTTGGAATGAAAGACACCCGCAAGCAGCAGCTCATCGATGCCACCA
>JAAZVL010000167.1 GCA_018623515.1 Marinobacter sp.
GGTCAGATGAAAGTGTTCATCAGACCCCTGAGCAGCGACCTGAGTCAGTGCCTTGGGGTCTGAAGAAAACCTTCTTCTGACCCCGACTTTGCCCGCAAGCTTTGGGGGGAGTTGAACTTGGGGTCAGATGAACGAGTTCATCTGACCCCTGAGGCTGAACTGACCCCTGGGGCTGAATCCGGGGTCTGAAGAAAGCTTTCTTCTGACCCCTTTTCACCGGGACACCTTCTCCGGTCACTCGGGCTTGTAAAGCCGCTGGATACTGGAGAAATCCAGTTGGCCGTTGCCCTGCCCGGCATGCAGCTGGAACAGGTTGCGGGCCAGGGCGCCCATGGGGATGGAGGCCTGGTTCTTGACGGCGTTGTCGAAGGCGAGGCCGAGGTCCTTGGTCATCAGGTTGACCAGGAAGCCGCCCTGGTAGTCGCGGGAGGCGGGTACGCCTTCCATGACACCCGGCCAGGGGTTGTAGACGTTCAGGGCCCAGTTGCCGCCGGAGCTCTGCTTCATGATTTCAGAGAGCACGGCAGGGTCCAGGCCGTTACGCACGCCCAGGGCCAGCGCTTCGCTGGTCCCGGCCATCAGGATGGCCAGCAGCATGTTGTTGCAGATCTTGGCGACCTGGCCGGAGCCATGGGGGCCGGCGTGGAAAATATTCTTGCCCATGGCCTCGAGGATCGGCTTGGCCCGGTTAAAGGTGCTTTCCTCACCGCCACAGATGAAAGTCAGGGTACCGGCCTTGGCGCCACCGACACCGCCGGAAACCGGCGCATCGATGAAATCCAGCTTCTTGGCCGACGCAGCCTCGGCCACACCACGGGCGGTTTCCGGCGCAATGGTGGAGGAATCGATGACCAGGGTCCCCGCAGGCAACTTGGCCAGCAGGCCGTCATCGCCGAGGTAAACCGCTTCCACGTGCTTGCCCGCCGGCAGCATGGTAATCACGCACTCCGCCCCCTGGGCGGCGGCTTCGGCAGTGTCCGCAGTTTTGGCGCCCTCACCCACCAGGGCTTCGACGGCTGCTTTGGACAGATCGAACACTGTTACATCATGACCGGCCTTGACCAGGTTCGAGGCCATGGGACCACCCATGTTACCCAGACCGATGAATGTAATCTTTGCCATATCACTTCCCCTTGTTGTTGTATTCCGGTGAGTGGGCCGCGGCTCTGCGCGGCCGATCCGGCAATCAGTTAAAAAAGTCGTCGATCCAGTCGCTGTCCATTTCTTCCAGCGAGGCGTAGCGCCAGCGGGGCTGCAGATCCTTGTCGATCAGTAGTGCCCGGATACCTTCGGCAAACTCGCCCTTCTTCAGGCAGTTGCAGGACAGCACCAGTTCCTTGTCCAGCACTTCCTTCAGGCTGTCGTGCCGGCAGCCATGCAGGTGTCGCCACACCAGCGCCAGAGAGGTGGGCGAGGCATTGCCAAGCCCTTTGGTGACCTTACCCAGCCAGTCCTCGCGGCTGCCCAGCTCGGTCAGCTGATTAACCACCTGCTCCAGGGAGTCGGCATCGGTTACCCGATTGATCTCGTCAAAGTTTTGCCGAACCGGTGACTCCGGCAGGGCGTCCTGGCTGTGCTGCTCGTACTGGCGGAGCACCCGGCCAACCACGGCGTGGGCGTTGTCATCGCGCCACTCACTGGCTGTGAGCGCCTCGATCACCCGCTCCTTGAGGCTATGCTTCACGAAACGATCGGCCATACCCACGAACAACGCGTCGGAGGCGTTGATCCTGGCGCCGGTCAGGCCAAGGAACAGGCCGGTACGGCCCGGCATACGGTTTAGGAACCAGCCGCCGGCCACGTCGGGATAGAGGCCGATGTTCACTTCCGGCATGGCCATTTTCGAGTTCTCGGTCACTACCCGGTGGGAAGCGCCCACCATGAGCCCGATGCCACCGCCCATCACGATGCCGTTGCCCCAGCAGATCAGGGGTTTCGGGAAGGTGTGGATCTGGTAGTCGAGTTCATACTCCTCGGTGAAGAATCGTTCACCTTCACTGGCATTCCCCGGTTCGGTCATGCTGCGGTACAGGGAGACGATGTCACCCCCGGCGCAGAACGCTTTGTCACCCTCGGCCTCAAGCCAGACAGCGCACACCTGCGGATCTTTCGCCCAACGCTGCAGCTGGGGCTTGAGCAGGTGAATCATGTCCATGGACAGTGAATTCAGATTCTTCGGAGTGTTCAGCCGGGCCGCGGCAATGACGCTGCCGTCCGCGGTTTTCCACTCCTCAAAGACAATCGGTTGATCGCTCATAACAGTCCTCGCCCGGCGGTTACCGGTTCTTCCACTGCGGTTTGCGCTTTTCAAGGAATGCGTTCACGCCTTCCCGCTGGTCTTCGGTGTAGAAGAGCTCCACGAACAGCTCCCGCTCCATGCGCCAGCCATCGCTGTGGCTGCGTCCATCCCGGGCACTCATGATCAGGTTCTTGCAACGGGCAACGGCAGACGGGCTCTGTTTGCAGGCACCCTCGGCCAGTTCCAGCGCCTTCTCGAGCGCCTTCCCGGTGGGCACCACTTCCTCGACCAGACCTATCTTCAGGGCCTTGTCGGCATCAACCCGCTCACCACAGAGGATCATACGCTTGGCCCAGCCCTCACCCACCAGCCAGGGCAGGTTCTGGGTACCGCCGGCGCAGGGCAGCAGGCCCACGCTGGCTTCCGGCAGGGCCATCTGGGCGTGTTCTTCGGCGATGCGGATATCACAGGCCATGGCGCATTCCAGGCCACCACCCATGGCGTAGCCGTTGACGGCGGCGATGGAGACACCGCGGAATGCGGTCAGGGCGGCAAAGGCCTGGCCAAACAGCTGCCCCATGTAGTTGGCGTTGGCCTTGTCACCGTCGGCAAAGGATTTCAGATCGGCACCCGCTGAGAAGAATTTTTCACCCTGGCCGGTAACCACCAGCGCAAAGATGTGCTTGTCCGCGTTGAGTTCTTCAACGGTTTTGGTCAGGGCTTGCAGGGATTCCGCCGTCCAGGTATTGGCCGGTGGGTTGTCGATGGTCAGGATTGCGATGTGTCCGCGTTTTTCGAGCTGGATGAGGTCGCTCATGTTGTTTTTCCTTCCTGTGAACATGGGGTCAGAAGAAAGCGTTCTTCTGACCCCGAGTTTGACTTTGGGGTTCTGCTTGAACATGGGGTCAGAAGAAGGCGTTCTTCAGACCCCTTTTTATGACCCCGTTTTCACGTTCAACTCACTGAATCGCCTCGACCACACCGTCGTCCAACAGCCGGCGGGCCACAATCAGGCGCATGATCTCGTTGGTGCCTTCCAGGATCTGGTGCACCCGCAGATCCCGGACATACCGCTCAAGCGGGTATTCCCGGATATAACCATAGCCACCATGCAGCTGGAGCGCCTCATTGACGACGTCGAAACAGGCATCGGTGGCAAATCGCTTGGCCATGGCACAGTGCAGGGTCGCTTCGGGGTCACCGCTGTCCAGCTTGAACGCACCGAGACGAACCATCTGCCGGGCTGCCACCAGGTTGGTGGCCATGTCGGCCAGCTTGAACTGCAGGGCCTGGAACGCCGCCAGGGGTTTGCCGAACTGCTCGCGCTCGTGCATGTAGTTGCGGGCCCGCAGCAGCGCGGCCTGGGCACCACCCAGTGAGCAGGTGGCGATATTGAGGCGGCCGCCGTCGAGGCCCTTCATGGCGATGGCGAAGCCGTCACCTTCTTCGCCCACCCGGTTACTGACGGGAATACGCACATTTTCCAGGCTGACCAGACGGGTCGGCTGGCTGTGCCAGCCCATCTTGTCTTCGTTCTTGCCATAGGAAATACCGTCAGCGTCGGCGGGAATCACAAAGGTGGAAATGCCTTTGGAACCACTGTCGGCATCTCCCGTCCGGGCCATCAGTACCAGGATGTCGGTGCTGCCGGCGCCGGAGATGAACATCTTGCTGCCGTTGATCACATAGCTGTCGCCGTCGCGCACGGCCTTGGTACGCAGGCTGGCCGCGTCGGAGCCGGCACCGGGCTCGGTCAGGCAGTAGGAGGCCAGCCATTCGCCACTGGCGAGCTTGGGCACGAACTCCTGTTTGAGATCATCGGAAGCAAAGCTGGCCACCATCCAGGTCGCCATGTTGTGAATCGTAATGAAAGCGGCGGTGGACGGGCAGGCTGCTGCCAGTTCCTCCACGATCACTGACGTATCCAGTCGGGACAGCCCCATGCCGCCCAGGGCTTCGGGGGTATAGAGCCCCATAAACCCCATTTCGCCGGCTTCTTTCATTACATCGACCGGGAAGATGTGCTCCTCATCCCATTTGGCGGCATGGGGGGCCATGGATTTTTCGGCAAAGGCCCGGGCCGCATCCCGGAACGCCAACTGGTCTTCGGTCAGGTTAAAGTCCATTACCAGGCTCCTGTCATGTCAAAAGGGTAAAAAGAGGGGCCGGAATTGCTTCCGGCCCAAGACCTCACCCTCAACGCTTTAACGAAGCTGAATGGAGAAATTGGCTTCGGAGGAGGTCGCTTCACTGGAGAACCAGCGGGACGTTACCGTCTTGGTCTCAGTATAGAAGCGAACTGCCTGCTTGCCGTAGGCGTGCTGGTCACCGTAGAAGGAGCCCTTCCAGCCGGTGAAGGAGAAGAACGGCAGGGGCACCGGAATGGGGATGTTCACACCCACCTGGCCCACGTCGATATCGTGCTGGAAGCGACGGGCCGCACCACCGTGATTGGTGAAGATGGAGGTACCGTTGCCGTAGGGGCTCTGGTTGATCAGGTCGATCGCCTCACCCAGGTTGTCCACGTTCACACAGGACAGTACCGGCCCGAAGATCTCTTCCTTGTAGATGTCCATGTCCGGGGTCACTTCAGTGAACAGGGTCGGGCCAACCCAGTTACCGTCCGGCAGGCCGTCAACGGTGCAGCCGCGGCCGTCCAGCAGCAGCTTGGCACCCTGGGCCTCGCCAGTGGCAATCAGCGACTCGATACGATCCTTGGCCTTGGCGCTGATGATCGGGCCATAGCTGGCACCGGAGTCGTTCCAGGCACCCGGGCGGGCCTTGGCCATGGCTTCTTTCAGTTCCGGGATCCACTGCTGGGCCTCGCCCACGAAGACGGCGACGGAGATTGCCATGCAACGCTGGCCGGCGGCGCCCACGGAGGCGCCCACCAGGGCGTTGATGACCTGCTGCTTGTCCGCATCCGGCATGATCACCATGTGATTCTTGGCACCGGCAAAGCTCTGAACACGCTTCATGTGGCGGGTGCCGGTTTCGTAGATGTAACGGCCAACAGGCACAGAGCCGACGAAGGAAATGGCCTTGATGGCCGGGTCGGTCAGCAGGGTATCAACCTGCTCCTTGGCACCGTGGACCACCTGCAGGACGCCCTTGGGCGCGCCAGCTTCCTCGAACAGTTCGGCCAGACGCATCGGGGTCAGCGGATCCTGCTCGGAGGGCTTCAGGATGAAGGTGTTACCGCAGGCAATGGCCATCGGGAACATCCACAGCGGAATCATGGCCGGGAAGTTGAACGGAGTGATACCCGCACACACGCCCAGCGGCTGGATCCAGGAATGGGTGTCCACCTCGCGGGCCACGTTCTCGACGGTTTCACCCATCATCATGGACGCCACGTTGGCGGCATGCTCAACGACCTCGATACCACGCCAGACATCACCCTTGGCGTCGTCAAAAGTCTTGCCGGTTTCCTGGGACAGGATTTCAGCGATTTCGTCATGGTGCTCTTTCAGCAGCGCCTGGTAACGGAGCATGACCCGGGCCCGCTCGGATACCGGGGTTTCTTTCCAGGTCTTGAACACCTCACCGGCGTTATCGATGGCCTTGCGCATTTCCTCTTCGGTCGCGCAGGGCACCTTGGCGATCACTTCGTTGGTGGCAGGATTGGTGACGTCGATCCAGTTGCTGGTCTGGCTCTGGACGAATTCACCGGCAATGTACTGGGGAACATTTTTCATGCTGGTATCCCTGTTTGTTGTTATGTGGGTAAAGCCGCCCGGGAACGGGTTCGGCCACGATTGGAAAAATCCTAGCACGGGGATTGCCAATGGGTGATTGACTAAATTTCGCCCATGATGGATTATTTTTCGATGAGCAGACTTCAGAACAACAAATCCACGGCACAAACTTCGCAATGGCCAGTACCACCAGACAGTGTCCGTTACGTCGTACCGGAGCCCATCGTCCGCCTGCTGGCCAGCCATCCCTTGACCCGGGAACTCTACCCCCTGGCCTTTGGTCACTATCGCAAGGCCACGGGCCACCACATGCACCGGGAGCACCATCGCGACAATCTTTTGATCTACTGCACGGAAGGCAAGGCATTCCTGAAC
>JAAZVL010000037.1 GCA_018623515.1 Marinobacter sp.
ACTGCAATGACCGACAGTCAGCGTTGGGGCATGAGCACTATCCTCGTGTTCTTACTGATAGGCTTCGTGTTGATGCTGAAGGTTCCGGCGACTGAGGCCCGCGAAGCCGACTGACGCTTTTGGGGGTAGCTGGAAGACATGGTGAGCGGTCGAGCCGAATGGATCGACCGCAGAATCCACATATTCGTAATCATCAGGCACCGACTTGCCGGGGCGGGCAACAATGAAGTGCCTGGTTGTCGTGGTATTGCTTGTGCAGTCCCCGGATGACCTCCGCGAGCGCCGGAAATGGCCCCTCCATCGGGTCGATTGAGTTCGCCTCAATGGATCAAAGGTCAGGGAGCTTTCTCGAACAAGCGCCCCAGTCCGGCTTGTGGTGTCAGTTTGGGCGACTGCCGCTGCAGAGGTCAATTATGTCCTGTCAGGCCTTTGTCCTGACAGTGCGGAGTCTTTATCATCCCCGACCACCCTGAAAATTCTGGAAGTTCGCCGATGAAGTTCCCAACAGTCACCGTCACACTGGTTTCACTTGCGCTGATTTTCGTCCTCTGGGACCAGACCCGCGAAAAGCCCGAGCCGGTGGACGCAAGCCGCTTCACCAATCTGG
Organism: Marinobacter sp.; assembly: GCA_018623515.1. Lineage (GTDB taxonomy): Bacteria > Pseudomonadota > Gammaproteobacteria > Pseudomonadales > Oleiphilaceae > Marinobacter. The sequence goes on from JAAZVL010000037.1 coordinate 608, forward strand.
CAACAGATCCGGTTCAGCGGAGCGTGGCCGTGGACTGGCTGGTCACCCAGATTCCGGCTTTCTGTGAGCAGGCCACCGGCCAGTCTGCCGGCACAGATGCCCATTCCAGGTGTGTGAAAGAAAGCGAGGTACGGAGCCCGGCATGCCGCCGCGAGATGAACGATCGGTTTCCGAGCATTGTGGCCTCTGATGCGGTTTTCCGGGATCTGTCGATCACGTTGATGAATTGCCTGGTGCCGCAATCCGGTCTGATTGACTAGCGGAACCTCAGATCTTCACCTTGCCGCGCATCGCCTTGATTTTTCCCTTCTGGGTTTTTCGGTCCACTCTGCGCCGCTGTGAGCCCTTGGTCGGGCGGGTTGGGCGGCGAGCCTTCTGCTGTCTTACTGCGCCCTGGATCAGCTCCTTCAGGCGCTCGAGCGCATCTTCCTTGTTCTGCTCTAGGGTGCGAAACGATTGCGCCTTGATCACCACGATGCCCTCTTTACTGATGCGCTGATCCGATAAGGCCATGAGCCGCTCCTTGTAAAAGGGCGGGAGGGTCGAGTGGAGAATGTCGAAGCGCAAGTGGACCGCGGTGGCTACCTTGTTCACATTCTGGCCACCGGCGCCCTGGGCGCGGATCTGGGTAATCTGGATCTCCCAGTCGGCGAGTTCGACGGTGTTGGAAATCTTCAGCATGATTCTCTCTGCATGGTGGATGAGACTATTCTCCATAATCGGTTACACGACTCCAGCCCAACCGCTTTACGTTTTTTCGCCCGTCGGGCAAACATGTTTAATCCCGTGTGCGGGCTATACTGAGGGAACATAGAACCACCCAGGGGGTTGTCGTCATGCGCGAGATCGATGCCCTGAACTATTGGGAGGCGCAGGGATCCGCCTATTTTCGCGACCTCTCCATGTTTGGCGTATTGAGAGACGAGGTTATTCTTCGTCTTCTGAACGAGGGGCGAGTCCTGGCTTTGGATGCCGGGGAGGCGCTGTATACTCCGGGCGATCCCAACGACTCGTTTTCCATAGTGCTGAGCGGAAGGCTTAAGTCCTTGATGCCGAGGATCAATGGTGGCTGGGCGCTGGCGCGTTGTCACGAACCGGGCGAGGATGCGGGCTTCGTTGCAATGATCGCGCTCAGGGAGCATCGTCCTACTCTTACAACCGCAGAAGTGGACTCTGTGGTACTTGAGGTTTCCTTTGATCAGTTCTGTCTTTTGCATCTGGTAGACCCGGCGGCGTTTGGCCTCATGCTGATCAACCTGGCTGGCGGCATGGCCCGGGGAGTCCTCAGTATGGCAGTGGTCATGGCTGAGCAGGGACGACACTTGCACAAATCCTATCGATTGGAGCGCGAGTGGCGACGTGAGCGCAATTCCTAACGGCGAAACAGTCTTGGGTTGCGTTCGATAAAACCGTCAATCCAGCGTTCCAGAAAGGATCGTGCGTCGGGATTCTTCAGGTAACGCCATCCCAGTAAAGAGATCACAAACGCACCAATGCCATCCACAATCAGATCCCACATCGTATCGGTCAGTCCTGACGGATCACCCAGCATGGGTTTCTGCATGTTCATGCCGAACAGTGAATCCATGGCAAACTCGAAGATCTCCCATAGGGCACCGACCCCCAAGGCAAACAGGAAGGCAAAAAATGCCACGAATCCGGGCTTCATGTGGACATGGATCTTCTCGGTTTCATTCATTATGTGAACCAGCAGAAAGCCGATGATGCCCAGCAGGAAGCCCGACATGGTGTGCAGCGCCATATCCCACCACCAGAACCGGGTGTAGTAATCCCGGATCTCGCCGAGGAACAGGGAGGCAAACACAAAGGCGATGGCTGCCAGCTGGAGTTCGGGAGGAATGTGGATCCGGAAGCGTCGTTCGAACAGCACCGGGAAGAAGGTAATCAGGATGATCATGCCGGTCAGGAATGCGGTGAACCACCGCTGGCCCCAAACAGCAAAAACGGCCTCAGTAAGCAGGATCAGTTGCAGGGCGACGGTGATTCTCTGGTGGGTAATTCGGATGCGCATCTGCAGGAAACTCATGGCCTTGATGGCCTTACCCTAACACAGCGGGTTGCCGGAATGGCGCGTGTATACCTCCGGTCAGATTATTGCTGGCGACGCTGGCTATACTTGACGAAGGTATTCCTGTATCGGCTCTTGAGAACTGAGTGGCAAATTTGTGAGTGATAAATCCGCAGTGAATGTCATTCGCCTGCGCCTTGATCGAATCTCCCAGTTATTCAATTCACTCGACCCGTCACCGTTCGTGGGGCGGGATCTGGATCCGAATGCGGAGTCGTTCATCATGGAATGGGCGGAGGAGCATCCGGCTCATGGGGATTTCCGCCTGGAGATTCTGCTGAACCATTGTGAGGATCTGGCAGCAGCCCGGGACCGGGTGCTGCGGGCGATTCGGACTTATTTCTCGGAACGTGAACATTTTGTCCGGCGGGAATTCCGCAGGCTGATGCATGAGGGGCGGTTGAGCCTGGTGATCGGGTTGGTCTTCCTGTCCGTGTGCCTCGGGGTGAGTCGTCTCATTGAAAGTCAGGTTTCGGAAAGTGGCCTGATGATGCTGATCAGTGAAAGTCTCTGGATCGGTGGCTGGGTCGCCATGTGGAGACCGATGGAGATATTTCTCTACGATTGGTGGCCGCTGCTGAGGCGAATTCGATTGTTGCGGCGCTTGGCGGTGATGGAGGTTGAGCTTCAGCTGAATGGAAGCCCGTTATAGCGATGAATGGCTGAGCCATCGTGGAGCCAGTCAGACAGAATTCCCGAAAGCTGATTTGGGCAAAATCACCGACACTCGCAATCCCCGGCCTTCCGGGCCGGTGCCCAGCTGGATTTCTCCACCCATGCCCCGAATCAGGGTCCGGGCGATGGCCAGTCCCAGGCCGGCTCCGCCGGTGTCACGGCTGCGGGACTGTTCCAGGCGGTAGAAGGGCTGGAACACGCGGTCCCGTTCCGCCTCCGGGATGCCCGGGCCCTGATCTGTGATGGTGATGATGGCCTCTTCTTCAGAGGCTTCCAGTTTCACGTCGGCCCGTTGTCCGTATTTGACGGCGTTCTCGATCAGGTTGCGCAGGGCGCGTTTGACCGCCTCCGGCTGGCCCTGGAGAACGCACCTTGGACTGTCTTCACAGTTTACCGCCAGCCCCATTTCCCTGAGATCATCACAGAGGCTGTCCAGCAGAGTGGCGAGGTCATATCGGCGGTGTCGCTCGGTGGTGCTGCCTCGAATGAAGTCGAGGGTGGCTTCCGCCAGGTGCTGCATCTCCTGCAGGGAATCGAGCAGCCGGTCCCGGTCCTCGCCGTCAGGTAGCATTTCCACCCGCAGCCGCATGGAGGTAATAGGGGTTCGCAGATCGTGGGCCAGGGCAGCCAACAGGCGTTCCCGGTCTTCCTGGGCTCGGCCGACCTGGAGCTGCATCTGATTGAAGGCGCGCGTCACTTCGCGAATATCCTCGGGGCCGCGCTCCGGAATCCGGATTTTTTCACCTCGTCCGAAGGCATGGGCCGCCCGGCTCAGTTCGTTCACCGGTTGCAGAATGCGGCGAATCGCCAGCAAAACCGTGAGGATCAGAAGCACGGCAGTAATGCCCACACTGGTAAGGGTAGCCTTCAGCCAGAGCCAGGAAGGTGTTGGTGGCTGGGCTCGGGCGTTGAACCACTGGCCCGATGACAATGCCAGGGAAACGCCCAGGATGGGTGGGCACTCGTGTCGGTCATCCCGGTGCTCGCGGCGATCCTCATCTTCGTGATGCTTGTCCTCATCGTCGTGTTTCTCGCGGTCCTCGTGGTCATCGCCATCCGGTTCCCGGCCCGGCAAGCACTCTGCTTCATCCGCTGCCAGGGCTGATCGTACCTGTTCACCGGTCAGGCCCAGTTCCGTGGCCAGTTGCCGGGTCATGACTGAAGCTTCGTCGGCGGGCAGGTGAGGAGCGGGATCGATGGAAAGGTGCAGTGAAGGGCTGGAAAGCGCCCGTAATATGCGCTCCTGGCGTTCCGGGTCTGTGGTGTCGAGCAGGGTGTAGGCATCGGCTATCCGCTCCAAAACGTGCTCAAGGCTGGCACTGCGCAGGGCGCCCTGGCGCTCTCCCGCCAGAATTGCGATGGTGATGATCTGTGCCGCCACCAGCACCAGAATCAGCAACAGGGCGAGCTGTCCGCCGGCACGGCGGGGCCAGAATCTCATTCTTCGGTCCCTTCCACGCTGGCGATCCACTGGTAGCCACCGCCCCAGATGGTCTTGATCAGTCTGGGGTTACGGGCATCCGGATCAATCTTCCGGCGCAGCCGGCTGACATGGTTATCGATACTGCGATCAAAGGCATCCGCCTCCCTGCCCAGGGTCAGGTCCATCAGCTGATCCCGTGACAGCACACGACCGGCGTGCTCAAGGAACGCCAGCAGCAACTTGTACTCGGCGGTGCTGAGGGACACTTCCACGCCTTCCGGATCGACCAGCTGATGGCGGTCGACATCCAGGGTCCAGCCCTCGAATGACAGGCGTTGCCCGGCCATGGGGCTACGCTGGGGTGGTAATGCTGTGGTACGGCGCAGAACGGCCTTGATGCGGGCCAGAAGCTCCCGCGGATTGAAGGGTTTGGTCAGGTAGTCATCGGCGCCCATTTCCAGGCCGACGATGCGGTCGGTCTCCTCGCTCATGGCGGTCAGCAGGATGACCGGCAACTCGGTATGCTCACGCAGGTACCGGCAGAGGGTGAGGCCATCGTCTCCCGGCATCATGATGTCCAGCACGACCAGGTCCACAGAGTGGGCTCTCAGCTGCCGCTTCATGGCATCCCCACCGTCTGCCAGCAGCACTCGAAGGCCGTGCTCCTGCAGATAGCGGCCGACCAGATCGCGAATGTCCCGATGGTCGTCGACTACCAGAATGGTGGGAGAAGTGCTCACTCGTTGCTCCGTCTGCTTGACTGTTGCCCCGATTATAGGGGACCTGCCTCGGCACTTGGGCACGATGTTGTCAAAAAACATCCCGATTCCGGCACTTGCGACAATTTGCGACAAAGTCGGCGTCTGACCGAGACAATTCTGCGACGTTTCCCTGGTGCAATGATTCCCGACCTGCAATGACATTTCGTCATGGGTTTCATCAAGCAAGGAGTTCCACCATGAAAAAAACTACCACGATTGCCGCTTTATCCGCCGCCGCATTGCTCAGTGCCACACCGCTTCTGGTATCCGCGGACGATGATTACTGGGACGACGACCGCTATGAGCATCGTCGCGACGGCAAGCCCATGAAAGCGGATCTCAAACAGTACAGCACTGAGGAGATGCGGATCATGGCGTATGGCCAGGCGCTGCGCCGGTTTGGTCCGGGGGTGGACGTCTCCGTGGAGGAGACCAATGAAGGTACCTATCTGGTGCAGTTGCGGGACGCCGATCAGAACCTGATCCGGGAGCAGGAGTTCAACCGCTATGGCGCACCGGCTCGTGATTCACGCCAGGATTGAGCGTCGATAGTCAGTGCGAGAGCCCCGGGGAGGGCTCTCGCCACTCTGCTGAAGGAGATTGATGATGACATTAATGGATGCTGAAAACCGTTATGGAGCCGTTTCCCGTGCCGTACACTGGATTATGGCGGTGTTGCTGTTGCTCATGCTTGCCAGCGAGGTCTGGTTCGAGGCATTGGAGGACAGTCTCTCGGACGCCTCCTTGATGGCCTGGCACCAGAGCCTGGGCCTGGCACTGTTCGGACTCGTCCTGTTTCGTGGTCTGTGGCGATGGCTGAACCGTTCGCGCCTCACTCCGCCTGCCCACTGGGCGACCATGGCCAGGTTAGGGCATATCGCGCTTTACGCACTGATGATTCTGCTGCCGTTGTCTGGTCTGGCGACGTCGCTGGGGGAAGGGGACCCTGTCACCTTCTTTGGCTGGATGCTGTCTGGCTCGGGCCCGGAGGTGGAATGGCTGGAAGAAACCGGGGAGGACGTCCATGAGGTTCTCGCCAACGTGCTCTGGCTGATGATTGGTGTTCACGTGGCGGCAGCGCTCGCGCACCAGTACCTGCTCGGTGACCGGATCATGAAACGAATGGCACTGTGATCTGCCTCAGCTCTGTAGGACGGGCAACTTATTCTGGCGGTGGCTTCTGTTAGTATCCCGGGCAATGGTTCAATCCCTTGGATTACTGTCAGGAGACCACCGCTCGTGAAATATTCGTTCCTCGTTGCCATTGCTGCTACCGCCCTTTTGTCTGGCTGCCAGACCTCCACTTACATGTCCTCCGCCGCGACCGATGGCGATGGTGTCACCTGCAACGAAATCTACCAGGCCTTCGATGCCTACAGTCAGGACCGGCAATCCGCCAGTGCGTGGGCGCAGCTGAGCAGTTTGATCAGCCCGACGGCCAGCAATTACGCCGAGATGGGTGTGAATACCGCGTCGAAGTACTACGATCAGATCAGGGCCAGCGCGAACCTGGCGCTCTCAATGCGTGGCTGCCAGCCAATCCGTCAGTGAGTCTGGCCGATACCTGAGTGCACCTAAGAGTTATCGGGAGGACGAATGGACTACATGGATGAAGTGAAACAACTCTGGCGACACCACGACCTTGGCAGCGGCGATGCCCGGTATCCGGCCATCATTCGCTATGCCACCATGGCCGCGTCCAGCCATAACACCCAGCCCTGGCAGTTCCGGATAGAGCCGGGCCGGGTGTGGATTCTTCCTGACCTGTCGCGGCGATGTCCGGCGGTGGACCCGGATGACCACCACCTCTATGCAAGCCTTGGCTGTGCCCTCGAGAACCTGCTTCAGGCGGGGCGGGCAGCTGGCCTGGAAGGACGTCCTGAATACGACCCGTCGACGACTGGAGTGAAGGTTGAATTTGAGGAAACGACTCCTGTCCGCACGGCTCTCTTCGAGGCGATTCCGGAGCGGCAATGCAGTCGGGTTGAGTTCGATGGCAAGCCACTGACCAAAGATGAAATCGAACTCCTGACAAAAGCAGGCACGGGTGTCGGAGTTTCCGTTCTTCTCATCGATAACGGGGAACAGAAAGAGCAGGTCGCCCGCTTTGTGGCGGAAGGAAACCGCGCCCAGTTTGCGGACGGTGCCTGGGCCGGTGAGTTGAAATCCTGGATTCGTTTCAGCGCGATCGAGGCAGTACGCAATCGGGATGGGCTGTACGGGCCGGTGATGGGCAGCCCCTCGGTGCCTCGATGGCTGGGATTGCTGGCAATGAAGTTCGGGTTCTCGGCAAAGGCCCAGAGCCGCAAGGATTTCCGGAATATCCAGAGCGCCTCTGCGATCGCGGTTCTCTACTCCGAGCAGAATGACAAACGCCACTGGATTGAGGCGGGGCGGTGCTATGAACGTTTGGCGCTTCAGGCTGCGGCTCTGGGACTGCGCACGGCGTTTATCAATCAACCGGTGGAGGTTGCTGCAATCAGGCCGGAGTTTGCGCGCTTTCTTGGTCTTGGTGAACGGCGGCCGGACCTTGTGGTGCGCCTCGGCCACGGTCCGGAATGTCCACGATCACTTCGCAGGCCGCTGGACGATGTGCTGATCTGATCGTCAGGTAGCCGGGGCCGCCTCCCGTGCCACTGCTCCGGGGGCGCCCAGTGCAAGGACGACGGCACCGGTGGAGCAGACCAGCATGCTGGCCACAATCGGCAGCAGAGCGTCGCCACCGAGCCACGATGACAGGGCGCTGATGCCGCCGGCGATGGTGAACTGGGAGGCGCCCAACAGGGCGGCGGCGGTTCCGCCGAGATGCGGGAAGTATTCCAGAGCATTGGCCATGTTGTTGGGCACGATACCTCCCTGACAACCAATGGCTGCGATGATGCAGGCCGCGACCAGCCAGAACGGGCCCTCCAGCAGGACGACTGCTACCAGTGCCACCAGCGCTGCAAACTGCATTGCCACCTGCACCCGCAGCAGAATGACCGATGGGAACCGCCTCAGCAGAGGCCGGTTGATCAGGTTCAGTATTGCCATCAGGGCGATATTTGATGCGAACAGAATGGCGAACATGCCGTTCGAGAGCCCGTACCACTCCTGATAGATGAACGAGGAATGGGTAATGAACAGCAACATGGTGCTGAAGCAGAGCACCTGGATGCCCACGAAACGCATGGTGGTCCGGTGGCGGAGTACCAGGATGTAGTTGGTAACCAGTGTCCGTACCGGCGTGGTTGCCGGTGGCCTCGGTTGCAGCTTGGGGAACAGCGCCATATTCAGCGCGAACACCAGAAACACTGCGTATCCGGCCAGCACCAGGAATATGCTGTGCCAGTCTCCGAGGGCCAGCATCAGGGCCCCCATGGAGGGTGCCGCGGCCGGCGCGATAAACATGATCAGACCAATCAGCCCGAACAGCCGTGCCGCTTCCTGCCCGCCGACCTGATCCCGGACAATGGCCGGGACCGATACTGCACAGAACGCTCCTCCGATGCCCTGGATAATCCGCCACAACACCATGTTTGAAAGGGAATCGGACAGCGAGACCATCACGGCAGCACCCGCAAAAATGGCGAGCCCACCCACCAGAATCGGCCGCCGGCCATAGCGATCAGACAGCGGGCCGCCGACCAGCTGTGCCAGCCCCAGGGTAGCCACATACGCACTGAGAGTCAGGCCCACCTCGCTGTGGGCAATGCCAAGACTATCGGCAATGCTGGGGAATGCCGGCAAATAGGCATCGAGAGCCAGGGGGCCGAGGGCCACAGTCATTCCGAGTAGTAACGCTAGCTGAAAATGGGACAAAACCTACCTCCTTGGGAAGGTAGAAAGCTAATAATGATTCTCATCTGAATCAATGAGCAGTTTCCGAAAGCGTGATCAGGGGATCTGCAAGCTGTTGGTTGTCTGCGCATAATAGTACCCCAGATGACCGCAGCAGTTGCGCGCAACCAGGGAGACGGGTGTGGAAGTATTGTTCTTCGTTTTTATCGTGGGATTGGCGTTGTTCATTCCTGTCGGCTCTGTGCTCGGGCTCCTTGCGTTCCGTCAGCGTGGCGCTCAATCGAGGCGAATCGAAGGGCTCGAGCGGGAGATTGCATCGTTACGGGGAGAAATCGCCAGCCTCAGATATCGGACGGAGAAAGAAGAGGCTACCCCGGATACATCGGAATCGCTCCAGCCAGAACCCCACCAACAACCTCCGGAGATCGAGCCCCATCCGTCGGTTGAGATGGAATCCCCGGCACAGGCCAGGGTGCAAGAGGATGCTCAATGGCTCTCGGGAGAGCCGGAAGCATCGGACAGGGCTGGCCGTATCCTAAGTGCCCTAAGGGAAAACTGGATGGTCTGGCTGGGCGGCCTCAGTGTTGGTCTGGCAGGCATCTTCATGGTCAGCCATTCCATCAGTGCCGGTCTCATAGGCCCGACCCAACAGTTCCTGCTGGCGCTCATCAGCGGTCTGGCGTTGCACGGCTTCGCCGAATTCTTCCGTCGTCGCCAGAAGGGCGCGGATGAGGTCTTTGCGGCGCTCGCTGGGGGCGGGAGTATTACTCTGTATGCGGCGTTGCTTGCCGGTGTACACCATTACGGGCTGATCAGTTCGATGACGGGCCTGATCGGATTGGGGGTCGTGTCATTGGGCACCATGGTCATGGCGCTGGTACACGGGCCATTACTGGCCATCATGGGCCTGAGTGGCGCATACCTGGTGCCCATGCTCATTGGTGGTGAGGATGGCAGCGTTACCTTCGTGTTGTCATACAGCTTTCTCGTCACCCTGAGTTCCCTGCTGTTGATGCGCTATGTCTTCCGGGAGTGGCTCTGGTACGCGACCCTGGCGGGTGCCTTGCTGTGGTGGATGCTGACCAGTTCTGCTGTGCCGGTTGAGGTTTCCACCGCCTGTTATCTGGCGGGGTTGTTCCTGGCTTTTGCGATTCTGCCGGGCAAGGTACAGCAGGATGCCTGGCGATTGCGCCAGGCCTTTCTGCCCTTGCTCGCCCTCTGGGCCGTTTCAGTTGCGGGCCAGCCGGCAGATGCTCCGTTCTTTTGGGCCTGGCTGTTGATCATGCCGGTGGCCGCGCTGATCCCCCATAGCCGCAGGGCACTCTGGTTCCTCCCCTGGGGAGCTGTGCTGGCCAGTACCGTTGGCTGGCTGGTCTTTATGAGCCGCACCAGTGCCGATGCTGTTTTCCTGGTCCAGTTTCCGGCCGGGCAGCGAGCGGCGTTTATTTCCTACCTGATTTCAGCAACGGTCCTGACGGTTGCGCCGGCGCTTTGGCAATGGGTGCGTCATCCTGGCCAGCGGCGCTGGGCTTCCTTGATGCTGCTTTCACCATTGGTGTGGCTGACCCTTGGTTGGTTGCTTCTGCATGGTTATGAGAGAACAACCCTCTGGGCCACGGGCACGCTGATCCTGGCCGGCCTGTATGGTGTTCTGGCCTGGCAGATGGAAAGGTTTGAACGCTACCGGGAGGGTGTGGTCTGGGCCGTGCTGGCGGCCCATATCGGTTATTCCCTGGCTGCCGTGATGATGTTCCGCGAGGCATCACTGACTCTGGCGCTGTCGGTCCAGTTCATCACTCTGACATGGCTGGCGCGACGCTTTCAGATGCCTGATCTGTATATTCTGCTCAAACTGGCCCTGGCACTGGTGGTCGCGAGGCTGACCTTCAACCCGTGGTTGCAGGGCTACGATGCCAGCGTTCACTGGTCCCTGTGGACCTACGGTGGTGCGACCGTGGCTGCAGCAATTGCCAGCTGGATTGCGGACAAACACCATGGCATCCGGCCCTGGCTTGAGGCGGCCACCCTTCACCTGCTGGTGCTGTTCCTTGGTACCGAACTTCGCTACTGGTTGTATGACGGAGATATATTCACCCGGGAATACAGCCTGACAGAAGCCACGATCAATACCTTGCTCTGGGGTGCCCTGAGCCTGACCTATCTCTACCGGGCGAGGGTCAGTGAGTCGCTGGCCTGGCTGTATCGATTGTTCTCGCGAATTCTGCTCGGTTTGTCGTGCCTGAGCTACCTGGCTCTGGTCACTGTGCATAACCCATGGTTGGGCGACAGCGTTATCAGCGCGACTCCCGTGCTCAACATGCTGCTCCCCGCGTACGGCGGGCCGGTGCTGCTGGCGCTGGTCGTCAGCCGGCTGCGGGGTTTCGGTCCCCGCTCGGTTTCCCGGTGGTTTGCAGCGGGGAGTTTCCTCCTGTTCACTGCCCTTGAAATCCGCCAACTCTGGCGTGGCAGCGATATGGCGCTGGTTTCCGGTGTCTCCGAGGGCGAACTGTATACCTATTCGGTGGTCGGCATGCTATACGCCATCGCGGCAATTCTCTATTCCGGCGTCAATCACAGCGTCAGGCTGTACAAGGCTGGCATGGCATTGCTTGGTCTCGTGATTGCCAAGATCTTCCTCATTGATATGGCCGGTCTTCAGGGATTCTGGCGGGTTGCAGCCTTCATGGGATTGGGGCTCGCCTTGCTGGGCCTGGCGTGGTTGTATCGAAGGACGCCTCGCGCGCGTGAGGCGGAGATGAACTAGTTTGATGATAACGTAACTAACCGCGTGAGGTAGGAAAGTGCTGGAACATCTGGAAGCTGGTCTGAAGGCATGGTTGATGCCCGGGTTGTCGGCCTTGATGGCAGTAGTGGTCACCTACGTGACCTACCGGCTGGCGTTGGCGCTGGTCCAACGCTTTTCCCGATCCAGAACCGTTCCACGCCTGTTCCTTGACGCCTCGTCGCGTGCACTTGGCGTCGTGCTCTGTCTGTTCGTATTGGCTGGCGCACTCAAGGCCGCTCCTGCCGATTTACCCCTCATTTCCGCGGTGCGCCATGTCACAACCCTGCTGCTGATTCTTGCTCTGACCTGGGCTGCTGTGCGACTCACCTCAGCGATCGGCGATGTTATCGTGGCTTTGAATCCGGTGCTCGAGGGTCAATGGAAGCGTGCTCGAAAGGTGGAAACCCAGACGCGCTTCCTGGTCCGCTGCCTGAACATACTGATTGTGATTATCGGGCTCGGGGCCGCACTGATGACCTTTGAATCGGTGCAGCACATGGGCGCCAGCCTGCTCGCATCGGCGGGTGTCGGCGGCATCATCCTCGGCTTTGCTGCGCGGCCGGTTCTGAGTAACTTGTTGGCAGGCCTGCAAATTGCGCTGACCCAACCCTTCCGCATTGATGATGTCCTGTATGTGCAAGGGGAGTGGTGCTGGGTGGAAGAGGTCACCGCTACCTATGTGGTACTCAGGGTATGGGATTTGAGAAGACTGGTGGTGCCTTTGCAGTGGTTCATCGAGAATCCCTTCCAGAACTGGTCTCGCAACAATGCCGATCTGTTGGGGACGGTCTTCATCTGGGTGGACTACACCATGCCGGTGGAACCGTTGCGGGAGGAATTCAATCGCCTGCTGCAGGCATCCCGCCAATGGGATGGAAAACTGGGCACGGTCCAGGTGACCGACTCCAGTGATCAGTCGATGCAGATCCGTTTCCTCATGAGTGCGCCGGATTCCAGTCAGAACTGGGATCTGCGGTGTGCCGTTCGCGAAGGCCTGGTCACCTTCATTCAGAATAACTACCCGGACCACTTGCCCCGCGTTCGTGCCAGGCTGGTTGAAAACTAGCCCGGTCAATTATCCGTCATAGTTCTCCGGTACTGGCGCCATGCTGGCTGGCGCCATGTTTCCTTGCTCTACTAACACACTTATCCACAGATACTGTGGGTAAACCAGTCAGAGCTTTTCCCTTCGATTCCAGCCCGATCCCCTTTTGTTACGATTTCCTGTCGAAAAATTGACCATTTCGTAACTAGAAGACCGACAAAGTTTACACTCATAATCCCTCCCGTTTTATACAATTTTACAAATTCGACAATTTATTGGTGTCTATTGACTATGAAAAATGTCATTAATATGTCAAAGGCATGGACTGCTGCGGTGTTTATGGGGATTGTGCTGACAGGGTGTGGCGGCGATTCCAATGTTTCTTCAAGTTCGGTTGATGGCAGCAATGACACAACCAGCTCCTTTGATTCCGGCACCAAGTCCAGTGGTGAGCGCGTCAGCCCCGACTCTGACAGCAGCGATACCGTTGTCAGTGACAGCATTCAGACGGATGAGACAACGGACGAGACGACTTGGTCCGGTGATGACGGCTCAGTAGAAGAAAGCCTGGTAACCAGCGAACCCGCCGTGACTGGTACCGCCAAACTCAGCTGGGTTGCACCGGCCACCCGTGTCAACGGAGACGGCCTTGCCATGGGTGAGCTGGACAGTTACATCATCAGCTATGGGCAGGACGCATCCGATCTGAGTAAAACCATCGAGATCAACGACGCCAGCACCATGGAATATACTATCGATGATCTGGGCGCCGGCGAGTGGTTCTTCTCGATCCAGGTTGTTGACACCAATGGCCTGATCAGTGCCCCTTCCGATGTTGTCAGCAAAACAATCTGAAAAACCGTCTCGTTCTGGCGCCCGTCTTTGATTCAGGGGATTGAATCTCGCGGGCAGCTCACCGACAATCTTTACTTCTGCTAAGTTAACAAACACTCACTTTATTGTGGGCATTCAGCATTCAGAAGGGAGAGGCCGGTGACTGAGCTTGTTAGTTATGAACTGAACGATGGCATTGCAACGATTGTCCTGAATAACGGCAAGGCGAATGCCCTGAGCCACGAGGTGCTCGAGGCGCTGAACAAGGCGCTGGACCAGGCCGAGCAGGACAAGGCGGTGGTCATTCTGACCGGGCAGCCCGGCGTGTTCTCCGCCGGCTATGACCTGAAAGAGATGCAGAAGGGGCCGCAAGAGGCGGCAGCGCTGGTGAAGGTCGGCTCCACCCTGACTCGTCGCCTGGCGGCCTTCCCCCTGCCGGTGATTGGCGCCTGCAGCGGTCATGCCATTGCCAAGGGCGCATTTATCCTGCTGTCGGTGGATCATCGTATTGGCGTTGAGGGGCCGTTCAAGCTGGGCCTGAACGAGGTGGCCATCGGGATGACCATGCATCATGCCGGCATCGAGATTGCCCGCCATCGCCTCAATCCGCCGCACTTCTATCGCTCGGTGGTGAATGCGGAAATCTACAACCCTGAAAGTGCGATCACGGCTGGTTATCTTGACGAGGTGGTCGCCCAGGACAAGCTGCTCGAGCGGGCGAATGCGCTGGCCAGCCAGTTCAAACAACTGAACATGCGAGCGCACCGCGAGACCAAGGTGAAAGCCAAGGCCGACTATCTGGCACTGCTGGACCGTTGTATACAGCAGGATGCCGAGAATCTCGGGTTGAAGGGGTAAGTCAGTCCCCGGCCGTAAATTCCTGCGCGGCCCGGAACCGGAACAGCTTCGCCAGGATCAGGTCCGGAAACGACTGGATCCGCGTGTTGTAGATCTTCGCGCTCTCGGTGTAGCTGTTCCGGAGCAGGGCCAAGTAATTCTCGGTCTCGGCCATGATGGCCATGAATTTCCGGACCACCTCGTTATTTTTTAGATCCGGATAGTTCTCGATCCGGGCCTGCATGGCCCGGGTCACCTTTTGCTCGAATCCGATCAGTTTCTCGACCGCTTTTTCCGATTTCATCTCTGCCGGGTTAACGCTTCTGAGCTGTGCGATGGCTTTCAGAAGCTGTTTCTCATGGGCCAGAGAGGCTTTCACTACCTGCTCCAGATTGGGCCAGAGGTCGTGTCGCTGTTGCAGGATGGTATCTATATTGGCCCGTGCCCGGTTTACCCGGTTTTTCAGGAAGACGATGTCGTTGTAGTGCAGGATGCCGATGTAGATGCACAGTATCAGCGGTACCGCGAGGGCAGCCATCATAAGGTTGTCCGGGCTGAATGTGCCGTCAGCAGCGAACACGGTGGTGGCGGCAAACAGGGACAGCCCAAGACTCAGGGCGATGCCCACAAAACCCCGGGCCCCCCGGTCAAGCACGATGTCCTGCTCGTCCTTGGCGCTGATCAGAAACGGGGAGCTGTCGTCCTGCCCTATGCTCAGACGGTCGGACTGTTCCTTGTCGAGCCCGGCGAAGCCGAGGCAGTAGACGTTCACGAAGGTATCCAGCAGTCTGACGGTGTAGCGCCGGTCACCGCGGGTTTCCTGGTGGAATTTCGGGTATTCGATATTCGCTCCCTCCGGATGCACCAACACCTTGCCGTGAGGATCCTCCAGCCAGAACGGCACCCGTTCGGAGCGCTCCTCAACAGTGCGCCACTTGTCATCTTTTCCGCCACCCTCTCGTTCTTCCACCTTGTAGTCATAGGCCACGCACTTTTCGTTTTTCAGTGGGTCGTGGATGGGAGGATGCGCGTCATCCACGTCCACCATGCCCTTGAGCTCGGACAGCCCGAAGCTCAGGCCGCGGGTGCTGCTGGTGGGAACCGCTTCAATCAGGCGCTTGAGCTTGACCGTACGGATTGCCAGGAATAGCAAGAGTACGGAGAGTGCTGTACTTCCCGCGGCGAAGATCCAGCTCTTGGTAGCATGCTGGTATCGGCCTTGTGGCTGGTTTTCCACAAGCTCCCGGGCGCTGGCCCTGCTCCGGTCGTCCAGCTCGGGGAGGGGCAGGCGCTTCTCCACCAGGTTTCGGAACATCCACTGGTCGAGCCAGCCACTGGTGCTCTGGCGGATAAGTTGTTGCAGGGCTGCCACGTCGGCGAGCAACAGGGGATTGTCCGTGTGACCCCTGAGCTGCTCGTACCTCGCCTCATAAAGCGTGGCAATGGCGGACCATTCCTGCTTCAGTTTGGCGACGCCGAGTAACGACAGTGTTCCGGTTACAGCGAGGGTCATCGCCAGCACATATACCCAGAACCGGTGCACCTTCATGGCCGTCAGCCCCAGCGCGAGTCCCAGGGCGAGCAGGCCGGTGGCGATGGAAATCCGGATGGCGGCGCCAAACAGACGGTCACCGCTGTCAGCCTCCAATGGCCGATCGGAAATCAGCGCCGGGAGGCTGAACGCCTGGAGGCCGGAGAACATGACGGCCTGTGCTTCGGCATCGTATTGACCAATGATCCGGGCGGTTTCACCGGGCTGCAGGGCCCACTCCGAATAGATCCGGTCTCCGGATCGGCTGCGATAGGAGCGGGCAATATTCCAGTCGACCGATGACAGGTTATGGCCGGGATCGATCAATACGCTGCCACTCGGGTCCCGGAGGCGAAAGCTGCCTCCACGGGAGCCGGAGTCCAGGGTGCGGATGCGCCGATCGCCATCGGAATCCCGGTACTCCTCTTCCAGTTTGTAGCGGTAGTACACAGCCTCGGTGTTGGAATAGGGTGTCGTGACCGTGCCTGTGGCCGCCTGCACCTCACCGGCAATGACATAGGGCCCCTGAGCCAGCGCGGCAATGGGTGTTTCCGGCAACCGCTGCATCTGCCGGGCCTCGGTAAGTTGTCCGAGGCCGGTCTGCATCAGGTGGTAAGTGCCCGCGAGGGCGGCGATTGCGAGCAGGGCCATGACAATCCGGCCGGGAACACTGGCGATATTGAAGCGCCGCATGGAAATAACAGTCCTTTTCATGGGGGTGCGAGAAAGGCGGCAGTATACCCTGATCAAATTACCTTCACATTCGGCGAGGTCACACTGCAAAAGGTTTCCAGGCACCTGTCCTGACGTTGCCAACAAAGTTATCCACAGAATCTGTGGGAAAAGTGTTTCGTGATGCTGGTCAAGAAAACGGCATTAGACGTTCCGAGATAGGTGCCCTGGTTCACGGTGCGCCTGACCAATCTGCGGCAAACTCACTGCAGGGTGATGAATGATTTTCCGCTCGCCCGTTTATCCGGCCACGAATGTGAGGAGAAGTGTCGTGCAAGGGTCGTCATCCAGTGATTTTCGCGTGGAGTCTGCAGGTCGTATCCTGGAGGGGTTCTCAACCGAGAAAGTGTCAGTGGCGCTGGCCAGCAAGTTCCGCCTGAAGCCTTCACAGATCGGGCTGATGCTATCCAGGCGCGTTGTGATCAAACGCGGGCTGACGCAGGACCGGGCGCAGAAACTGGAGGCTGCGCTCAGAGCATCCGGTCTGGATGTTTCCGTGCCGGAACTGGAGTCCCAGCCAGAGCCACGCGACCCACAAGCTGACTTCGAGGCCCTGTTGCCTGATGCGATTCCCCGCATGCCGGTGAGCCTGGTTTACCGGGTCGGGCTGATCGCCGTGATGGCCCTGAGCCTGATTGCACCGCTTTTCTACCTCGGGCTGGTCGTGGCTGTCGCGGTTGGTCTGATCTGGTCCCTCACTGTCATTCCCGGTCAGCTGGCCGGGACGGGCTCGATAGCGGGGATGCTTATCGCCGGATCGGCCTCCGTTATGTGCGGCGTGTTTCTGGTGTTCCTGGCGCGCCCCCTGTTTATCCGGTGTCCCAGCTCTCCGACGCTGACGCTGGATCGCCAGCAGCACGCGCGGTTCTTCGGACTGGTTGATGCCCTGTGCCAGCGTATGGGACTACCGTCAGTGCAGGACATCCATGTTGATAATCGCATCACTGCCTCTCTGGAACCTTGCGAAGGTCTTCGCAGCCTGCGTCAGCGGGAACTGACTCTGACGGTGGGCATGCCGCTGTTCGCTGGTCTCGATGCCCGCCAGATGGTTGGTGTGCTCGGTCATGAGCTCGGCCACTATGCCCACCCAACCGCCATGTTTGCCAATTACCTGGTCAAAAGCGTCAACCGCTGGCTTGCCAACCGGGCAAAGGCGGGGGATTCGTGGGATGTCCGCCTGGAACGTTGGCAGAGCAAGTCGCCGGAGTTTGTCGGTCATGCGGTTCTTCTGCCAGCCCAGGCTATGATGACCCTCACCCGTAAACTGTTCCGGGGCATGCTGCTTTTCAATCTCCGGGTAGGTCGACACCTGTCACGAAAAATGGAGTACGAAGCTGACCGTTATGAGTCCTGGCTGATCGGCAGCAAGGCGTTTGAGATTACTGCGGAAAGGCTGCACATGCTGGCCTTTGCCGATCAGTGCGTGCAAGCCGTCAACGCCCGGGCCCGGGAAGAATCCAGGCTGATGCGGGATCTGCCCCAGGCCATCGCCGAAAGTGCCGATAACCTGAATGCCGATCAGCGGCAGACCGTTCTGGATGCAATGGGTGATCAGCAGGCATTCGTATGGGACGGCCACCCGGCAGACGTTGATCGCATCCGTCACGCCCTGGAGCTGGAGTTTCCGGGAGTGGTGCGGCTCGAGGAGCCAGCCGCCAGACTGCTGCCGGATTTTGATCACCTGTGTGAAGCTATCACCCGGCAATTCTATTCGGGCTCAGACATCCAGGATGTGGAACGTTACCTGGTCAATAACGACGAGGTTCTCCGGGTCAGAAAGCTCAGCGATGAAGACTGCGATGCCCTGGATCAGTATTTCAATGGTCACCTGACCAGCCGCTTCCTCCACCTGGAAGCTGGCCGCGAGGGGCAGCAAACGCTGCAGCAGGTCATCGATACCCTGCGTGGCCGGCTGCCGGAATTGTCGGCACTGCAGGAGTCGTATGCCAGAGCTGTTCAGCTCCATACCGATCGGACCCATGGCAGGGTCCTGCTGGCTGAGAAAATCTCCATTCAGCCGAGGGCGTTCGGCCTGGCCACCGGGGAACTCCGGGAGGCGGATCGTGCCGTCGAGGACGCATCGAAGGAATGGCGGGACCTGGGCAAGCGGCTGCGGGATATCGATCGTCTGTTTGCCCGCCGCATGTACCTGGCCATTAGCGAGATGCCAGCGGACGACGCGAAGCTTGCCTCAACGATGCTCGAGAGTCTCTCCACGTTCCCGGTTCTTGCCCTGCCTGTACGCCACCTGAACAGCTACGCCGCTACCCTGGACGGTCTGCTGAATGAAACCGACCGGAACCGCTTGAAGCGCATCGAGCCGGCGATCGAGCATGCTGCCAACCGCTGCCGGGAATCCATCATCCAGTTCTATAATGCGGCGGCCCGGGTCGCACTTTCTCTGCATGACAATCACGGCACCCTGAGGGAACATGCGGCAGTTTCCGGCCTGCCGGGCAGCAGGAATGCGCGGGACCTGACGGCCCGGGAACTCGATCCCCATGAAATTCTGCGCATCGCGAAGCGGTGCGATGAGTTGGCCAATGACGCTTATGTCCAGTCCATGGCCAGAATGGCGAGCCTGTGCACCGATCAGGAAACGCGTATGGATATCCGCCCGTTGAAACTGCTCCGTTTCGGAGGAAGGGCTATGGATGCCGTAGCCTGAGACTGGCATGTTGTTCTTTAAATCCAATCTGCATATTCCTTTATTTTTGTGTCGGGAACGGTCTAGCGGGAAGGGTGTTTCCAGTGTGCTGATGCACTAGTCTGGGAGGGTGAGGCTGCGTTACAGAAAGGAGTAACGGAGATGAACAAATCAGACTGGAGAATCAAGGGACTGGAGTTTGTGAACTGCAACTGCGATCCGGGATGTCCTTGTCAGTTCATGGCCCGTCCTACCCACGGGGACTGCCATGCCTTTGCGGCAGTCAAAATTCAGGACGGATATTTCGGGAAAACGCGTCTGGATGGCTTGTCCTTCGCTATGACGCTGAAGTGGCCCGGCGCCATCCATGAAGGCAACGGCCAGGCCCAGGCCTTTGTTGATGAACGGGCGACAGCCGAACAGCGGGATGCTCTGATGGCGATCCTCTCGGGAGAAACCTCAGAGCCGGGGGCGACGTTCTTTAACGTTTTCGCCAGTACGATGACGAAGATGCATGATCCCGTCTTCTGCCCGATCGAGATTTCGTGCGACGTCGAGGAACGCTGGGCGCAGGTGCGGGTGGCGGATCTTATTGAAGGCAGTGCTGAGCCTGTTATCAATCCCATTTCCGGTGAGCCGCACCGGGCCCGCATCGATCTGCCCGGAGGTTTTGAGTACGCGGTGGCGGAAGTGGCCAGCGGGCGCACCAGTGCCCACGCGGACGTGCCCATGGGGTTTGAAGGTACCCATTGCCACCTGTCGCACCTGGACATTGGCCCCGCCGGTGTCTATCGATAGTTGTTGGTGACGAACCATGGGCGGGATCAACGCCCGGGGCATACCCCGGGCGTCACTGGTTACGCTGGTCGCATTATTGGCGATTGCGGGGCTTTGCTGGTGGTATTTGTTTGATATGGCGGCAGAGATGTCTGCCATGTCTGCGGGCGGTTCCATGATGCTCAGAGAGTGGACGCCCGTTTACTTTGTCATGATGTTCGTGATGTGGAGCGTCATGATGGTGGCCATGATGGTCCCCAGTGCGGCTCCTATGGTCCTGTTGTACCGTCAGGTGGCCAGGAGCAACAGGCTGAGGCAGGAGGCTCTGGGTACCGGGTTGTTCTGCGCGGGTTACTTCGTTCTCTGGACACTGTTCAGCCTGGTTGCCACAACCCTGCAATGGCTGCTTGAGGAATGGGCATTGCTCAGCCCCATGATGCGCAGCCAGAGTGTTGTTCTCAGCGGAATTGTCCTGATTGGTGCAGGCATCTATCAGTTTTCCTCTCTCAAGCAGGCATGCCTGAAGCATTGCCGGGGCCCGCTGCTTTTCATTACCCGCCACTGGCGCCCGG
>JAAZVL010000038.1 GCA_018623515.1 Marinobacter sp.
TCCCCACTGCGGGATCAGGATGATCAGTGGCTGCGGGTAATCGTGCCGTTGCCCGGCCGGGATCTGCGCCTGAGAGCCTGGGTCGGACAGGTAGGGCATTGCGAGCTGTTGCTTCTGGACAGTAACGACCCCCGCAACGAACCCGGCGACCGCGGTATCACCAGTGAGTTATACAGCGGCGATCCGGAAAAACGTCTGCAGCAGGAAATGGTGCTTGGCATTGGCGGTTGGCGCTTGCTGCGCGCCCTGGGGCGCAATCCTGTGGCGTGCCATATCAACGAGGGGCATTGCGCCCTGGCATTGATTGAACGTGCTTTCGGGTGGGCCCATGACAACGAGCGGGACTTTGACACCGCCCGTGTGGCGACCCGGGCAACTAATCTTTTCACCACACACACCTCAGTGGCCGCGGGCTTCGATCGCTTTCCCCGTCGTCTGGTCCAGCTTTACCTCAGTCCCTGGTTGGCCGGGCATGATCTGACCGTCGACCAGTTAATGGATCTTGGCACCCATAATTCTGATCAGGACACTACCGGGGACCCTTTGCTCAACATGGCCTGGCTCGCCCTGAACATGAGCGGACGGGTCAATGGCGTCAGCAGGATTCACAAAAGGGTTTCCCAGACCATCCTTCAGGATTTCTTTCCCCGGTGGCCCACGGAGGATATTCCCGTGGAATATGTCACCAATGGGATTCACACGCCCAGCTGGGATTCTGAAGAATCCGATGAACTCTGGACCAGGGCCTGTGGTAAGGATCGTTGGCGCCGCCCGATGGAATCCAGTTGCCCGATGAGCGGGATTTCTGATCAGGATCTGTGGGACATGCGCCTCGCACAGCGCAAACGCCTGATCCATTACCTGCGCCAGCGGCTTGCCAGTCAGCATTGCGATCATAATCCGGGCAAGGATCCCGCTGCCGCCTGCGGCCTACTTCTGGACAACGAAACCCTGACCCTGGGGTTCGCCAGGAGGTTCACTGACTACAAACGCCCGAATCTGCTACTGAGCGACCCCGATCGGCTTCTGGCACTGCTCAATCACCGGGATAAACCGGTCCAGATCGTTCTGGCGGGCAAGGCTCACCCTTATGACAAATTGGGTAAGGCCCTGATCCGGCGCTGGAAGCAATTCTCGAGACTGCCGCAAGCCGAGGGCAAGGTCGTTTTCATTGAGGACTACGACCTTGGCGTCGCAAACCAGCTGGTTCAGGGCGTGGATATCTGGCTCAATACCCCTCGCCACCCCTGGGAGGCCTGTGGTACCAGCGGGATGAAAGTGCTGGTAAACGGTGGCCTGAATCTGTCCCAGTTTGACGGTTGGTGGGTAGAAGCCTGGAATCCGGATGTGGGCTGGGCTATCAGGTCCGGTGCCACCTTCGAGGAACTCAGTCACACCAACGACCACGACGAATCCGACGCCCTGGAACTGTTCGATCTGCTGGAAAACCAGGTGGTTCCTGCATTTTACCGAGTCGATCAGGAAGGTCGGCCGAGGGACTGGATCAGGATGATCCGGGCCAGTATGGATCAGTTGACGGCGCACTATTCCGCCAACCGTATGGTTCGGGAATACGTGGAGGATTTCTATCGACCCATGGCGGCGCTGGCCAAACAGCGGGATCCCGATACGGCACATGCTCTGGTTGAGGAGTCGCGGACGATCAATTCTCACTGGTCCCGACTTCGGTTCACCTCCATTGACGTCGAGGAACGGGACGGGAATCAGACCTTCACGGTGGACGTCTATCTGGATGGGGTGCCGGCGGAGCATATCGGCGTTGAATTGGTGGCCGAGGATTCTGAGTACGGACCGAGACGAGTGCAGGCCATGGAGCGCAAACAAGCCATGGAAGGATCATTCCGCGGCTGGATCTACCAGTGCACCGTTCCGGCACGTCCGGATGGTCACTACACGCCCAGAATTCGGGTGAGGGACGATCGTCTGAATCTGCCGCTGGAAAATGCGTCGGTGCTCTGGCTCAGGTAACGATCAGCCTCGCCAGAACGCCGGCGAGAGCACAATAATGACACTCAGAATTTCAAGCCGGCCCATCAGCATCCCGACCGACAGAACCCACTTGGCCGCATCCGGCAGGGGCCCGAAATTCCCTGCGGGCCCGATGATTTCACCGAGACCCGGGCCGACATTGGTCAGGGACGTGAGCGCCCCGGACAAGGCTGTCACAAAATCCAGCTGCATAGCCGCCAGCGCGACCGTAATCAGAAGCAGGCACAACAGGAATATGAAGGTGTAGGCGATCATCGAAGAGATGATCTCATCACTGACCGAACGGCCGTTGTAGTTCCGGGTCAGCACCGCCCGGGGGTGCAGCAGGCGCATCAATTGTTCCCGCAGGATGATCAGCGACAACTGGAAGCGGAAAATCTTCATGCCACCGGCGGTTGAGCCGGAGCAGCCGCCCACGAACATCAGGAAGAAGAACAGCACAAACGCCAGCGGTCCCCAGGCGCTGTAATCCTCGGAGGCATAGCCGGTCGTGGTGACGACGGATGTCACGTTAAACAGCGTGGAAGCGTAGTTGTGTATCGGGTCGAACGGTACGGGCGAAACCCACCATCGATAGAGTGTCAGCAGTGCCGGAATGATCAGCAGGATGGTCAGGAACATGCGCACCTGCTGGTCCCGGAACAACACGCCATGCTGGCCGTGCATTTCCCGAACGAACAGGAAAAAGGGCAGGCTGCCGATGATCATGAAGAGGGTGGCCTCCATGAGGATCAGATCATTGAACTTGCCCATGGATAGATCGGAAGTGGAGAAGCCCCCTGTCGCGATGCTAGTGAGCCCATGGTTGAACGCATCAAACAGGGTCATGCCTGAAGCCCAGTAAGTCAGGACCGCGACAATCGAAAAAGTAACGTAGACGAACAACAGCCCACGGCTCAGGGTTTTCATCCGGGGCAGGGCCTTGTCGGTCCATTCCGAGGATTCGGTAGCAAACAGGCGCATGCCGCCAACCCGCAGGAACGGAAGTACCGCAACGAACATACCGATAATCCCGATTCCACCAATCCACTGCAGAATCGACCGCCAGAGCAGCAGGTCCCGGTCCATGTCGTCCAGGCCGCTCAGGACCGTTGCGCCCGTGGTGGTTATGCCGGAGGTCCCCTCGAAAAACGCATCCGCCGCGGAGAGGTGCAGGTCACTCAGGTAAAAGGGCAGGGATGAGAAGAGGGCAATGATGAACCAGCTCGAGACGGTAAGTACAAACATGAAGCGGGGCTTCAGGTCCCTTGGCTGATTGTAGGTAGTGACAATACCCAGTACGCCGAGTCCGCAGACAATGGCCGCCGATTCCGCAAACGCCATGGCATTGGGCGCTTCGGACCCGGCAAGAAAAATCACCGGTAACGTCATGAATATGCTGAGAAGCACAAACATCACGCTGACAATAAAGATGACAGGGCTTAGGTTTCTCAAAAGGATGCTCTGGCCAGCTGAACCGGAAGTCCGCGCCAGAATACCTGCAGGCCCCGCCTTCCGCAAGGCAGTCAAGGCCTTAGGGTGCGATGAAGCCGAAATTAAATCGGCGTAAATAACAGGTAAATTCGGATCTTTACTATGGCAAACAACGTGGGGTTGGTGCATTTTCAGTGACGAACACCGAAAAATCGGTTAAGGAGAACAAGTCATGACACGTACAAAATCTCTCGCGCTGGCTCTGGCAACCCTTTCAGGCGGCTTTCTGGCAACGGGTGCGGCCCAGGCTCAGGACATGTACAAATCCGGTGTTGGCGGGCTTTATGCCGGCTTTAATTATACTTTCATGAATGCAGAATTTGGCAGTGCAGACGCTGATGTGGGCACACTCTCGGGTAAGGTGGGTGTAATGGCGACGCCGTTTCTGGGCGTTGAGGCTCGTGCCGGCTTCGGCGTTGACGACGACCAGATTGGCGGGACGGACGTTTCCGTGGACAACTTCTACGGTGGCTATGCCACTTTCAACCTGGTCAATGAATCCCCTGTTACGCCGTATGCGGTTTTGGGTTTTACCCGGGTTGAGACCGAAATCGGTTCATTCGAGGAGGATGACTCCGATGTTTCCTACGGTATCGGTGCCAACATGGAGTTCGCTCCGAACCTGTCGGGTAACCTGGAATACATGCGTTACTACGACGACGACAATGTTGAGCTCGATGGCCTCGGTGTAGGCATTCAGCTCAATTTCTGATTGTTGGCGCTGATCTAGTGAACCAGGAGTCAATTTGAACCATCTTGCCCACGTTTTCCTCGCACCGGATTCCCCGGAAGCCCGCGTGGGCAGCATTCTTGGTGACTTTACCCGGGGCGTCGAACTCTCGGCGCTGCCGGGCGAAGTACATCGGGGTGTTCGACACCATTTCTCGGTAGACACTTTTACTGACCGTCATCCGGAAGTTCTGGCTTCCAAACGGCTTTTTTCTTCACAGCGGCGACGGTTTGCCGGTGTGGCGCTGGACATACTCTATGATCACTTCCTCCTGAAACATTGGCACAGATTCAGTGATCATGATTGCGACCGGTTTATCGAACGCATCTATCGGGAACTGACTGAAAACCGTCACCTGATGCCGCCGCAAATGGCCCGGGTAACGGCGAGGATGGTCGACTATGACTGGTTCGGAGCCTATCAGGACCTGGATAACATAGGGCAGGCGCTCGACCGGGTCGCTTCCCGCATCCGCTTTTCCAACCGGTTTGAAGGGATGATCGAGGAAATTCATGATCATCAACCGGAACTTGAAAGCCGATTTCTCAAGTTTTTCCCGCATCTTCAATCTATTGCGAAGGAGTTTTAATGCGAATTCTGGCTACTTTCCTGGTGATCCTCACACTGGCAGCCACTTCAGTGATGGCTGAAGACAAAACGAGCAATGGTAATGCAGACCGCGTCCCCGAGACACTTGGTTTCGTAGAGTGGGTGGTTATGAAAGATACCCGCCTGAGACTCAAAGCGAGGCTGGACACGGGCGCAAAGACGTCGTCCCTGCATGCAGTGAATGTCGAGGAATTCACCAGGAACGAGGAACGATGGGTCAGCTTCGAGATTCCCCTGGGAGATCATGAAGATCAGCCGGCCGAGGGCGAGTTCAACCATGACGATGTGGTGATTGTACTTGAACGCCCTGTGCGCCGAACTGTTCTGATCAAACGAAAGGGGGCGCCGTCGCAGCGCCGGTATGTGGTCGATCTGGAATTCTGTATTGCCGGCACCATGCACACCACACAGTTTTCGCTGACCGATCGGGGCAAGTTTTCCTACCCGGTACTCCTTGGCCGGCGCTTTATGCGGGACGACAACATCCTGGTCGACTCAGCCGACAGCTTCATCGCCAGCAAGGAATGTGAATACAGTAGCCTCGAGGAACTCGCAAAGGAGCAAGAGGCCAAAGTGGATCGCTGATTCCGTTTTAGCTTCCACCCAGGGCGGCCTTCTCCATTTCAAGATAGACCCGATAGGCATTCGCCTTGTTGGATGCCTCGAATGCCGGCAGCCCTTCATAACGGGTCCAGCTCCCTGACTTGTTCGATGGCCTTCATCCAGTTGGCAGTATTGACCTCCGAACTGGCGAGAAAGGGAACCCGGCCGTTCTGGATGATATCCCCCGAAAACAGCACGCCGGACGGCTGGACCATCATGAGGCTGTCATCCGTTGAATGGGCGGGGCCTGCATGAACGGTGCTGAAGCGGTAACTTCCGGATTCAAGCAACATTTCATCCTCGAAGGTCACATCCGGAGCGACAACTCTGGTGTTCAGCCTTCCAGCCTGGCCAAGGCAGCCAGCGTTCTCGGGGCCGAGGATCCGGTGCAGAAGCTTGAATTCCTGGACCCTGAGATTGTGATCCCGGGGCATGGTGAACCAACTACCATCGATGTGGTAACCAAGGAAACCCGGGGCTACCTCGTCTTCCTGCGCAACGCCGTGATCGAAATTCTGGAGCAGGGCGGTGGACTGGACGATGCCTATAACATCGACCAGTCCCAGTGGTCCTACCTCGATACTTTCGAGGAACTGGCCGGCAAGAATGCCGGGCGGGTATACCAGGATCTGGAGTTTGATTATTTCTGATCCGGGGAGGGGGCAGTAGGTAATAGCCGGTACGTCTTCTGTCAGGATGACAGGAAGTAGTGGTTTCTAAGCATCTGGTTGGAAAGAGGTAAGCATTAGAATAGTCCCCTAATGACTATCAAGGCATGATTCGTATGCCGGCAATACCAACAGGATGATTAGAGACCATGAAAACAGCTGCTACCTGGTTTAAAGGTTGGCGTATGAAGCGCAACTTTGTACGCCTCGTAGAGAACACCGAACCCCGTCTGCTTCTCGATGCGGGCTTTTCGCCGGAAGTTGTCGAAGCAAGACTTCGTACGCCTTTCTGGAAGTTCTGATTTCGATCGGGAAAAACAGGCCGGGGCACACAACAAGCCACCGGCCTGAAACAGTGCTGGCTTTCGCGGCCAATCACATTTTTTCGGCGTGCATGTCCAGGATCCAGCCGACCAACTGTTTGGCCTCTTCCTCGCTCACTTCCGCCCGCGCGTCCATTTCAGGCATCTCTGCCGAACCCCAGTGTGCTTCACCTCCGGTCAAGACAACCTGAACCAGTCGGTCTGCATCTTCCTTCGTGTATTTTTGGGCAATGCTTTGAAAAGAAGGGGCCCGGGGCACTTCTTCGCTCGTGGTATGACAAGCCATACACTGCTTTTCTTCAGCAAGCTGCATTGTGCTCTTGCCGTGTGAGTCTGCGACTGCGCTTGCGGAGCCAAGGCAGAGGCAGCCCGCCAGTGTGGTTGATACGATTGTCCATTTCATATCTGCGTTCCTTCGTTCGGTCCTTGTTTAATCTTCCGAGATTACTACCAATGGTAGGGACCACGACTGCCACCTCGTAACTAAATCTAGATCAGAAACCAGGGTGATTCCATACAGTCCCGTGAAACGACCAGTCTGTGTTAGGATTTCAAAGCGGAGAACAAGGAGTTAGCAAGCCCGAACCTGTGACCAGGTAAAAGGAGTACCAATGCAGCCGGCGCCGGCGTCACCCATTGCGACTTTTGCCATCCGTGCCGCTATTCTTGCAGGGGTCTGGTGGATGTTAACCCTTGGAGACCCTTCATCATGGGCATTCGGGGTAATTGTGATTACATTGGCAGCCGGACTGTCCGTCTCTCTGTTCCCTCCCTCCGTTCATCGTCTTCGTCCAGTCGGATTCGCTCGCTTCCTGGCCTACTTCCTTGGCCATTCGGTCATTGCCGGCGTCGATGTAGCCAAGCGTCTGCTGACCCCCTCATTGCCCCTCAAACCGGGGCTTATATCGCTGCCACTTCGTTTGCCCGAGGGCGGGCCTTGCTGGCTGCTGGCCAACGCCCTGTCACTGATGCCGGGAACGCTCAGCGTGCGGGTCGTGAATGGCAGGCTGACTGTTCATTGCCTCGATACCAGTGATTCGATAGAAGAGGACATTCGTGAGGCAGAGGTTCAGGTGGCTCGTGCCTTTGGAATCACGCTTGAGCAGGCAGGAGGTGACGGTTGATGAGCCTGATCCTGCTGGGTGCTGCGATATTTCTCCTCCTCACCTTACTGCTGGCCCTGTTCCGGATCTGGCAGGGACCCGAGGCAGCCGACCGTATGTTGGCATCACAATTATTCGGCACTACCGGGGTCGCGTTTCTGCTTGTACTGGCGTATGCCGATTCAAGACCGGCCCTCATGGATGTGGCATTGACCCTTGCCGTGTTGTCGGTTCTGGCGGTCGTGGCTTTTGTTACGCGCGTCGTCAGGATTGACCGGAAAGACAGTTCAAGCGGGTCAGGCAATGATGAGTCCAGAGAGGAGCCTCATGGTTGACGGATTAATAATTGCGATTCAGTTGGTTCTGCTGGTCTCTGGCTGTGTGTTCTTTGCTTTGGGCAGCCTGGGGCTCTTCCGTTTCCCTGATACGCTCACACGTATTCATGCGCTGACCAAGGCGGATAACCTTGGTTTGGGCTTCATTGTGCTGGCATTACTGCCTCTGGCACCTTCCTTTGCCGCCGGCTTCAAGACACTGTTGATCTGGGTTGTTGCATTGGCAGCCAGTGCCACCTCCGCTCACCTTGTGGCGCGAGCAGTGGGTGGCAGTACCTCGGATAGCTCCGGGAAAGAGAACGATAATGGCTGAATGGATGCTGGACATTGTGCTTGTGATCGCTCTGTTGGTTACGGCCGGGAGCGCCCTGTGGTCCCGTGACCTGTTCCGGGCTGTTGTCTTCTTTATCGCTTTCGGTCTGCTGATGGCCCTGGCCTGGGTACGCCTGAATGCCCCGGACATCGCGCTCGCCGAAGCAGCAATCGGGGCCGGACTCACGGGAGTGCTGTTGCTGGACGCCACCCGACACCTTTCCAACAGAGATTCCGGGAGGAAAAACCGTGGAGGAGGGCAGTCATGAGCCGGATATTGCGCAGCTTGTCGGTCGCTTCCGTCTGTCTTGTCTTTGTTGCCGGCCTTGCATTTGTCATCTGGGAGATTTCGGCAGTTGCGACACCGGTTGACCTGCCAGCGCGGCTAGCCGAGAACCTCGAGCGCAGTAGTGTCGAAAACCCGGTGACGGCCGTACTGCTGAACTTCCGCAGCTACGACACGCTGCTTGAAATCGGTGTGTTGGTGATTGCCGGCATTGCCGGTATCTCCGTGGCAAGAACGTCCTCCCTGGAAGATCCGGAGCTTCGCACCTCGGATGAATTGCTCTATGCATTGCAACGCTGGCTGATACCACTGATGCTTTTGCTCGCCGGATACCTGCTCTGGGCCGGGTCCGATCGCCCTGGAGGCGCATTTCAGGCAGGAGCCGTTCTTGCTGCGAGCGGTGTTCTGATGCGTCTTGGCGGCATTCCGATGGACTTTCTGCGGCCGGGACTGATGCTTCGGCTCGGTCTATCCCTGGGCTTCGCCGTGTTCCTGCTTGTTGCTGTGGCCAGTGCTCTGCACGGAGGTGAGTTCCTGGCATACCCTCCCGAAATGGCCAAAACTCTGATTGTTGTCATCGAGACGGTCCTGACGCTTTCCATTGCCATGGTGCTGCTGGCCTTGTTTGTATCGGCACCGGTCAATAACGCAGAGGAACCGGAAGAGGGCGGCTCCTGATGACGCCTTCCCTGTTGTACGCTCTCGCAGGAGCCGCTTTGTGCGGCATTGGCCTGTTCGGTTTTATCCTCATCTCACACCTGTTGCGTAAGCTGCTGGCCTTCAACCTTATGGGTTCTGGGGTATTCCTGGTATTGGTCGGCCTTGCCCAGCATCGATCCGGACCGGATCCGGTGCCCCAGGCTCTGGTGCTCACCGGCATCGTGGTTGCAATTGCTGCCACCGCACTGGCGGTGGTGTTGATACGGCGCTATTACCACCTAGCTGGAAAGACCGCTCTTGATGATGCTGCCCGGGAGACACTTCGGGACCAAGGATCTCGGCAGGTCCGGGAGGAGCCAGGCGAATGACCCTGTTGTTGATGGCCGGGTTGTTGTTTACACCACTAGCCTGGGCAGTCCTGACTCTACTGGCCGGATTCAGACGGGGCCGTGGTATAACCTGGCTGGGAATAGTGATTCAGGTCCTGGTGTCCCTGGCGCTCTGGGCCGTTGTTGCCGGAGAGGGAGGCTTTCAATATCCGCTTGGCGGCTGGCAGGCACCCCTGGGAATAGAGCTGCGGGTCGATGGTCTGGCAGTGACGTTTGTCCTGCTGACCGCGCTGGTGGCGGCAGCCTCAGGCCTGCACGCCGGATTCTACCTGGACCCGGACAAACAGTGGCATCGGTATTTCTGGCCACTGTTCTGGTTTCTCTGGGCTGGCCTGAATGTCGTGTGGCTGGGTAATGACCTTTTCAACCTTTACGTGGGCCTGGAGCTGATAAGCCTGTCGGCGGTTGGCCTGGTTGCGCTTGGCGGGCAGGCCGAAGCCTTGCGGGCGGCTATTCGTTATCTGATGGCCGCTTTGCTGGGTTCCCTGGCTTACTTGTTGGGCGTTGCATTGTTCTACGGTCAGTTTGGCAGTCTGTCGCTTTCAGGGATTGCCTTCGCATTGAGCCATGGCAGTGCCCAAGGGGCTGCCGGTTTCGCCCTGATATTGATGCTCTTCGGTCTGGCTCTGAAAACAGCGCTCTATCCTATGCACTGGTGGTTGCCACCCGCTCACGGTATCGCGCGATCTCCGGTCAGCGCTCTGCTGTCAGCCCTGGTGGTAAAAGGGTCGTTCTATATCGCAGCTCGGCTCTGGCTCGAACTGGAGGCACCGCTGGGTTCACTTGCCCTAGCTCAGTTGCTTGGAATACTGGGTAGTATCGCGGTGTTCTGGGGTGGTTGGCAGGCGTTAAGGCAGCCCAAGCTAAAGCAGGTGGTGGCGTACTCTTCAGTTGCGCAGATAGGGTACCTGTTCTTGTTGTTCCCGCTCACCTGGAATACTACGGAAGCGGTGGCACTGCAGGCACAACAGGCTATGACGCTGCAGGTGATCAGTCACGCGCTGGCCAAGGCTGCGATGTTTCTTTCCGCCGGCAACCTGATCCTGTCGGTGGGCAGTAATCGGGTAAATGCACTTGCCGGTGTGAGCCATTTTCTGCCGTTTTCGCTGTTTTCCTTTGGTCTGGCAGGGGTGTCGCTGATGGGCTTACCGCCGACGGGCGGTTTCGCCGCAAAGTGGCTGTTTCTGCAGGCAAGCCTGGCGACCGGTCAGTGGTGGTGGCTGGTGGTGCTTGTGGGCGGGGGATTGTTGTCCGCCGCTTACGTATTCCGGGTGTATCGCGCCTCATTTGTCGAAGACTCCAATATCGATCACTTCTTTCATCCTGCCCGCCGCCTTGAGATCATCCCGATGGTTCTGGCCCTGCTTTCCCTGGGGCTTGGCCTGATCGCCGAGCCGGTACTGTCTGTGATGGCCCTGGTGTTCGCCAACGGGGAGGGCACATGACTGCCAGCGCCTTGCTGCCGGTTTTCGCGCTGATGACCTCCCTTACTGCGGCCATCATCATTTTTACCCTGCCCGAGCAGAAGCACCGACTTCGAACCGTGGTAAACCTTACCGCGGCGCTCCTGAAGCTCCTGCTCGTCGGGCTGATGATATGGGGTGTGTTTCAGGGCAGGGAGTACGGGGTTTCTTTCACCATGGTCCCCGGAGTGGACTTCGTGCTCCGTGCGGACGCCCTCGCCATGTTATTTGCAGGACTCTCGGCAGCACTGTGGCTGTTAACCACGGTGTATGCCGTGGGTTACCTGGAAGGCTCCCCGAATCGAAGTCGATTTTTCGGCTTTTTCAGCCTGTGCGTGGCCAGCACCATGGGCATCGCCCTGGCGGGCAATCTGTTCACCTTTTTTCTTTTCTACGAGATGCTTACGCTCTCCACCTATCCGCTGGTAGTGCACCGGGGAACCCAACAGGCATTGAGGGCCGGGCGCACCTACATCATCTATACGCTCACCGGCGGTGCGGTTCTGCTGCTCGGAATCTCTTTGCTACACAGCTTTGCCGGTGATCTGCCGTTCCGGCCGGGCGGCCATTTTGCTGGTATAGGGCCTGATCTTCAGGCGCCTTTATCCATCGTTTTCGTGATTCTGATTGCCGGTCTGGGCGTAAAAGCCGCCATAGTACCGCTACATGGCTGGTTGCCAACGGCGATGGTGGCACCGGCGCCGGTCAGCGCGCTGCTGCATGCCGTTGCCGTGGTCAAGGCGGGGGCTTTCGGTATTGTCCGGGTGGTGTTCGAAATCTACGGCCTGGAAACGGCAAATGCGTTGGGCTTGTTGTCAGGATTGGCCGCCATTGCTGCGTTCACGATTGTCTATGGCTCTGTAAGAGCCTTGAGCCAATCCGACTTGAAGCGGCGCCTGGCGTTTTCAACTGTCAGCCAGGTTTCCTACATCATTCTTGGCCTCTGCTTGTTGGGACCAGTGGGCGTGGCCGGAGGCCTGGTTCACCTCGTCCATCAGGGCGTCATGAAAATCACGCTGTTCTTCTGCGCAGGCAATTACGCGGAAACTCTGGGCATACACCGAATAGATGAACTTGATGGCGCAGGGCGGCGAATGCCGGCTACGTCTGTGGCCTTCACTCTGGCCGCATTCGGCATGATAGGAACACCACCACTGGCCGGTTTCATCACCAAATGGACCATGGGCACCGGAGCACTCGCAACGGGCATGGATTGGGTGATTGCCGTGCTGGTGGTCAGCAGCCTGCTCAACGCCGCGTACTTTTTACCAGTACTGAACAGAATCTGGTTCCGCGAGCAGAAAGATCCTTGGACCGAGGAACGCCAATGGGGCCGGTTTGAAACCAGCGCCTGGCTATTATGGCCTCCGCTGGTTACTGCTGCCTTTCTGGTACTGGCGGGCGTGCTGGCCTCTGCATCATTCAGCCCGCTGGGATGGGTCGAACTCATTGTCGCAAGAGAGGTCGGCCCGTGATGATCACCGCTCCACTGTTGCTGATGACCGTACTTCTGCCTCTGGCCTCTCTCATCCTGGCCTTGAGTCCACGATGGCAGAAAATCTACCGGTACAGCCTGCCTCTACTGCCAGTTCCGGCAATAGTCGCGGGCCTTACGGTGGAGCTCCATAACTGGCTGGAAATGCCCTGGCTACTTATGGGCGGGACTTGGGGACTTGATGAGCTGCGGCAAAGCTTTCTTCTGCTCACCTCCATTCTCTGGGCAACCGCTGGAATCTTCGCGGTTGGCTACCTGAATACACGCAAACTCCGTGCTTTCTGCGTGTTCTGGGCCCTCACGCTATCCGGAAACCTGGGCCTGATAATCTCGGTGGATCTTGCCAGTTTCTACAGCTTCTTTGCCGTTATGACCTTTGCTGCCTACGGACTGGTTGTCCATGAGGGCAGCGACGAAGCCAACCGGGCAGGGCGGGTCTACCTCGCCATGGCCGTTGCCGGCGAGATGGCCCTGCTTACCGGTTTGCTGATGGCAGCGCAGCATGCGGACAGTGTGCTCCTTACCGAGCTGCCTGCCGCCATTGCAGAATCCGAACGGAGCTGGTTGATTGTTGCCTTGCTGGTTGCAGGCTTCGGGGTCAAGGCAGGGCTTCCGTTTCTTCACTTCTGGCTACCGCTGGCGCATCCAGTCGCGCCGACACCCGCCAGTGCCGTCCTCAGCGGTGCAATGATCAAGGCAGGCCTCCTGGGTTGGCTCGTTACGCTCCCGTTCGGCGAACTGGCTCTTCCGGCCTGGGGCAATACGCTCGTAGTTCTTGGGGCAACGGGGGCCATTGGCGGCGCAATGCTCGGCTTAAAGCAGGTTCGCCCGAAAACGATTCTGGCGTATTCGAGCATCAGCCAGATGGGACTCATTACCCTGATGGTTGGGGCTGCCATGGCCAATACCTCGCAGGCGGCAACGCTTTTGTCTGTCATCGCCTTGTATGCTTTGCACCATGGCCTGGCCAAAGGTTGCCTGTTTCTTTCTACTGCAGTGGAACTGCCGACGGAACGCAGATTCAGGTGGATCCTTTGTCTGTTGATCGGATTACCCGGTTTATCTCTCGCGGGCCTGCCGTTTACCAGTGGGGCAGCAGCCAAATTCGCCATGAAGGATGCCTTGAAGCCTGAACAGTATGACTTCTCCATGGCCGATTACTTGCCTCTTGTAATGTCCGCAGGTGCCGTTGCCACCATGCTCCTGATCTGGCGGTTTCTCTGGGCTCTATCTCGAAGCGTTGGGACAGGGCGTAACCACCGTTTCAAATCGCTGGGCTGGATGGCTGCTATGGCATGCAGCATGGTGGCATTCTGGTTTTTACCAGGGGCCGGCTCCGGGACAGGACACGCCTGGTTTGTCCTGACACCCAGTGAGAGCTGGAGTCTGATCTGGCCAATCATGCTGGCAACGGGCATTGCTGTTGCGTGGTGGATTGCGAGGGGACGCAACGGCTCTTGGTTTCAATGTTAGCTATCGCAATTACTTGAACGAAGGGCATTGAATTTTTGCCGGTTTGAGACCTATGGCCAGATCTAAGGGCTGGAGACGTATCCTTGGAAATCTATTTAAAAAAGGAACGTCAGACTCTATTTAACATAATATACATTATGCGCAGTATTGTATGGGTGCTGGCTGGAATCAGGGTACGGCGTCTCTTCAATAATTAGGCTAGCGAGCAGCCCCTCTCATGCCACGATAACCAGAGACGCAGGCAAACTTCATCTCATCTTCAAAGTGCGCGAGACATTTCATGATCGCTCCTCTGAAATCCGGCAACCCGAATTAACCCAGCGCCGAACTCAGGGGTCTGATGAAAACCTTCATCTGACCCCATCTTGGTTTTCGTATCCGAACGCCATACGACCCGCCCAACTTCGGCATCAGGTGAACGCCTCCCTTTTTCCTTCTGCTGACATTTCCAGATCCGAATCACAAGCGCCAATTATCGATGAGATCTTCCGTGCACTTGTCAGCAAAACTACACTCAGTCCAAAGCGAAACACGAGCTCCAGGAAAAACCTCCGGGGTCAGATGAAAGCCTTCATCTGACCCCTTATTAGAGAAAAGCCCCTGGAACCGTCATACCTGGCCACAAAAATCATCGGAAAACTCATTCCTCTGAGCAAGGAGGCACAGATCGCCAGAATTACGAGGCAAGTTACAAGGTTAAGTAATTACGGTAACATTCTGATTTTAAGAGGATATACATAATGTCCAATATTTAGGAGTATTGGACATTAAATGTATTCCCCGCAGAACTCACCTGCACTCCACGCTCAGACGCTTTCGGTATTCAGCAGTTCACGGAAGCGCTTTTTCTACAGCTTCCAGAAAGCCCACCATATCCACTACCTGTTCGGAGGCCGGATCCACGGTTTTCCCTTTCAGATCGGCCGTAACGACACCTCGGTCGACCGTATCGGTTAATGCGGCCTTCAATTGAACTGCGTAGTGACTCAGGGGCTCGTTACCCTCTCTCTCACCGAGAGTTTCCAGGGCGTTGGCCAGCGCAAAAATCAATGCTGAGGGGTTGAAATGGGCTATCTTGCCGTCGCTCTCCAGATACTTCAGGTACAGATCATGGGCCGTGCCATGGGGCGCCTCGAACAGCATGGTGCCGTCTTTGCTCTCGATGATCGAACTGGCCGTGGCCAGGCTTCCACCCAGCGCAGCTGAGATGTCCGAGAAGATGTCCCCATCCAGGTTCTGGGAGGGATACAGCGCGTTACGGGGAGGATCGGTGATCATCTTCTTGAGCTGGCTCGAAGGCCGCATAATCATGAACGATGGTGGCGGCGTGTCCTCACTAGCCAACTCACGGCGCACCTCGGTTATCACGTCGCTGTAGACTTCGTCGTACTCCATGTACTCGCGTTTGAGGCCGAAATACACCTCTTTTTCCTTGCGCGAGGCGTCGCGGAATACTTGAAGAACCCAGTCCTTGATGGCTTCCCGGTCATTGGACATTAGCAGCATGGGATCGCCCTTTCTAACCCGGCGGGCATGCTTCTCGTCACCGTCGACGATCACTTTGAGAATGCCGTCTTCCTTGGCGGCCATGTTGAAGCTGCCGTACTGGTCACCACCGCCGGCACTCATCCGAGAGATGGACACATGGGCACCCCGGCCCGGAATGCCAAATTCCTTGAGTTGATTCACCAGCTTGAGCAGTTTCCGTCCGGTGGTGTTATCCGGCACACCCCAGAGCGCGCGTTCCGGCGGGTTGGAAACGATTCGCGCCGCCTGGGCATCGATCAGTTCGTAGTAGTAATCAAGACCCAGTTCCTCGATCTGATGTTTGTAGTCGCTGTGGTAGATATCCTCGATCACCGAACGCATGGCGCCGTCGTAGCCGGGTATCACCGTATCTTTCAAGCCCAGGTAGACGTCCCGTTTCTCTGCGATGGCGCGCTGGAAGAAACGGTGCGCCCAGGCTTTTACGTCCTCAATGTCATTCGTTGCCAACAGCCAGGGATCGCCCTTGCGGATCTCACGGCGATGCAGCTCCACAGGGTCACCACTGCTGCCCACGAACATCAGTTTGACCACACCGGTTGCCACGGACAGCTGGTTGAAGCTGTCCTTGATACCTCCGAACTCCATGGTATCCACCTCGATATCACGCCCCACCCACTCTGGACGACGGATATTGAGGTTACGGAACTGAATGTCTTCCCGGGTTATGTTGCCGCCAATGCCCTTCCGGATTGCCCCGTTCGGCGATTTGGTTGCCAGCGGGTCCAGGTTGTTCCCGTCCACATCCGGGTGTTTCCTGAGTAAGTCCTCAAGCTGCTGCCGGTTAACGGTCATACCGGCGTTCTTTACGCCCACGCCATGGCGCTGAAGCGCATCAATGGCATCGAGGACCACCTGGCCATTCGTCAGCAGGCGGTTTTCCGCAGACAGGTCGATTTCTTCAAGCTGAATATCAAGCCGTGAACTTACGAATTTCTTGAGAATTTGCTCAAACGCAACCTGGGCCATTTCGTCGCCGTGCAGGATCACGAGAGGCGAGGTCACACTGATTCTGCTGTCCATGGAAATCTCCCTGCTATTTGTTGGCCTGCTCAGTCCTGCTGTGATGCCGACGGCTTGATCCCCAACCGCTCATTAACGGCATCCCGGATTTCCCGGTAACGCTCGGGATTCTTCGCCAGGGCATCCAGATTGTCTTCGGGGAATATCTCTTTCTTCTTTTTCTCCGCTTCCTCACTGGTAAAAATAGACGGCAAAAGCTGTTCCAGGCAACGCAACATGACTTCCGGCGATACCGAAGCACCGGGAGACGCGCCCAGCAATGTGCCGTAGGTCTTGTCACTGGAGACCAGGATCTCGGTGCCCATCTGCAGGTCCCCATCCCGGATGATCTGTACACGCTGGCCCGCCTCGACCGCCTTCCAGTTGAACTTCTTGCTCATGCCCGGGGCGAAGCTGTCCAACTCCTCGAGCATGCTCTTTTCGCCCTTAAAGGTCTCTGAAACCAGGTATTTGACCAGGGGGAAGTGCTCAAGGGCGACATTCAGCAGACTCGGAATATCGTGAATCCGCATTGAGCGAAGGTAATCGAAGAACCCCCGCCCTCTCTCCAGCACCGGTTTGAACGAGGCAAACGGGCCAAACAGAAGGTAATACTTTCCATCTGACACCCGCAGATCGAGGTGCGGGACAGACATCGGCGGTGCACCCACTTTCGCCTTCCCATAGGTTTTGGCCCTGTATTGCTTGGCCTGCTCGGGGGCGATCTCGGCCTGTAGGAAACGCCCCCCAACGGGAAAACCGGTGAAACGACGAGCAAAAGGCAGATGGCTCTTCTTCAGGATCGGGAATGCGCCACCACCAGCACCGACAAACAGAACATCTGCTTTGTACTGGCGATCAACTCCCCTGCTCCGGGTTTCCACTAGCCAGCTACCGGCTGGGCTGCGATGTACGCGCTTGACGTGAGTGCCGTATTCAATCTTTACCCCAAGATCGTCAACAGCGTGCTTGGCCATTTGCTCTGTCAGCGCACCAAAGTTAACGTCTGTCCCCGTCTCGATAACGGTCGCCGCCATCTTCTCATGGCGTGGCCGCTCCTCCATGATGTAAGGAATCCAGCTTTTTATCTCATCAAAGTCTTCTGAATAGCGCATCTGCTCAAAGAAGTGATGTCCTGCCATCTCTTTGAATCGCAGTTTCAGCTCCTGAATCGACGGCTCGGAGACGATGGTGCAGTGCTTGGTCTGGTTGATGAACGATTTGGGATCCTTGATCGCTCCCTTCTGGATCAGATAGGCCCAGAACTGCTTGGCGACGTTGAACTGGGCATGAATCTTTACAGCCTTTTCGACTGAAATAACCTCTTCGTCCACCGGGGTGTAGTTGAGCTCACAATTCGCCTCGTGCCCGGTACCTGCGTTGTTGAACACCCAGGAATTCCCGGAACCGGGGCCGTCCAGTCTTTCCAGAATGGTAATATCCAGTCCCGGTGCCAATTCCTTCGCCAGGGTGGCGAAAGTAGTGCCCATTATTCCTGCGCCGATAACAATTACATTCATTCGTTCTTCCCGTCAGAGTCAAAATTCTGAAATTATTCGGCAAAGTTTACTTCGATGACGGTAGCACGCTTTTTCTGTATACGAAAAAGCGTTCGGCTGAGCATCGACATCTCAACGCCTTGGTTTTGGACAATTTCAGTCGCATTGATGGGGTTAATACTTTTTGGGAACCTCGAATCGACTAGTTATGCTAGACTCCACTTCAAGTTGATTTAGCACTTTACGTGAAAATTACTCCGTAACCTTCTGATTCCTCGTACCGACGATTTAGCACTTTCTGTAGTCGCCCAAAAGACGCCTCGCATGAACTCAAGAGCCAGATTTCCCGGTTTTCCCTTGTTCGATACCGCCGAACTTATCCACGAACAGGCCGATCTCGAGCTCTATCCAGACCTGCAGGCGGCTTTGGCTGCGCTCCCGATCGATCACGGGTCAGCCCTGAAAGATTTCAGTATCGCCCACAAGTTTCTGGTGAAATACAGCGATGTTTCAGGCACCTACAGCCGGTTTCGAAGCGAGATTCAGAGGTTTCTGAATTACACCTGGTTGATCGCGAAACGGCGTCTTTCACAGGCGGATACGGACCTTGTCAGCAGTTACTTCGCTTTTCTAAAGACACCACCTGCACAGTGGGTATCTCGGGGAATCTACCCCGCCTTTATCACCAGCAATGACCAGCGGCGGTTCAATCCACAATGGCGTCCCATGGCTCTGCGGTCCAAGGACACCAACGCACCCTACTCCGTGACACAAGCGAGCCTGAACGCCAGTCGCACCGCCCTGCAAACGTTCTTCAAATACCTGGTCAGCCGGGATTACCTGCAACGGAACCCGCTACTGGATGTCCGGAAACGCGATCGGAATGCCAAGCCAAGCCTCAACCAGGACAAGACTGCCGAAGTGCGACGGCTAACCGACTGGCAATGGTCCTTTCTCCTGGAAACACTCACCGAACTGGCCAGCAAGGACGCCAACTACGAACGCCATCTGTTCGTGATCGTCACCATGAAGAGTCTGTTCCTGCGCGTCAGTGAGTTGGCCCCGAGACCTGTGGACCGGGGTCTGATGCGAACACCGAACTTTGGGGATTTCAGACGAACCATCGTCGACGGTGAGCCTTACTGGATCTATTCGGTATTCGGCAAAGGTGACAATACTCGCCAGGTCACCCTGCCGGATGCCTACCTTGGTTACCTGAAACGGTGGCGTAACCACCTGGGGCTCACCTCCCCCCTGCCCGTTCCCGGCGAATCGACGCCTATCTTGCCTTCCCGAAAAGGAGATGCAATTGGTAAAAGGCAGGTCCAGCGGATCTATGAGCAAGCCATGGTTGCCACTGCGGACCGAATGGAGCGAGAGGGTTTTACGGACGAGGCCAAACAGATGTTGGCAATTCGATCAGAGACACATTACCTTCGCCACACCGGCGCAAGCCAGGCCATTGAAAATGGTGGGGACATTCGCCATCTCAGCGAAGAGCTCGGGCACGCAAACGCAACATTTACCGAGTCGGTCTACGTGAATTCCGAGCAGGCCCGGAGGCGGACCGAGGGGCGGAAACGGACAGTCTAGTGCTTGCTCACATCATCCGGTTCACTTGACGGTGTAACCACGACCTTCCATACACGCAGCGAAAGCTCGGTAGTAGTCGGCCATTTGCTGTTGCTGCTGGGCCTGGACTTGCTGTTGCTGAGCTTGTTGCTGTTGCTGGGCTTCCTGTTCGGCCGCCTGTTTCTGCCTCGCTTTGGCGCCACCGGCCATGGCTCCGGCCACAGCTCCCACTGCAGCACCTTTACCAGCATCGTCATCAGCGATTTCACCGATGATTGCGCCACCTGCAGCACCACGCGCAGCGCCGCGGAGACGCTCCCCGCCGGCTCCGGTTGTCGGTGCCGTCTGTGCCGGGACAGCAGTGGATGCCTGGGCCATGGCTGCGGGATCAACGCCTGTGGACTGCTTGGCCCAGGCATAACATTCGGCTTCGTCACGGGCTTGTTGCTCGGCTGTTTGACTTTTTGCCGGGTAAACAATGGCTTGTTGTGCCACGGCAGGTAATGTCAGGCACATCATGGCAACCAGTGTGGACGAGGCTATAAGGCTTCCTGCCACAATCCTTTTTCTCTTCATCCTTAATTCCCTCTTGGATGATCGCGCGAGGCGGAATTGCTTTATCGGGCTTATTGTAGATCAATTTTTGAACACCCCGTTAGCACGAAAACAGACTACTCCAATA
Organism: Marinobacter sp.; assembly: GCA_018623515.1. Taxonomy (GTDB): domain Bacteria; phylum Pseudomonadota; class Gammaproteobacteria; order Pseudomonadales; family Oleiphilaceae; genus Marinobacter. The sequence goes on from JAAZVL010000038.1 coordinate 20,233, forward strand.
AGGGGCTCCATCGGGCCTTCAAGAAATCGAGAAAGACCTGAATGCGTGAAGACAAAGTCGTATTTCGGTAATAGACAGCATTGACCAGTTCTCGTGGATTTGGATGTACCAGGTGGTTGACGCCGATCTTTGAAGAGGTCACCGGCTTCGCCTCCGGCGAGGCCGTCTAGCTACTGAGTTTATTCGAGCGCCAGATGAGCTTCACCGGGTATGGAAAAGTCCACGTCGGCCATCGAGTCTCCTAAAAAATCCAACAAAGCCCTGACCGCAGGCAGCAGGCCCCGCCGGGAAGGGAATACCGCATGAAGAATGCCGCCGCGGGGCTGCCAGCCAGGTAAAACGTTGATCAATCGACACTCCACAAGGTCACGACCGCCAACTATCAACGGCATACGAACAATGCCAAGCCCTTCCATCGCCGCCTGTCTGAGCGTGAATACATCATCCGTTACAAGCCGTGGCGAGTGGTGCACCTGGGCGGTAGCGCCCTCCGGTCCGTCGAGGCACCACACGTGTTTGCCGTCCGCTTGTTCAAAATCGAGACTGGGCATATCGGCCAGATCGTCAGGAACGGCGGGTTTTGGATAAGTATCGAAAAAGTCCGGGGATGCCATCAGGCACTGTGGGCTCTTCGACAGCACCTTCATGGCAAGTTCGCTATCGTCGAGCGGTGGGAAGCGGACTCTCAGGGCTACATCGTAGCCTTCCTTGATCACATCAACCCGGCGACTGGTTGCATCAATCTCAATCTTCACGTGGGGATACCGGGCCATGAAACGCACCAGTAACTGCCCA
>JAAZVL010000168.1 GCA_018623515.1 Marinobacter sp.
ACCTTCCGGGCACCCTGGAGGTCATGTTCCTGAGCCGCTTGCGCCTGGAGCCTGGGGTCGGTTACGCCATCACCACCATGGCCACCTACATCATTGTCTTTATCGGCATCATCGCCGCGCTCGGGGTGCTGGGATTGCAGTGGTCGAAACTGCAGTGGCTGGTGGCGGCCCTCGGCGTGGGCCTGGGTTTTGGCCTGCAGGAGATCGTAGCCAACTTCGTCTCGGGCCTGATCCTTCTGTTCGAACGTCCGATCCGGGTCGGCGACACCGTCTCCATTGGCGGCATCACCGGTACCGTCGCCCGGATCCGTATCCGGGCGACCACCCTGGTGGATTGGGATCGCAAGGAACAGATCATTCCCAACAAGACCTTTGTCACCCAGGACCTGACCAACTGGACCCTGACCGACGCCATTACCCGGGTCATCATCCAGGTAGGCGTCGCCTACGGCTCTGACGTGGACAAGGTCCAGGAACTGCTGTACCGGATTGCGACGGACAACGAGCGAGTGGTTAGCGATCCTGCGCCGGCGGTGTTCTGCGTCAGCCTCGGCGACAGCAGAGTGAACTTCGAGATCCGGGTGTTCGTGCGGGACATCAACGACATCATGCCTCTATCCCACGAATTGCACGCCACGATTACCCGGTCACTGCGGGAAGCCGGGATCGAGATTCCTTTCCCCCAAAGGGATATCCATATCCGCACCGCCTCTTCGACATTCCAGGGCGGCGCCAGCGAAGCGCGCGATGATAAGACGGAGATGTGAAAACACCTCTTTTACCGGATCTTTACACCGGTTGACGGCATCCCGCTTCCTGCTTAGGGAAGATAGGGATAACAACAATACCGCCCGGAGAGTCAGGATGAGCAAAACTGCTGCAGTACTCATAAGCCTTGCCGTAGTTCTGTTGTCAGGCTGCAAGGTGACGGTGTCCGATGGCTACGATGATGACTGGGACCGGGATTCCTATTCTTCCGGGTTCTTCCTTTATGTGGGTAATACCGGCGATGATTTCCCGGACGATTCCTGGAGTCTGAATACGGCAGCAGAAGTCTGTATTGACGATAACCTGTACTTTGAAACCGAAAGCGGACGGGTGCGGGTTTATGGTTCGACCGCATACAGCGAGACCGACTTCCGGGCGGCGGCAACGGAACTGGAGCGACGCATCGACGGGGTGCTCAGCCGCTTCCAGCTGCGCTGGCCGGAGTTTGTCGATGACCGGAGCACCGCGGTCCGCTATCCGGAGCGACTGATCGGCTGCCTCAGCCCCAACCTGTCCCGGACCGAGTTCGCGTCCGCGTCGGTTGCAGCTGTCAGCATCATGCCCTACGCAAGCCAGTGGCCCTACGACAGCGACCGGATCATCACCCATGAACTGGCCCACTTCGTCCAGGAAAACCTGAGCCGTTATCAGGCGAGGGATTCACTGCTGCCCCTGTGGTTTGCCGAGGGGCAAGCATCGGTGGTGGCCGGTGAGCCCATCGCGCCGGTCTATCAGCACTACGATTACGACCCGCTGCTGGATATCACGATCTACGATGCCACTACTGCCGACTACCGCTTCGAACATTACGCCCTTGCCTACCACTACCTGGAAGAAGCCAACGGCCAACTCGCCCTGACGGTATTGCTGGACCTCGTTCAGTTCGCAGACTGGGAAGGGCTCGACGGCACCACCTATTCCGGAGAATCCGAGGCCTTCGTCGAAGCCTTCAACGCCGCCGGGCTGGTTGACCACCGCAACCGTTACCTCAGCCTGGAGCGATTTAAGACCGAATACCACCAGCTGCTCAATGACAGTTATTGACCAGACTTTCAAGCATACAGTGACTCGATGACATCGATGTACTTTTCGTAGATGTTGCTGCGGCGCACCTTCATGGTCGCCGTCACTTCATCGTCGTCGTGATCCAGCTCCTTGGTCAGCAGGTGGAAGCGCTTGATCTGCGCCACCTGGGGCAGCTGGTCATTACCCTTCCCGATTTCAGCGCGGATCAGGTCGTTCACCTGCTCGTTCTCGGCCAGGCTGCGGAAGGTGGTGTAGGGAATCCGTTCCTGTTCCGCCCACTTGGCCACGGTCTCGAAATCGATCTGGATCAGGGCCGAGACATACTTACGGGCCTCCCCGATCACAATGCACTCCTTGATGTAGGGGCTGGCCTTGATGGTGTTCTCGATCTCGGTGGGCGAGGGGTTTTTGCCGCCGGCGGTGATCATGATGTCCTTGAGTCGATCAACAATCCTCAGCTGGCCGTCACACCACTCCCCCACATCACCGGTATGCAGCCAGCCATCCCTGAGGGTCGATGCGCTGGCCTCGTCGTTCTTGTAATACCCCTTGAACATGCTGCCGCCGCGCATGAGGATTTCGTCCTGTTCCCCCAGCTTGACCTCCACGCCCCTGATGGCAACGCCAACGGTGCCGAGCTGGATATCGTCCAGTGGCTGGGCCGTGGCAACGCCGGTGCTTTCTGTCTGACCATAGACTTCCACCAGGGGAATGCCGATGGTCCGGAAGAACGACAGGATGCCGGTGGAGATCGGGGCCGCGCCGGTGAGGGCGATGTGGCAGCGGCGCAGGCCGATGTAGTTCTGCAAGGCCCGGAAAACAAGCCAGTAACTGAGGCCGTATACCAGTTTCTCCTTCAGGGTCCACTGTGCGCGGGTTTTGGTGGCCATGGGTTCACAGGCCCGCATCGCCCGGTTGAACAGGCCCTGGCGCAGGCGCCCGGTCTCCTGGATCTTGATGTAGATGGCGGAGTGGAGCTTTTCCCATATCCTGGGCACCCCCAGGAAGAAAGTCGGCGCGATCTCCCGGAGATCTTCCTGTACCGTGCGCAGACTTTCCCCGAAACTCACGGTGCTGCCCACATAGACCGGCGCGATGTTAGTGAGTGCCTGCTCGGCCACATGGCAGAGTGGCAGATAAGACAGGCTGGACGCATGCCGGTCGACAGCCAGCAGTTCGATCAGGCCCGGCGCCGCTGCATGCAGGTTACCCCAGGTGATCATCGCGCCCTTGGGTCGACCGGTGGAGCCGGAGGTGTAGATCATCAGAGCGGTGTCGTCCATGGCCTGACTTGCCAGCATCTGCTCGATCAGATCCGGGTGCTGCTGCTCGTACTTCCGGCCCATGGCTTCCACGGCCTCGAAGGCGGTGGGAGGCGCCGGATAATTGCGCAGGCCTTTCATATCGATGGTGATGCAATGGCTGAGCTGTGGTAGTTGTCCCCAGGCCTCGATGACCTTGTCGGTCTGTTCCTGATCCTCGCACACCACAACTTCGGCATCACTGTGTTCCAGCACGTAGGCCACCTCGTTCCAGGGGCTGGTGGGATACACCCCGACGCAGATGCCGTTGACCAGGCCAATGCCCATCTGGGCAATCACCCACTCCACCCGGTTCTCCGAGATGATCGCCACATGGCCACCCTCGGACAGCCCGAGGGCTCGCAACCCCAGTCCGAAGTGACAGGCGCGCTGATAGTAATCCTGCCAGGTATAGGCCTGCCAGATGCCAAAGTCCTTCTGGCGCAGGGCCAGGTGATCGGACCGGTCGCGGGCGTGGGCCCGCAGCATTTGCGGCAGGGTGAGTTCGGGTACGGCCGGTGTTGTCATGAGAGCCACCGCTTGCGACGTTTGTAATGCTTGATATCCCGATAACTGCGGGTTTCGCCCTCGGCGCCACCCACACCGAGATAGAATTCCTGAACATCCTCGTTGGCGGTGAGTTTCTCCGTTGGCCCATCGATCACGATCTTGCCGTTCTCCATGATGTAGCCATAGGAGGCGATGGCCAGGGACACCGCCGCGTTCTGTTCCACCAGCAGGATGGCGGTACCCTGCTCCCGGTTGATGCGGGCAACGATGGTAAAGATTTCCTCCACCAGCAGTGGCGCCAGCCCCAGGGACGGTTCGTCGAGCATGATCAGATCCGGCTGGGCAATCAGGGCCCGCCCCAGGGCCAGCATCTGCTGTTCACCGCCAGACAGGTAACCGGCCAGCTGTTTGCGCCGCTCCTTGAGCCGGGGGAAATAGTTGTAGACCAGCTCGTAACTGTCGCTCAGCGAGGGTTTGCGGCCGGTAAGCGCGTAAGTGGCGGCAATCAGGTTTTCCTCGACAGTGAGGTCCTCGAACACTCGCCGTCCCTCCATCACGTGGAACAGGCCGTTACGCACCAGTTTCTCCGGCGGAATGCCCTTCACATCCTTGCCCCGGAAGCGGACTTCCCCGGCAGTGACTTCGCCATCCTCCAGCGTCAGCAGGCCGGAAACGCTTTTCAGGGTGGTGGACTTACCGGCGCCGTTGGAACCGAGGAGCGCCACGATGGCGCCCTTCGGTACCCGCAGTGACAGGCCCCGGAGGACCTGCACCGCCTTGTTGTAGACCACCTCGATGTTATCGATTTCCAGTAAGGCTTCCATACAGCCCCTCAGTCGAGGTGAATCCAGTCCGACACCGGCTCGTAGCGGCCCTTTTCAGCGTTGACCCGCCAGATCCGGCCAACCGGGAACGACATGTCCTTCACCGTCACCGGAATGCCGATGATGCCGCCGGTATCCCAGTCCTTGATGGAAGCCAGGGCCTCGGCCATGTTGTCAGCCGTCAGCTCCTTGCCGGCATCCAGGGTGCGTTTGATCACTTCGGTCCAGACCATGGCGTTGAACCAGCCCTGGATGTAGCCGGTCGGACGGTAACCCGCCTCCGGGTCACTCTTCTCGGCCTGGGCCCTCAGGGCATCCAGCATCGGGCCGCTTTCCTCGCTGTCGTAGTAGTTGTAGGGCATCACGCCCATGTAACCGTCGGCATCGGCGCCCATCTTGTCGATGATCAGCTTGTCGGAGGACCAGAAAGTGCCCATGAACTGGGTGTCCAGTCCCATCTGGCGCATCTGCACCATGAACTCGTTGATCGGAGAAAGCACGTAGCCGTGGAACACCACGTAATCCGGCCGGACACGGCGCAGTTTCAGCACCTCGGCGGAGACATCCACACTGCCGGGCTTGGTGACGATTTCCTCGACCACCTCGATGCCCAGCTCGGCCGCCCGGGCCTTGCCGTTCTCGATGGGATCCTTGCCGAACTCGGTATCGCTGTAGACGAAGGCCACGGTGGGCATGTCACCGCCCTCACCCTGGGAGGCGATGTATTCCAGGATGATGCCGAACATCTGGCTGTAGTTGGGTCCCGGGATGAACTGGTAGGGGTACTGTTCGTTGTCGGTCAGCGCCGTGGCGAAGGATGCGCCGCTCATCAGCGTGGTGCCCATGCTGTTGAGCTCCGAGGCGATGGCCTTCATAAAGCCGGTGCTGTCCCCGTAATAGGTGGCCGGCGAGCTGCTGCCGGAGATCTTCTTGAAGGCCGCCACCGAACGATCCACCTCGTAGGCGGTGTCCTCCATCACGTATTCCACGGGATGGCCGTTGATCCCGCCCTGACTGTTGATCCAGTCCGTGTAGTCTGTCAGGCCCGCGTGCAGGTGGATGCCGGCAAAGGCAAAGACACCGGAGAGCGGGATGGAACCACCGAACACGATGGGCTCTTTGTCCTGAGCCATGGCAGGGGCGGCTACGGTCAACGCAGCAACCAGGCCACCAAGCCCGGCGAGCTTGCGTCCTTTTTTGAGGATGTTTCTGAACATGTTTCTTCTCCTTGCTGCTTCTTGTTGTTGCTGTTGGACGGTCTTTCGGTGAAAGACTCGTTGAAACACGCTTAATTCCGGAATGGCCATAGCCGGAAGAATCGTCGGATGCGATGCCAGATTTCCGCCAGGCCATGGGGTTCGAAGATCAGGAAGCCGACGATCAGGGCACCAAAGATGATTTCCAGCATCGGTGACATGAACACGGGGGCGTTGGGATAGAACGGCGTCAGGGCCGCCGTCAGCAACTTCAGGGCTTCCGGCACCAGGGTCATGAAAGCCGCGCCGAGGATACCACCCAGCAGGTTACCCATGCCCCCGACAATGACCGCCGCCAGGTAGAAGATGGACATGGAGAGCGGAAAACTCTCCGGCGTCACCACCCGGTAGAAGTAGGCAAACAGCCCACCGGCGACACCGGCATAAAAAGAACTGAGGGCGAAGGACATCAGCTTGTAGCGCAACAGGTTGATGCCCAGGATCTCGGCAGAAATGTCCCGGTCACGGATGGCGATGAAGGCCCGGCCGACCCGCGTGCGCAGGACATTGCGGGCGGCGAGC
>JAAZVL010000169.1 GCA_018623515.1 Marinobacter sp.
CGCGGGCGCGTGGATTGAAACTGCAATGCTTTTCATAGGCTTGTCAAAACAGCCGTCGCGCCCCTCGCGGGCGCGTGGATTGAAACCCACAATATTAATTATCGAACTGGACGTGGTGAGTCGCGCCCCTCGCGGGCGCGTGGATTGAAACACCTGGTCGGTCATGGGCCGGATGTTGTCGGCATGTCGCGCCCCTCGCGGGCGCGTGGATTGAAACCGCGAAACACGTCGGTAAGCTCAGGCTTTGCGCGGTCGCGCCCCTCGCGGGCGCGTGGATTGAAACAGGCCGTCCGGCACACCGATGAGCCAGCACCAGGGTCGCGCCCCTCGCGGGCGCGTGGATTGAAACTCAAACGTGGCGGAGTACCGCAAACAGGCCGCGAAGTCGCGCCCCTCGCGGGCGCGTGGATTGAAACGAGAGCTGAGAGCCTGGTGCGCAGATTACACCACGTCGCGCCCCTCGCGGGCGCGTGGATTGAAACAACAGTTTGCAGGTGGCCTGCTCTCCGAAATGCGGTCGCGCCCCTCGCGGGCGCGTGGATTGAAACCAGAAGCGCCAAGCCTCATCAATCACCCAGAAAAGGTTGCGCATCTCGTGAGAGCCTAGATTAAATAGTATTTTCGGCCACTTATAGCCAGGTGTCGGGTCGGCTGTAACTGACTGGGCATAATGTTGTAAGCGACACTGTCTTTATTACGTAAACCTCCCACCCCCGCCTCCAGTTCTCACTCAAAGTCTACACTCAGGTATGGGTATCCACACATTGCCTCCCGGTAATGGGTGGACTCTCACACATTTAAAGATCGGTCACGTTAGCGCCCGGACGGTAAGGTTCTGTTTTGTAAATGTTTCACGAAACTGGTCCGGTCCTTGCTCGTGTTGAAACTCACCGTGGCCGTTCATGGTCGCGTCAAGCACCCGACAACCAAAATGATATGGGGAGCATCCTCTATGAAGATTCAAGCTATTCTGGCAGCAGCCGTTGCCTCCGCCGCCATTGCCAGCCCGGCCATGGCCCAGGACAAATCTGACTGGCCCGAGAGCTTTACCATTGGTACTGCCAGCCAGGGCGGAACCTACTTCGCCTACGGTTCAGGCTGGGCAAACTTCATGGCTGAAAACCTGGGCATCTCCGGCGGTGCCGAGATTACCGGTGGCCCGATGCAGAACATGGCCCTGGTGCACACCGGCGACCTGAACTTCGGCTTGACCACCATGGGCCCGGCCCGTGAATCACTGGAAGGCAAGAGCCCGCTGGCTCCGGGTATGGCGATGGACAACGTCTGTGCCATGTTCCCGATGTACGAGACGCCGTTCTCCATCACCACCCTGAGCAGCTCCGGCATCACCTCCATCGACGAGATTCCGGACGGTGCCACCATCGGTTTCGGTCCCGCGGGCTCCACCTCCGATACCTACTTTCCGCGCATGATGGAAACTCTGGGCGTGGACTTCGAGCGCCGTAACGGCAGCTGGTCCGATCTGGGCGGTCAGCTGCAGGATGGCCTGATCGATGTGGTGGCCTTCGCTGCCGGTATCCCCATTCCTGCCGTCAGCCAGCTGGAAGTCCAGACTGACGTCAACATCATCGGCATGACCGATGAGCAGGCCAAGACCATTACCGAGGCGTTCCCGGTCTCCGAGTTCGTGATTCCGGCCAGCACCTACCAGTCCCTGGAAGAGCCGTCCCGAGTGGTGTCCATGTGGAACTTCGCCATCGCCAACTGCGACGCACCTGAGAGCCTGGTGTACGAGATGGTCAAGCTGACCATGGAGAACAACGACAAGATGGTCTCCATCCACAAGGCGGCACGGACCACTGTTCCCGAGAACTACACCAAGAACAACGTTCTGCAATGGCATCCGGGTGCAGCACGCTGGTTCAACGAAAACGGCTACGAGATTCCGGAAAGCAAGATCGGCAAGTAACCGTTGTGTCTGAGGGGGCCGCCTGACGGCCCCCCAATTTCCGGTTCTGAACCGGTCCGGCTTTTCCGATAGCAGGTTGCATCATGTCCACTGAACACGAAATCCAACATTCGCCCCGGGTGACCGAGGACGAAGATCACATCCTCGCCCATAACGTCGACGAGGAACCCGTTGAGGCCAACCGACGCCTGTTCGAAGGCGGACTGCTCAAGCTCGTCACGCTTCTGACGATCGCCTACTCGTCATTCCATCTTTACACGCTGAATATTGCGCCGCTGGAAACCTGGTCCTTCCGGATTATCCACGTGGCCGGTGCCCTTTTCCTGGGCTTCATGCTGTATGCAGGGGCCCGTTTTGCATCGGCTGAGGAAGGCGAGGCGCGCCACCGTTGGACCACCTGGATCGCCGGCGTGGCCATGCTGCCCGCCCTGTATGCGTTGTACCAGAGTTTTGCCTTCTATCAGATGCTCAATGACGGTGCCATGCGCATCGCTCCGGAACTGGAGACCTGGCACTACGGCTGGCCGCTGATTGCGGCGACGGCTGTGGGCATAGTCATGAGCTGGTTCCATCAACGCGGCCGGGGGCGTTTCAGCCTGCCTGACCTGGTGCTGATGGTCTGTTCGGTCGCGGTTGCGGCCTATCTGCTGGTGGTGTTCAACACCCCGATCCGGATGTCTACCGGCACACCGTTCTCGCCGGTGGGCATTTCTTTTGCGGCTGTTGCCGGTTCCGCCCTGATTCTTGAGCTGACCCGCCGGGTGGCGGGCATGGCGCTGGTGATCATTGGTCTGGTGTTCCTGGTCTACGTGTTTGCCGGTCCGTATCTGCCCGGGTTCCTGGGCTATCCGGGGCTGAGCGTGAAGCGCTTCTTCAGCCAGGTGTATACCGATGCCGGCATCCTCGGCCCGACCACGGCGGTATCGTCCACGTACATCATTCTGTTCATCATCTTTGCCGCCTTCCTGCAGGCGTCCAAGGTGGGTGACTACTTCGTCAACTTCGCCTTTGCCGCGGCGGGCCGTTCACGCGGTGGCCCCGCCAAGGTGTCGATCTTCGCGTCCGGCCTGATGGGCATGATCAACGGCACCAGTGCCGGAAACGTGGTATCCACCGGTTCCCTGACCATTCCGCTGATGAAGAAGGTGGGTTACAAGAAGACCTCCGCCGGCGCGGTGGAAGCGGCCGCCTCCACCGGTGGCCAGATCATGCCGCCGATCATGGGGGCGGGCGCCTTCATCATGGCGGAGATCACCGGCATTCCGTACACCGAGATTGCCATTGCCGCCATCATTCCGGCCATCCTGTACTTTGCGTCCGTCTATTTCATGGTGGATTTCGAAGCCGCCAAGACCGGCATGCGCGGCATGCGCGAGGACGAGCTGCCCAAGCTTGGCCGCCTGATGAAGCAGTGTTACCTGTTTGTTCCGATCATCATCCTGATCGTGGCCCTGTTCATGGGCTATTCGGTGATCCGAGCCGGTACCCTGGCGACCGTCTCTGCGGCGGTGGTGAGCTGGATTTCCCCGAACAAGATGGGGCTGCGCTCGATCCTGAGGGCACTGGATATCGCGTCGATCATGTCGATCCAGATCATCGTGGTCTGTGCCGCCGCCGGCATTATCGTCGGGGTGATTTCCCTGACCGGTGTCGGTGCGCGTTTCTCCGTGCTGCTGCTCGATGTGGCCGAGCACAGCAATCTGCTGGCGCTGATCTTTGCGATGTTCATCTCCATTCTGCTGGGGATGGGCATGCCCACCACGGCGGCCTATGCGGTAGCTGCGTCGGTCGTGGCACCGGGTCTGGTCCAGCTGGGCATCGAGCCCCTCACCGCCCACTTCTTCGTTTTCTACTTTGCGGTGGTTTCTGCCATCACGCCGCCGGTGGCGCTGGCCTCCTACGCGGCAGCTGGCATCTCCGGAGCCAACGCCATGGAAACGTCGGTGGCGTCGTTCCGCATCGGTATTGCTGCCTTCATCGTGCCGTTCATGTTCTTCTACAACGATGCCCTGTTGATGGAAGCTGGCTGGTTCGAGATTGCCCGCGCCCTGGTGACGGCCACCTTCGGCGTGTATCTGCTCTCCGGTGGCGTGATGGGCTGGTTCGCACGGGTCGCTGCCCCCTGGTTCACCCGTCTGCTGCTGATCGGGGCTGCCTTGCTGATGATCGAGGGCGGGCTCTGGACCGATCTTGGCGGTGTGGCCGCGGCGGTCCTGGCCTTCGTGATGCAACGCCAGCGCCGGGCCCGGCTTGCGCCGGCGGTGTCCTGATGGCCTGAGTCGCATTCTGACCGGCCGGTACAGCCCCGGTTGTGCCGGTCCGGTCGGAGCGCTAGGCTAGCGCTTTTTTCCGGAACTCTCTGCCATGTCTCTGCGAATCGGTGCGGTCCTGCTCTTGCTGATCACCCTGGGTCTGTCCTGGGTGCTGGGCGGCTGGGCCGGCTACCGGCAGGTCGAGCAGGAGAGCCTGGAGGAATCCTTCCGCTACCGGCAGCTGGTAGCCAATGAGCTCAATCGTTACCTCCCCATACCGGAGCTGATGGCCGAGCACCCGCTGATGGCGCGGGCACTGCAGAATCCCGATGATCCCCGGACCATTCTCGATGCCAATGAGGAAATGCAGAGAATGGCGACCATTGTGGGCAGTTCCGATGTCTACCTGATGGATACTTCCGGTCTCACCATCGCCGCCAATAACTACCAGCAGGAAGACAGCTTCGTCGGCCGGCGGTTTGATTTCCGGCCCTACTTCTCCGATGCCCTGGCCAGCGGCGACTCGGCGATCTATTTTGCGCTCGGGCTGATGTCCGGTGTCCGTGGCCTGTATTTTTCCCACCCCGTGCGCGCTGACAGTGGCGAGATTGCCGGTGTGATTGCGGTCAAGGTGCTGGTGCACGAACTGGAGTCCCAGTGGCACCGCCCCGCATCCCTGAGCGAGGCGGAAATGGTGGTGCTGGATCAGTCCGGCGTCAGCTTCCTGGCCAGTCGGCCTGCCTGGCTGTACCGGGATTTTTCGGGCGGGAGCAACGGGGCCTTGTCGCTGGAAACCCGGCAACGGTATCCGGAGCGTGAACTTCAACCCATGCAGATAGCGCAACTGGGGCGGCCCTGGGGGCTATCGGAACAATCCGCGAAGATTCGGTTCCATACTCCGGAAGGCAACCAGGAGTATTTGAGTGTCCGGACTCCATTGCCACGACTGGACTGGACCCTGCAGGTGATGGTCTCGACCGCCCCGGTGCTCTGGACCCGGCTGGGCTTTGTGGTTGCAGGCCTTGCCATCTACGTCGGTGTTCTGCTGGCCTGGTTGTACCTGAGGGAACGTTACCGCCGGGAGGCGGAGCTGGCCCTGCGGGGCGAGCAACTGGAACGCCGGGTGGCCGAGCGCACCCGGGACCTGGAACACTCCAATCAGCAGTTGCTGGCGGAAATCAGTGAACGGGAGCGCGCCCAGAGCGAGCTTCGGGAGACCCAGCAGGAGCTGATCCAGGCCGCCAAGCTGGCGGTATTGGGGCAGATGTCGGCGGGGTTGAACCACGAAATGAACCAGCCGCTGACCGCTATCCAGACCTATGCCCGTAACAGCCGCCGTTTTCTCGAAAAGGGCGCCATGGACATGGTGGACGCCAATCTCTCGGAAATCATCAGTCTTTGCGACAAGATGGCGGAGCTGACCCGGCAGTTCAAGGTGTTTGCCCGCAAGTCCGAAGGCCCGCCCTCGGTGGTGGATCTGCGCCAGTCGGTGGATGCGGCCCTGAAGATCATCAAGGCCCAGAAGAACAGTGCCGGCATCGATATCCGCTGGAACCGTCCGGAGCAGCCGGTGATGTGCCACGGCGACCTGATCCGGATCGAGCAGGTGATGGTGAATCTCCTGGCCAACGCGGTGCAGGCCGTGGAAGAGCGCGAGGCGCCGGTGATCACCATAGATGTGGTACCGGTTGATGGTCACTGGCGCTGTACGGTCCGGGATAACGGTTACGGCCTTCCGGGCAACACGGAGCAGATTTTTGAACCCTTCTTTACCACCAAGTCTGTCAAGCAGGGGCTCGGGCTTGGTTTGTCCATTTCGCGGCAGATTGTCGATGCCCTCGGCGGCACACTCACTGGCCGTAACCGCTCGGATGGCCCGGGCGCGGAATTTGTACTGACCTTGCAACAGCGGGAGGCAACGGAATGACACACCCTTCGGTAATCTTTGTGGATGATGACCCGCACATTCTCCAGGCGATGGCCCAGACTCTGACCCTCGAG
>JAAZVL010000039.1 GCA_018623515.1 Marinobacter sp.
GATGGCCATGGCTTGCCGTGGCGAGAAAGCTTCCGGCAGGGGAATCAGCCAGTCGCCAGAGACACGGGCTTTTTCCGCGAGGCCACCCCAGTGTTTCTCACCGACGCCCCAACCGTTCAGGACGACCTGATCGCCCACCTGGAAATCGGCATGGTCCGAGCTGGACACGGTGCCCGCAAAATCGATTCCGGGGATCATCGGGTAGTGTTTGACGATCGGGGACTTGCCGGTAATGGCCAGGGCATCCTTATAGTTCAGGGTCGAAAAGGACACATCCACCGTCACGTCGCCGTCCGGGAGATCTGACTCTTCGATTGAACCAATGGAAACCTGTTGATCGCCGCGAGAGCCTTCAATAAGTATGCCTCTAAACACGTTGCCTCCGTCTTTTTGATGAACTGGAATGTCGGTTTCCGGTCAGGATCAGGCGCCGCGTAGCAGTGCCCTGAATCCCTCAGCAAACTGATCCAGTGGTTGTGGTGATTGGTCCAGCTTTGCGCGCAATACCGCACCTTCCCAGCCAATCCAGAAGAAATGGGCCATCTGGTCACACCGGGTGTGGGCAGGAATCTCACCGGCACGCTGCGCTTCGGACAAAAGTTCAGCAGTCCTGCCTTCCCAGTCCCGAAAAACTTCCTGGAGCAGGGCGCGGAAACCCTCCGGCAGCGCTGACATTTCCTGTCCCAGGTTGCCGATCAGACAGCCGCGGCGATAATCGAACTTTTTCATGCCCGCCTTGGCGTCCTCGACGAAGGCGTCAAGTCGTTGCAGCGGGCTCAGGGAGCTATCGCGAAACCAGCGATCGAGTTTGCCGGCGAAATACCGGCCGTAGGCTTCAATCAGAATCTTGCCGAACGACTCTTTGTTGTCGAAATAGTGGTAGAAAGACCCTTTCGGGACACCGGCCTTGCGGAGTATTCCGTCAATGCCCGCGTACGAGTAGCCCTTTTCCGTCAAGACCGCCAGGCCCACAGTGATCAGCTCCTGACGGGTATCCCGGAAATCCGCGTTCTGTGTCTTGCGCGGCCTGCCGCGTTTGCGCTTGGTGTGTGCTGTCTGGTTCATAGCTTGCTGCTTAATTTAGACCGATCGTCTACTAAATGATGCATAAAAATAGACTGGTCGTCTACTAAAAAAGGTATTGATGCTGCATCGGCTCGCTCCATACTTGTGAGACCTGCCCACGATTTTGCCTGCAGGGTCTACACTTATCCTACCAACCTCGAGGAACAGGAGACCCAGCGCCATGAGCAATTCCGATACCGGACTGACCAATCACGAAGTCACCATCTGCCTGGCCGGCGGCGCCGTGCTCGGGCCTTTCAACGCGACCTGGACCAAGAATGAGGGTGGGGATGTCCGCGAACTGGTTCGGGAATACGATGCCTTTCTGCAGGGGGAGAAACAGCAACGCTTCAAGTTCCACCTGCACGATACCTACACCAACACCGTGCACACCCTGATCCTGAATTTTGAGCAGGTGACCGGGATCTGCGACCATGTCCGGCTGCGAAGCCATGCCAATGACTGAGCACGGAGCAGGGTGATACAGCTCAGCGACAGTTTCGTAGCAGTGGGCATAAACCTCAATGTAGACGGACGGACAGGAGGGAACATGAGCGAATTCAGAACGGAGAAAGACAGCCTGGGTGAGATCCATGTGCCCGCCGATGCACTCTGGGGTGCCCAGACCCAGCGAGCCGTAGACAACTTTCCGGTCAGCGGCCAGCCCATGCCCGCCAACTTTATCAAGGCCGTTGCGCAGATCAAGAAGGCAGCCGCCGAGGCCAATACCAGCCTCGGACTGCTCGACAACGCCCGGCGCGACGCCATCGTCCAGGCCTGTGATGCCCTGATCAGCGGCGAGTACGCCGATCAGTTTCCGGTGGATCGCTACCAGACCGGTTCCGGCACCAGTACCAACATGAACGCCAACGAGGTGATCGCTGCCCTGTGCCGGAAGGCGGGTGTGGATATTCACCCCAATGATCACGTCAACATGAGCCAGAGCTCCAACGACGTGATTCCCACGGCGATCCATGTCAGTTCGGTGATGGCGGTGAAGGAATCCCTGGTGCCGGCACTGACTCACCTGCGGGGGGTTATCTACGAACGGGAGGCCCTGTTTACGGAGCAGGTGAAAACCGGCCGGACCCACCTGATGGATGCCATGCCGGTTACCCTGGGCCAGGAGTTGCGGACCTGGCGTGAGCAGCTGGCCGCGGCAGAGCAACGCGTGGAAGCGGCAACTGAAGAGCTGATGGCGGTGCCGCAGGGGGGGACGGCAGTAGGCACCGGCGTGAACGCCGCGCCGGAGTTCGCAGGCCAATTCGTCAAGTTTCTCAAGAGTAATACCGGTTATCCATTCCGGTCCCTGGAGCACAAGTTTGTCGGCCAGAGTGCGGTGGATGCGCCCGTGGCGCTGTCATCCCAGTTACGGGGTGTGGCGATTGTGCTCACCAAGATCGCCAATGACCTGCGCTGGATGAACAGTGGCCCGATCCACGGTCTGGCGGAGATCAGCCTGCCGGCGCTGCAGCCGGGATCCAGCATCATGCCTGGCAAGGTCAACCCGGTCATCCCCGAGTCGGTGGCGATGGTGGGCGCCCAGGTAATGGGCCTGGACAGCACCGTGGCAATCGCCGGCCAGTCCGGTAACTTCCAGCTTAACGTGATGTTACCGCTGGTGGGTGCCAACCTGCTGGATATGGTTGGCCTGTTGAGCAATGCGGCTACCATCCTGGCGGACAAGGCTCTCAGGGATTTCTCCGTCAACGCGGATAACCTGAATGCCGGCGTCGGCCGTAACCCGGTGCTGGTCACCGCCCTGAATCCGGAGATCGGGTACAGCCTTGCCGCAGACATTGCCAAGGAAGCGTACCGGACCGGTCGCCCGGTGATTGACGTGGCCGAGGAACGCAGCGGCCTGAGCCGGGCGCGGCTGGAGCAACTGATGGATCCCCTGAAACTGACCCGGGGCGGGCTGGACTGACAAGCAAAAAGGAGCACTGGCAGTTGCTGTTATCGCTGGAGTTGTACGTCATGCTGGTGCTCGCCAACGGTGCCCCTGTGGTGGCGGCCCGCATCTTCGGCAAGCGCTGGGATCAGCCGGTGGACGGCAACCGGCTCTGGCCGGATGGTCGCCCCGTGCTGGGTAGAAGCAAGACCTGGCGGGGACTGGTCAGCGGTTGCCTGGCGTGCGCATTGTTTTCCCTGGTCACCGGCCTGGGCTTCCTGTTCGGGGCACTGTTCGGCTTTCTGGGGTTGCTGGGCGACATGGTCAGCAGCTTCATCAAACGCCGGATGGGCTTGCAGTCCAGCGCCCGTGCGTTGGGCCTGGATCAGATCCCGGAAGCGGCCCTGCCCATGATTCTTGCCGTGGTCTGGCTCCCGGTCGGGTGGGGCAGCGCCTTGGGGGTTGTTGTCCTGTTCACGCTCTCCAACATCCTGCTTTCTCCACTCCTGCACCAACTCGGCATTCGCGACAAGCCCCACTGAAGCGGGTTACCGGGGGCCCCGGGTCAGGGTGTGGATGGTCACCTCCGGTGGGCAATTGAGCCGGACATTCAACACCGAGGTGCCGGCGCCGGGGGAGGTATAACCCTGCATCCCGTTGACCTGCCAGTAGCCCCGGCCCAACTGCCGTGGGCAATCGGAATCCAGGGTGACCGGAATGCCGCCGGGCAGGCAGATCTGGCCGCCGTGGGTATGGCCACACAGGAACACGTCGTAGCCGGCGTGGGCGGCCTCGCGCCAGATTTCCGGGGTATGACTGAGCAGGACGCTGATGGCTCCGACGGGGATGTCGTCCCCCGCCCTGTGCAGGTTGTGCACCTTGTAGAAATGAGCATCGTCCACGCCGGCCAGGTACAGCTTCTGGCCATTGCGTTCCAGGGGAGTCATCTCGTTCAGTAGTAGCTGATACCCCATGTCTTCCAGGGCAGGCACCATGCGGATGCTGTCATGGTTGCCCAGTACCGCGTAAGGTTGGCCCTTGATCGCGGCGCGCAACCGGCCCATACCCGCCAGGGCGTCATCCACCGGGCCCCAGGTCAGGCGTCGGTAATCTCCGGTCAGTACACACAGATCATAATCGAGAGGCTCGATCTGGCGAATCACCGCCTGCAGGTTCGCCTCGTCCATATCCACGTGCAGGTCAGTCAGATGCAGGATACGGTAGCCCTCGAAAGCCTCCGGGAGGTCGGGAATAACGAACTGGTTGTGGACCGTGGCCAGTTTCAGGGTGTTGGCCTGGGCCCGGCGGAACAGACCAACGCACTTCAGGCAGAATCGGATCAGCCCGGGGGCATTGGTCAGGTTTTCCAGGTGAAAAGACCGGTGATCCTTGCCAAAGACCATGGCTTCGGATTCTTGCTCGATGCCGAGCCTCTGGCGTGCGTGTACCGGCCCGAGGCGCAGGCTGAGGCGATACTCCAGCAGTTCATTCTGGTTTTCAGGTGCACGAGCCCTTGCCGTCATTGTTCTTTCCTTGATGCCGAGCGGGTTCTGGCTGAGTGCCTGCGTGAAAAGCGTTGGCAAACCCTGACTTTCATTATGGTTGGCTGAGGGGGGGATGCAACTGCCCGGGCGCAATGTTCATGTTTGGTAAGGAAGTCCCGGTTTGGGGTTTGATCGTAAAAGTCATTAAGCTAGGTGAAAGACATCCAAACCAGAGGTGACTATGACAGAGTCATGCAATGTACCGGGCCTGAGCGTGCCCCGTAGCCGTTTCCCGGACCCTGAGCGGGACTTGCCCGATGAGGGGGCAGAGGCACGCGTAGTGCTGGCCGGCGGCTGTTTCTGGTGCGTTGAGGCGGTTCTGCTGGCAATGGACGGGGTCAGCCAAGTGACCTCCGGTTACGCCGGAGGCAGTGCGGCAACCGCGAATTACGAGGCGGTGTGCACCGGCACTACCGGCCATGCCGAGGTAGTGGAAGTCCGGTATGATCCGGCGAAAGTCAGTTTTGGCGAGCTGCTGAAGGTCTTCTTTTCCGTGGCCCACGATCCCACCCAGCTCAACCGACAGGGTAACGACCGGGGCACCCAATACCGCTCGGCGATTTTCTACGAAACGGCTGATCAGAAAGCCGTGGCCGAGGCCTACATTCACCAGCTGGATGCGGCCGGGGTCTATCCGGATCCGATCGTGACCAGCCTGGAACCACTGGAGGCCTTCTACCCGGCCGAGGAGTACCACCAGAATTTTGCCGCCCGGAATCCCTATCAGCCCTACATCATGGCTGTCGCTGCGCCCAAGATGGAAAAGCTGGTGGACAACTATAGCGACCGACTGAAACCGGAATACACGGACAACGAACCGGGCCAGGCCTGAGGAGACACGTTATGACTGTATCTGCAGCAGGTTACGACCTGACACCATTGACGCAGGCTCAGGTGGACGAGAAAGCGGCGGATCTGACGCCGGACGAGCGCCGTGTCTTGCTCGATCACGGCACCGAACACCCGTTCTGTGGCACCCTGCTGGACAACAAGAAGGCGGGCGTCTATCACTGCCGGTTGTGCGACCTGCCCCTGTTCAGTTCAGACTCGAAATTTGACTCCGGGACCGGCTGGCCGAGCTTCTTCCAGCCCTTCGATCCGGATCATATCCGGTACCTGGAAGACAACAGTCTGGGTATGGCCCGCACCGAGATCCGTTGCCCGCGCTGTGACAGCCACCTGGGGCATGTCTTTCCCGATGGGCCGCCACCGACCGGGCAGCGTTATTGTCTGAACTCCATCGCCATGGTGTTCAGGGAAAAAGCGTGATCGGGATTCAAAAAAACGGGGCGAAAGCCCCGTTTTCTGTTACTTGCCGCCGGTCACCGTCGCAACGTAATGCGCGACGGCCTTGATCTGTTCTTCCGACAGGCTGTCTTCAAACGCCGGCATCACGCCAACGCCCTGGGTCACGGCCATTCTCACCTGCTCCTCGGTGGGTTTGAGGTCATCCAGGTTCGGTCCAATGGCACCGGCGGAACCGGCATCGGCGAGGGTGTGGCAGATGGTGCAGGAAGGCTGGGCTTCCTGGGTGAAAATTTTCTTGCCCTGGGCGGCCAGGTCATCGGCTGAAGCGTGGAGGGAAAAGGTCATCAGGCAAGCGATGGCCAATACAGCTGTTTTGTTCATCTGGTATGGATCCGATAATGATAATGGCGGGGCGGCTGCTTCTCCCTGGTCAGCCGCCCCGGATGGTCAACTTACAGTGACGGTCACTCCGTGATCCTTCCAGCCATTGTGTCCGTAGCCACGCTCGTTTTCAGTGCGGCCCTCCGGCTGGCTGTTGCCGTCGACATCGGTTGCCTTGCTGACAATACGATGCTCCCCGGCTGAGAGATCTGCGGCCAGCACGAACGGACGCCAGGCGTAGCGGCCGAGGTCCGGCCCCAGGAACTGGGCCTGTTTCCAGCTCTGGCCGCCATCGGTGGAAACTTCCACCTTGTCCAGGGACTTAGTGCCGCCAAAGGCCACACCGTAAATCATGTTGCGTCCCGCACGGCCGGTTTCCAGCGGTGCGGTGACCCAGGACTTGACGTTCATCTCCCACATGGACGGCTGGTCGGGTGAACCTTTCTTGCCCACGTCACGGATGCGGTAGCCGGAAGCCTGGATCTTGGCGTCGGTCTGGCTTTCGGTGAAAGCGACGTTCTTCACATACTTCACGTTGTTTACGCCATAGAAGCCCGGAACCACCATCCGAAGGGGACCACCGTGGGACAGGGGCAGGGGCTCATCATTCATTTCCCAGGCCAGCATGGCCGAATCCAGTGCGTGCATCGGAACCGAGCGTTCTACCATGACGGTCTTGGGGTCAATGCCATCGGGCAGGGATTCGCCGCCGGTGCTGGTGATGTATTTCATGCCATCCGCAGGGCCGCCGAGGGCCTCGACAACGGTTTTCAGTGGAACACCTGTCCACATGACGCAACCTGCGGCGCCGACTGACCACTGGGTACCGCTGGCTCCGTGCGGGAAGAAGGCCCGGCCATTCCCGGAACACTGGAGTACCGAGGCCACGGTGGTGACGCCCATGGTCTTGAGTTCGCCGATAGTCAGGGTGCGCGGATTCTTGACGCCCTCGATATTCACTTCCCAGGCATCCCGGTCAGCGACGATCTCTTCGGAAGGGGCTGGCAGGTTGTTGCGGACAAACAGCCGGTCACTGGAGGTGATCACCCCCTGGCCGATGGCTCCGCGCTGGGTTTCCATGGTGTTGGTGCTGTGCAGGATGAGTGCGTTGCGCTCTTTCCACGCCACGTAATCCGGCAGGGTCTTGGGTTCCTCGCCCCGGGCCAGGGGAGTGAAGCCCAGCAGGCTCACCGCCGCCATCGCGCCGGCGCTGCCGAGCAGCATGGTTCTGCGTCCGGGGTTTTCGAGACCGGGGTCGTTGGGCCCCCGTTTCATCTCGGTCGGGTGTTTCATGGTGCCTCTCCTTTTTGGTCTTGTACGAAGGCAGTGCCTTCCGCGGCCGGTGGGCCGCAGTTATATCTTTATTATTTATAGGTCGAGTTTGATAATTGATCAATGCAAATGTTTGCGGTTATCCACAGGCTTCCGGAGCCGCTATAATCCGCCGCTGTTGACACAGCTCACCAAACATACGACGACCCGGAAAGGACAGCGCAATCATGATCCGACTGAAACTGAACCCGCTGACCGAGTCCGCCACGCTCCTGCGCCGCGCGGGTGTGGTTCTCGGTTCAGTGGGGCTGACCGCACTCTATTCCCTTCTGATCCTGCTCCGGGCCCTATTCGGCAAGCTGGATCGCCGGATCGTGGACCAGTACTGCCGGGAATGGTCAGCAGCGTTACTGCGGCTGGTGCGGGCCAATCTGACGGTACGGGGAGCCGTACCGGACTTCGGGGATGGCCGGCGGTACATCATCATGTGCACCCACGCCAGCCACTATGACATCCCGGTGAGCTTTGTCTCCCTGCCCGGCTCGATCCGTATGCTCGCGAAAAAGGAGTTGTTCAGTATTCCTCTGCTCGGCCAGGCCATGCGGGCTGCCGAGTTTCCGTCGGTGGACCGTTCCAACCGCAACCGGGCCGTCCGGGATCTCGAACGCGCCCGGGACATGATGGAAAGCGGTATCGTGCTATGGGCCGCACCGGAGGGTACCCGTTCACCGGATGGTAAGCTGTTGCCGTTCAAGAAAGGCTGTTTCCACCTGGCCCTGGATACCGAAGCGGTGATTGTGCCGGTGGCGATCCGGGGCATTCACCAGGTGCTGCCGGCCCGAACCTGGCAGATCAACCTCGGCCAGCCGGTGGATGTGCGGGTTGGCGAGCCCCTGGATGTGGCTGGAAAATCCAAACAGGACCTGCCCGGGATCATGAGTGAAGTGCGTGGCAGGCTGGAAGACCTGCTGGGTGATGGCGAGGCCGAGTAAACCCGGCCCCACTTGAGGTCAGGTGACGGAGGTTCCGGCGGTAACCACTGTCGTGAGCAGGTAGCCGGTATAGGCGACGTATATCAGCAGCAGCGCACCGCCATCGAAGCGGGAAATCCGCTTGTGCCAGCCGGTCAGGCCGAAGCCCATGACCAGCAGGCCAACGGTCAGGCCGAGCATCAGCGTCCAGTCCCGGTATAGCACTTCCGGATCCACTTTCAGTGGTTCTATAACCGCTGCAAGCCCCACTACCGCCAGGGTGTTGAAGATGCCCGATCCCAGGATATTGCCGAGGATCAGGTCATGTTCGTTCTTTTTCACCGCAGCCAGGGCCGAGGCCAGCTCCGGCAGGGAGGTGCCAATGGCCACGATGGTCAGACCGATCACCAGATCACTGACTCCCAGGCTTTGGGCGATGGTCACGGCGCCCCAGACCAGGATCCGGGAACTGACCACCAGAAGCACCAGGCCGACCACCAGCCACAGGATAGCCGATTTGAGCGGCATGGGGTGGGCGATGATCTCGGCATCGGTTTCCCCGCCCAGCGGGTCATCCTTGCCCCGGATGCCCTGGAAAATGGACCAGCCCATCACTCCCGCGAACACCAGCAGCAGAATGGCGCCGTCCAGCCGGGTCAGATCGCCGTCGATCAGCTGGGATCCGGCAATCAGGGTCAGGATCACCAGCAGGGGCAGTTCCTTCCGGATCACCTGGGAATGCACCGCGATGGGCGCGATGACGGCGGTCAGGCCGACAATAAGCGCAATATTGGTGATGTTGGAACCATAGCCGTTACCCAGGGCCAGGCCCGGATTGCCGTCGGCGGCGGCCATGGCCGATACCGCCAGCTCGGGCGCGGAAGTGCCGAAGCCGATGATCACCATACCGATCAGCAGGGTAGGCATGCCCAGGTGCTTGGCGGTTGCCGCTGCACCCTCGACAAATTTGTCGGCACTCCAGACCAGAAGTACCAGTCCGGCAATGATCGAGCCAAAAGCCATCAACATAATCATTAAAGCCTCAGTGTATGAATCGTCCGAGCATGAATACCCCGGCGTAGCCGAGGGTGTAGGCTGCCAGAAGGTGGGCAAGATACCGCATGTAGGCACCGAAGGTCAGCCCTTCGATCTTGCTCATGGCCACAATGCCTGCAGCGGAACCGATGATCAGCAGTGAGCCGCCAACTCCGACGGCGTAGGTCAGTCCCATCCATTCTCCGGGCGTCATGGTGATGCCCGCTTTCAGCAGGGCTGCGGTCAGCGGCACATTATCGATAACCGCAGAGAAGATTCCCATCAGGTAATTGGCATACAGCGGGGGTAGCAGGTCGTAGATCGCCACCAGGGAGTCGAGGGCGTGGATCTCCTTGAGCATTCCCACCAGCAGCAGGATGCCGAGGAAGAACAGCAGGGTCTCGAATTCAATGACGCGGATGTATTCCAGAATCGGGTCCAGGTCCGAGTCGTTGCTCATGAAGCGGGAGACCAGGAACATGATCGACAGGCCGAACAGGAAGGTGAGAACCGGCGGAATACTGAACAGGGCGTTGCCGGCAATGGTGCTCAGGATTGTTAACAAAAACAGGGCGCTGATCACCGCGTCGACCCGGCGCACCGGTGTGGTGTTGGAACGCAGCGTCACAGTTCCTGTCAGTCCCCTGGAGAGGAAAACGGCGAGAATGAAAACGGTGATCGAGGCGGGGATGGCCAGGGTCAGCAAAGTCAGTATTTCCACCTTGTCCGCAAGGAAGATCATCAGTGTGGTGACGTCGCCGGTGATCAGGGAAACGCCTCCGGAGTTCACCGCAAACACCACCAGAGTGACGAACTGGAGGCGCTTTTTCAGCTCCAGATTCAGGGACAGAATCAGTGAGCATGAGACTAAAGTGGCAGTTATATTGTCTGCTAAAGACGAGAAAATGAAGCAGAACAGACCGGTGAGGAACAGCAGTCGTCGCTCGCTTACCTGCCTTGGCATGATCAGATAGATCACGTTTTCGATCATACCCTTTTTATTCAGGTAGGCGACGAAGGTCATCGCCGCAACCAGAAACAGCCAGAGCCCGGCGATCTCAGCGATGCTTTCCGTCAGGCCGGTGGCGATGAGCTCGGTCTCCCGGGGCGAGTCACTGAACAGGAATAGCAGTATCCAGGCCAGGGTGCCGAAGAACAGGGTAACCTTGGCCTTGTTGACGTGGGTGATTTCTTCAAAGATCACCCCCAGCAGCGCCAGGACAGCAAGAATAATCAGAACAGTATCAAGAACGGACATTGGGCACCCCGACGTGGTGACTCTGGCACGGCCCGAAGCAGGCCAAAAAAATACGCGCCGGATTGTAGTCGTTTGACCCGTGAGGGGCCACTGTCCGTAACAGACACACAGCACCGGATGCAGGTCGGCCGGGAGTCGTCAGGATCGTAACGGTTGACATTCGCAATTTATTATTTCGGCGAAAATCGGGATAATCGCGCGCAAATTCAGACCGGAAGCTCACGGCAGCGTACTCTACCTGGCGCGGGGCCGGCTTCCGACAGGCGCCGCTGCTGATCGTGGCGGTGCGAACAGGTTCAATACTAACCAGGGTACAGACCAATGGCCGTTAGACAGGCAGACGTAGTGCTGGTCGGCGGTGGCGTCATGAGCGCCACCCTCGGCATGATGCTCAAACAGCTCGATCCGTCGCTGGACATCGTCATGGTGGAGCGTCTTGACCACGTTGCCCATGAAAGCACGGACGGATGGAACAATGCGGGTACCGGTCACGCCGGCTACTGTGAACTCAACTACACCCCGGAAACCGACGATGGTGATGTGGCTATCGAGCGGGCGCTGAAGATCAACGCCCAGTTCGAGGTTTCCCTGCAGTTCTGGTCCTACCTGGTCGAGCAGGGTGTTCTGCCCGACCCGAAGTCGTTCATCAACCGCACGCCGCACCAGAGCTTTGTCTGGGGCGAGAAGGACGTGGCGTTCCTGAAGCGCCGCCATGAAAAACTCAGTGCCCACCACCTGTTCCGGGAAATGGAATACACCGAGTCCCCGGACGTGCTGGAAGAATGGATGCCGCTGGTGGTCAATCACCGGGATCCCATGCAGCGTGTAGCCGCCACCCGGATCGATCACGGTTCGGACGTGGACTTCGGCTCCCTGACCCGAAGCATGGTCAAGTGGCTGGAGACCCAGGACAACTTCGAGCTGATGCTCAGCTGCCCGGTGCATTACATTGACCAGCGCGACAATGGTCGCTGGAAGGTCCGCGTGAAGAACCAGAAGACCGGCGAGCTCACCAAGCTGGAGGCCGGCTTCGTGTTTCTGGGCGCCGGTGGTGGTGCGCTGCCGCTGCTGCAGAAATCCGGCATCGACGAGGCCCGGGGTTACGGTGGTTTCCCGGTCAGCGGCCAGTGGTTGGTATGTGGCAAGCCGGACATCGTTAGTCAGCATAACTCCAAGGTTTACGGCAAGGCTCCGATCGGCGCGCCGCCCATGTCCGTGCCGCACCTGGATACCCGCATCATCAATGGCGAACCGGCGCTGCTGTTCGGACCGTTCGCCGGTTTCACCACCCGTTTCCTGAAACAGGGCTCTATCTTCGACCTGATCGGCTCGGTGCGCACCACCAACCTCAAGCCGATGCTGTCGGTGAGCAAGAGCAATATGGACCTGACCCGGTACCTGATCGGCGAGGTGTTCCAGTCCCACAGTGACCGTGTTGCCTCGCTGCGTAACTTCTTCCCGGATGCCCGGGAGGAAGACTGGAAACTCCAGATGGCCGGTCAGCGGGTACAGATTATCAAGGAGACCGAAGACGGCGGTGGCAAGCTTGAATTCGGTACCGAGATCGTCGCCGCCAAAGACGGCACCCTGGCGGCCTTGCTGGGGGCCTCTCCGGGTGCGTCCACGGCGGCCAATGCCATGATCGATGTGCTTGAGCGCTGCTTCCCGGAGAAAATGAAATCCGGCCAGTGGCAGGAGCGGATCCGGGATCTGGTACCGTCCTACGGCCAGTCGCTCGTTGAGGACGAAGCTCTGCTCAACAAGGTTCGGGAGAGGACGCTCTCAACTCTCAAGCTCGCCTGATATAACCAATCAGTATAGATTGGCCCGAAAACGCGGCGGATAGTGGGTCTAACCTGCTCTCCGCCGCGTTTTTTTTGGTCCGGACAGCCGCCGTTGGTTGCGATTTATTTCAGGAAGCCTAGGGTAAATAGACACCCAGTAAAAAAGGAGAAAGCCTATGAGTGAGCACAAGTACGACCCGGACAAGGGCTATGTTGCGTTACTCGGCTGGAGCCTGAATGCCGTGGAGGCAGCGGACAAGTTTGATCGCCGATATGTGGTTGTGGCTCCGGACTGGGCGGAAGCCTATTGCGAGGAGCACAATATTCCGTATGTGCCCTGGAACTTCGAGAGGCTGAACGAGCGCTCCTTTGAAATCGCCCATGCGCTAAAAGATATGGGGGTCGATGTAGCCATTCCTCTGTTCGAGGAAACGGTCGAGTGGGCGGGTGCTATCAACTCGGTTCTTATGGATAAGCCTCGTCTGTTTGGTCAGGCCATGCTGCTCCGGGACAAGGCGCTGATGAAGCGGCGTGCGCAGCTGGGCGGCATTCGTGTGGGCATCTTCGAGGAAGCCCACGACCGTGACGATGTGATCCGGTTCCTGAAGCGGGTCAACCAGACCCTGCTGAAACTGGATGGCGACCCCAATGACCCGATTCATCTCAAGGCCTTCGACAAGGCCGGATGCCTGGGTCACCGGGTCATCCGGACTCCCGATGAGGTGGATACCATCCCGGAGGAGGAATTCCCGGTGCTGATGGAATCGCACCTGGATGGCTGGGAATTTGCCGTCGAGGCCTGGATTCACAACGGCAAGATCCGTTTCCTGAACATTTCCGAGTACGTCACTCTCGGCTACTCGGTGTTTGTCCCGGCTACGCCGGACCTTGAGAAATACCGGGAGCAGATCACCAAGGAAATCGAAAAGCTGATCAAGACTTTCGACATTGACTTTGGTTTTGTCCACCCCGAGTACTTTGTCACCAGTGACGGCACCATGTACTTCGGTGAGGTGGCCTATCGTCCGCCTGGCTTCAAGGTGTTCGAGCTGCTTGAGCGTGCCTATGGCTTCAACGCCTACCAGGGCCTGATCCTGGCCTTCGACCCCAAAACCACCGAGGAGGAAATTAACGCCTTCTTCCCGAAAGAAGTGGTCGATGCCAAGGGCTACGCCGGATGCTTCGGGGTTTACCCAAGGCGGCGGGTGGTCAGCCGGCTGGAGATCCCGGAAGAAACCGAGAACGACGACTATTTTGAAAGCCATGAGCTCACCCCTCCGGTGGAGGAGACGGTCACCAAGCGGACTGCTTTCGGCACGCATTGGGGCCTGGTCTATTTCTTCGGTGATGACCCTTACCGGATGAGGGATTTGCTGAAACATCAGGAAGAGCTCGATTTCTATGTATAATCGGGAGAGCAATCAATAACAAACGGGTTTGGTGCAGGCCCTCAGGAGAACGTCGTTTGAACGATCACCAACCGGGCAGTGCAGCACCGGCAGTCAACATGGACAAGCTGGTGCAAAGACTTGATGAGTCGATCCAGGCTCTGGAAGAAAGCCGGTCCTTTGCCAGAGCCGGCAAGCTCCCGCGGGTATTTGATATTGCCCGCCGGGTGCTTTTGCAGCCGGATGGCTGCCGGGTGATCGAGGAGCGGGCTCAGCGGCTGGAGCAGGCGGGGGTCTTTGCCGGCACCGACTGGGCCGAGCCGGGGATCCTGCTGCCATCGCTGACCGCCCACTCCCTGCAGAGCCCGATTGCCGATACCGTAGTGGTGGAAGCCATCAGCGAATTGCGCCTGCTGGCCGTCGCCAGAGGCCTCTACCTGCATCCGTCGGTTTCGGCGGAGCAGGCCCATCATTATCTGACCCAGGTTCTTGCCATCAATCTTGGCCTGCTGTTCGGCATGACCGGCGAAGCGGAACGAGAGCAGGGCAAGCTGGCGCTGATCAGCCAGGCCGTTGTGCAGTACGTGGCGGAACATATCGGTTACGAGCATGTGATCGACAGCCTGATCGAGGAGATCTGGCGCATTCTGCAACAGCGCCCTATACAGGTCACCGATGTGCGTCGGATGATCACCCAGATTGCGCTGTGCCGGGCTGATCCGAACGCCGATCTTGGCAGCGCAGGCCGGGGCGCGGATCGGCTGATCTCCAGCCTCTATGGCCCGACCCGGGCGTGCAGCGAGGATCCCGGTACCCTGGTCTATGGGCAACGGCTGGAGTCGATGGATGGCCAGGCCTTGCAGAACGAAGCCACCGGGTTTGCCCGGTCCATGCACGACACCGGCCTGGTGTCGCCGTATCACGCCGCGTTTGTGCGTTTTATTCTGGAAGACCAGGATGCCCTGCTGAGCGATGCCCTGGGCCTGTCCAGTACCGGCCGTGATTGCCTGCTTTGTTATCGGGAACTGGTCCACATCCTGATCCGGGAGGGCATTTTCCCGGAGACCGCCCAGGGCCTGTATGGTCTGGCCCTGATGCTGGAAAGGGGCATCCTGTACCAGCCGCCGGTGGCTCCCGCGCTCTGGCGCCAGGTCCGGTTGTCCCTGTGCCCGGAAGCCCGGGAACGCCTGCAGCTGGCCTATGGTTACGAGCCGCAGCCGGCGGCGTGGCTGATCCAGGGTGTGCTGAACATGCTGGGCCAGCCCCTGGGTGTTGGTCAGGGCAACAACCCCACCTGTCAGTCGGCGCGGGCCCTGTCTATGTGGGCCTACAATGATCCGGACTACCTGCTGCAGATGGTGGCCTGGGCCGCCCGGGACAATGAAATCATCATGCACTTTGAGGGCAAACCAGTGTCCTCGACGCACAGTGCCGGCGGTGTCGCCTCGGAAGTCACCCTCGATCTCGACCCGGTGTCCCTGGTGGTAGTGCCGCACCTGGACCGCATCTATGCCGAAATGGGGCGTCTGTGTGCCGACCGGGAGGGCGACCCGCACCGGTGGGTGAACCCGGAGTTCCATGGCTGGTCCGCCGGCCGTGGATTCGCCATCAACGTGGATGTGGGGACCGGCAAGCTGGATAATCCGGAGGGCTTTATCCGTCATTTCTACGCCAGCTACCATCCCTACTACAACGGCAATCAGCCCCTGATCCACCCCCAGCCGGCCGGTATTGCCGTCACCGATAGCGCAGCCCGGTTCATCGGCTGGCACGCCATCACCATCCTGAGGGTGGCGCTGGACCCGGAAGGGCAGATGAGGGTCTATTTCTTCAACCCCAACAACGACAGCGGTCAGAACTGGGGCGATGGCGTGCGGGTGAGCACCGCCGGCCATGGCGAGCGGTTTGGTGAGTCGTCGCTGCCGTTCGAGCAGTTTACCTCCCGGCTCTATATCTTCCACTTCGATCCCCTGGAGCGCGGAGAGCCGGCTGATGTCAGCCGGGAAGAGCTGAGCCGGGTGCTTGATGCCATCTACCGGAGTTGGGGTGTTGACCGGGTTCCCTCGGACAGCCTTCAGGCAGAACCTCCCCGGACCGACTGAGTGCCTGCAGCGGGAAAAAAGAATGCTATGCTCGGGGTCACATCGATCTGACGGAGAGCCAGAGTATGACCAACGGGCAAGCCACGCCGCGTAACGGGGCAGAATTGTTTATCCGGGCCCTGGAGAACGAAGGCGTCAAGTACATCTTCGCGGTTCCGGGCGAGGAGAACCTGGATCTGCTGGAAGCGCTCAGGAACAGTGATATCCAGTTGATTCTGAACCGTCACGAACAGGCTGCGGGCTTTATGGCGGCCACCTACGGCCGTCTGACCGGCCGGGTCGGGGTCTGCCTCTCCACTCTCGGGCCGGGCGCCACCAACCTGGTGACGGCGGCCGCCTACGCCCAGCTTGGTGGCATGCCCATGATGATGATTTCCGGGCAGAAGCCGATCAAGTCGTCCAAACAGGGGCTGTTCCAGATCCTGGATGTGGTGGACCTGATGCGGCCGTTGACCAAGTACACCCGCCAGATCTCCAACGCCAACACCATCCCGGCCAAGGTCCGGGAAGCGTTTCGACTGGCGTCCGAGGAGCGTCCGGGTGCGGTGCACCTGGAATTGCCGGAAGACATCGCCGCCGAGGCGCCCGCAGCGGACACCCACATCTTCGCACCCAGCGATGCCCGGCGACCCTCCGCCAGCCAGAAGAGCCTGGAGATTGCCTGCGACATGCTCCGTGAGGCGAAGCACCCATTGATCATGATCGGCGCCGGTGCCAACCGGAAGCGGGTCTCCCAGGCGCTGATCCATCTGGTCAACACCACCAACATCCCGTTCTTTACCACCCAGATGGGCAAGGGCGTGGTGGATGAGCGTCATCCCCGGTACCTGGGCAATGCCGCCCTATCGGCCGGGGACTTTGTGCACCGGGCTATCGACCATGCGGACCTGGTGATCAACGTCGGTCACGATGTGGTGGAGAAGCCGCCGTTCTTCATGCAGCCGGGTGGCAAGAAGGTCATCCACGTGAACTTCTCCGGCGCCGATGTGGATCCGGTGTACTTCCCGCAGCACGAGGTGGTCGGGGACATTGCCAACAGTGTCGAGTACATGGCGGAGAACTGCGGTATCTGCCACAACCATGATTTTACCCGGTTCATGGAGGTGAAGGCTGCCGTTGACCGGCACCTGCAGGACCAGGCTGAGAATGACCGCTTTCCGGTTATTCCCCAGCGCATTGTTCACGACGTGCGGGCGGTGATGCCGGACGACGGCATCATTGCCCTGGATAACGGCATGTACAAACTCTGGTTTGCCCGAAACTATCCGGCCTACGACAACAACACCGTGCTGCTGGACAACGCCCTGGCTTCCATGGGGGCCGGCCTGCCCAGCGCCATGATGGCCTCCATGCTGTATAAGAATCTGAAAGTGATGGCCATCTGTGGTGATGGCGGCTTTATGATGAACAGCCAGGAACTGGAGACAGCGGTCCGGCTGGACCTGAATCTGGTGGTGTTGATCATCAACGACAGCGCCTATGGCATGATCAAGTGGAAACAGGCCCAGGAAGGGCTGGCCGATTTCGGTCTGGATTACCGTAACCCGGACTTTGTGAAATACGCTGAATCCTATGGCGCCACCGGTCACCGGGTTTCACGCACCGAAGACCTTCGTCCGACCCTGGAGCGCGCGTTGGCCGCCGGCGGGGTGCACCTGGTAGATGTGCCCGTGGATTACAGTGAGAACCGTCGGGTGTTTGACGAGGAACTGGCGGAACTGACCAGCAGCCTTTAGCGTTGTATCATTGCGATCGATTTGACCGAAGGATGTACGCGATGATGTTCTCCCGATTCCCATGGCTGGCGGTGGTCGCCAGTCTTTTGCTGCTGGCCGGTTGCAGCAAGCCCGAAACTCCCCAGGAAGTGGCGGCCGCCTTCTGGCAAGCCATGGCCGAAAACGACGCCGGTGATGTGGTGGCGTTGTCCACCCTGACTGATGAAAAGCAGTTTGACGCCTACAAACGGGATTGGACCAACGCGGTTCCCTCCTTCGGCCGGGTGGTGATCGAGGAGCGGGAAGCCACCATCGTTACCCGCTTGCCGACAGAAGAAGGTTCTGATGGCGAACGGTTGGAACTGCAGACCTACCTGGTGTCGACCGCCGAGGGATGGCTGGTGGATTACCAGCGCACCGGCGATGCCATTCTCAACCCGTCCCCGTTCAGTGGTCTGATGGGCCAGCTCAACAGTCTCGGCGAGAAACTATCCGCCAGCTTTGCCCGATCTTCCGAAGACTTGGAAGCGCGCATGAATGAACTGTCCCGGGACCTGGAAGCCTACTCCGACGAGCTCCGGATCCGGGCCGAACGTGCCATGGAAGACTTCGCCGATGCGCTCCAGGAGGCGATGAAAAACCTGGAGGAGTCCTTGAACGAATCCCTGGAGGACAACGACCAGGCGCCCCAGGAAGACCGGGTGATCCTGGAGCAGGCCTCGCGGGATCTCGATCAGAAAGCGGAGGCACTGGATGAGCCGACGGCGGAACATCTGGCCGAGGCGACCCGGGCCGTTGCCGAAGCCGGAGAGAGCCTGTCCCGTCTGAGCAGCGAGACCTGGGCAGAATACCGTGATCAATGGGAGGCCCGGCTCGACGACATCCGTGCCGACACGAAAGCCTTTTTCGAGGACCTGGGCCAGCGCTGAGTGCTGAGCTTTTTCAACCCCGGAGCCGGAGCTGAAGAATGACAACAGGAGCGTCCCGCCCCGGGATAGCTGGCGGAGTCCGGATTGATCGGGAAAGACGATTACGAGCGGATCAAGCGCAACTGGTTTGCCATGTAATCGGGAACTGAGGATGGTGATGGGGCACGGATTGCCGCTCTCACCCGAGCAAACCGGAGACCACAGCCCAGAAGGTGCCGAGGGTGACCGTTGTCGCGAACAGTGCCAGTAACCCGTCCCGCGCGATCATCGCCAGGCCGAACGCCATCAGCGCCAGCCCACCGCCATTGGCACTGAAGGGCACCACCTCCATTGCTGGCATTGCCAGCGCCACCGACATACACATCAGAGCCATCAGATATTGCCCCGGGCCGCGAGTGAGCCAGACCAGGCGCGGTTTGGTGTAGCGGTCCAGATAGCGCGCCGGTTTCTCAACCCAGTCCAGGCCTTTGGCCAGTTTGGCCTGTGCCACCCTCCGTTTGGCAAGGGTGGCTGGCAGCCAGATGGAATGACGTAGGAACAACAACTGGCCAAGCGTCAGCAGTACCAGCAACCCGAGCACGGTGGGTACACCCGGAATGTCGCCAATCAGAGGTGCGACCACTATCAGGCCCGCCACCAGCGTGACCGGGCCGAAGGAGCGTTCGCCGACTGCACCCAGGATATCTGAGACCGATACCTCCATCTGACCATCGGTGCGGGTGCGCAGGCGGTCCAGCAGTTGCTCGAGATTTTCCGGGTCGTCCGGCTGGTTCATGGCGCGTGATGTCCTCCGCTACTCAGAAATCGCAATCCCGACCCTTCCAGTCCCTGAAACAACCGGTTTCGGCCAGCGTCAGCCCGTCAATCTGCTTACGCAGGCCTGGTACGGCATCCTCAAGGGTCAGATCCGCAGACTCCCCGCCCATATCCGTCGCAATCCAGCCCGGATGGTAGATACCCACGGCAATGCCCTCGCTCTCAAGGCTCACGGCAAGATTGCGCCCGAGATTGATGGCCGCGGCCTTGGAGGCACGATAAATGAACCGGTTACCAGCCGGCGATTGCTGGGAACCCATCTTGCTGGCAATGATCGCGATTTTGGGAGCGTCACCGGCGTCTTTACTGGCTCTAAGATTGGCCAGCAGGGCCTGAACCACCAGAAAAACACCGGTGACATTGACCGCAAAGGTTTGCGCCCAGGCTTCGGCGGCATAACCGGTTTCCAGATCGTCGAACTTGTCCAGGGAAACGCCGGCGTTGCAGACCAGGGTTGAGATCGGTTGCCCCTCCAGTTGGTGGGCAAGTGCCTTGATGCTGGCCGGATCGGTGACGTCCAGCGGCTCCATGCCAGGTGTGCTTCTGGCAGTGGCTATCACTATCTTTCCGGCGTCTTTCCACTGCTCGGCCAGTGCCCGGCCGATGCCCCGGTTGGCGCCTGTGATGAGTATGGTCATGATAAAAGCCTTTGCCTTGGTAGGGGGTATGTTGAAGCCTCAGGAATACCAGCCTGATAGTAGGAGGGAGAGCCGTTACCCGCAACTGACCCCTGCCCGAGCGCTACCCTATCGGGATCGCACACCAGGGTGGGGCCGTGATCAAAGGACTGCTCATTCCCCTGACATAAATATGATTTCACAAAATTTTACGGAAGGGCAGGTTGCCTCGGCTACCTTTAGATCATCATTTGTAAAATTCTGGCTGTACCGGGATGAACACTGAAAATCTTGCCGTAACACCCATAGGCCGAGAAACCCATGAATTGAGCGGCCAAGAGAAAACTCTCCATGCCATCTCCCGAGTAGTTGTCGTTGCTGTGTCCTTGGCAATAGGTGCCTCTATTGTTTATGCAACCGGAGGCACAGGCTATGCCTATCCGTACATTATTCTTCTGCCGGTTATCTTGACTGCGGCCTGGTTTGGCCTCATTCCGACCGTGTTTAGCGCCATAGTGGCGGGCCTGCTTTTGGGGCCTTATATGCCCCAGGATGTTGAAAAAGGTCTGATGCAGTCAACCCAGAACTGGCTGGCCAGGATCTCTTTTTTCATTCTCATTGGCGTGTTTACCAGC
>JAAZVL010000170.1 GCA_018623515.1 Marinobacter sp.
CCTATGGCGATGGATTCCAGGCACTGAAAGACATCAACCTGGAGATCGAACGCGGCGAGATCTTCGCCCTGCTCGGCCCCAACGGCGCCGGCAAGACCACTCTGATCAGCATCATCTGCGGCATCGTCAATCTGAGCAGCGGTGAGGTCAAGGCTGCCGGCTATGACATCGTCAAGGACTACCGCAAAGCCCGGGAAACCATCGGCCTCGTGCCCCAGGAGCTGAACACCGACTCCTTCGAAACCGTCTGGGATGCCGTTTCTTTCAGCCGTGGCCTGTTCGGTAAGGCACCGAATCCGGACCACATCGAGAAAACCCTCAAGGCACTGTCCCTCTGGGACAAACGCAACAACCGCATCATGTCCCTTTCCGGGGGCATGAAACGGCGGGTGATGATCGCCAAGGCCCTGTCCCACGAGCCCCAGATCCTGTTTTTGGACGAGCCAACGGCCGGCGTGGATGTGGAACTGCGGCGGGACATGTGGGAGATGGTGCGCAAACTCCGGGAGAGCGGCGTCACCATCATCCTGACCACCCACTACATCGAGGAAGCCGAGGAAATGGCCGATCGCATCGGCGTGATCCGGCAGGGCGAGATCATCCTGGTGGAAGAAAAAGCCCAGCTGATGACCAAGCTCGGCAAGAAAGAGCTCCGCCTCCAGCTTCAGCACAAACTCGACCAGGTGCCGGGTGAGCTGACCCTGGAGCCGGTGGAACTGGCCAACGATGGCTGGGAGCTGATCTTCACTTTTGATTCCCAGCAGGAGCAGGCCGGCGTGGCCCGGCTGTTGCGGACACTGGGCGATCTCGGCATCGAATACCGGGATCTGCAAACGCGGGAAAGCTCCCTGGAAGAGATTTTTGTCGGCCTCGTCCACGAGTAGCCCGACCTGACGGAGAATCGAATGAACCTTTACGGTATCCGCGCAATCTACAAATTCGAAATGGCCCGGATGAAGCGCACGGTGATGCAGAGCGTGCTGTCACCGGTGATTTCCACCTGCCTGTACTTCGTGGTCTTTGGCTCCGCCATCGGCTCACGCATGGGCGATATCGACAACATCAGTTACGGCGCCTACATCATCCCCGGGCTGGTGATGCTGTCGTTGCTGATGCAGAGCATTTCCAACGCCTCTTTCGGTATCTACATGCCCAAGTTCTCGGGCACCATCTACGAAGTCCTGTCGGCGCCCGTTTCCTACGTGGAAGTGGTGATCGGCTATGTCGGTG
Source organism: Marinobacter sp. (assembly GCA_018623515.1). Lineage (GTDB taxonomy): Bacteria > Pseudomonadota > Gammaproteobacteria > Pseudomonadales > Oleiphilaceae > Marinobacter. Next base: position 1,231 of record JAAZVL010000170.1, read on the forward strand.
CCGCCGCAAGCAAGTCGGTGATCCTCGGTCTGATCATCCTGGCCACCGCCAAACTGTTCGTCGACTACGACGTACTGCATCCCTTCTGGATGCTCTCGTTCCTGGTGCTCACCTCCATCACATTCAGCCTGTTCGGCTTCATCATCGGGATCTGGGCCGACGGCTTCGAGAAACTGCAGATCGTACCCATGATGATCGTCACGCCGCTGGTCTTCCTGGGCGGTACCTTCTACTCCATCGACATGCTGCCGGAGATCTGGCAGACCATCAGCCTGTTCAACCCGGTGGTGTACCTGATCAGCGGTTTCCGCTGGGCGTTTTATGGAGTGTCGGATGTGCACATAGCGATCAGCGTGGGCATGACCATGGTATTCCTCGCCCTGTGCATGACCGCCATCTGGTGGATCTTCAAGACCGGCTACCGGCTGCGCTCCTGATGGTCGCTTTCAAAATCGCCAGCCTCTGGCTGACGCTTGCCCTGATTGCCGGGTGCGGCGTCAGCGCCACCCCGGCCCAGTCCGGCCTGCCCGTGACCGACGCCTGCTTCGTGGCCGGTTCAGGCTCTGTGCCGGTAGTCCTGGAAGTGGCCAGCACCCCGGAGCAAAGACAGGTAGGACTCATGGGGAGGACAGAGCTGCCGGCCAATCACGGCATGCTCTTCGAGTATGGGGAGGAAAGGGAACCAGGGAACGGGTTCTGGATGTACCGCACCCTGATCCCCCTGGATATCGCCTTTCTGGACCGGGAAGGCACCATTCGCAACATCCGCGCCATGGTGCCCTGCTCCGCCTCACAGGGGACGAACTGCCCGATCTACCCGGCAGGTGTGCATTACTGGTCCGCCGTGGAGATGAACGCCGGCTTCTTCCTCGCCAACGGTATCGATGTGGGTGACCGGCTCGTCCTGGATAAGGAGAAGTGCCCGGCGGAAGATTAGCTGTCCTTCCACTCGGGTTTACGCTTCTCCAGGAACGCGCAGATACCTTCCTGGGCGTCGTTGGCCTGCATATTCTCCGCCATCACCCTGGAAGTGTACTCGTAGGCTTCCGCCAGAGGCATTTCCAGTTGGCGGTAGAAGGCACTCTTGCCGATTTCCAGGGTATGACCGGATTTCTCCGCAATGGTGCGTGCCATCTTGTAGACCGTTTCATCCAGGAACTGCTCGTCCACCACCCGATTGACCAGCCCCATCTGCTCCGCCTTCGGCGCGCTGACCAGCTCCCCGGTCAGCAGCATCTCCATGGCATGCTTGCGGGAAACGTTCCGGGATAGCGCCACCATCGGGGTGGAACAGAACAGCCCGATATTCACGCCCGGCGTGGCAAAACGCGCGGTATCGGCAGCAACCGCCAGATCACAGGATGCCACCAGCTGGCAACCGGCCGCCGTCGCAACGCCTGCGACACGGGCAATCACCGGCTTGGGCAGGTTCACAATCTGCTGCATCACCTTGCTGCACAGGTTGAACAGCCCTAGCTGGAAGTCATGACTGTCGAACTGATCCCGGATTTCCTTCAGATCGTGCCCGGCGCAAAACACATTACCACGCGCGGCCAGCACCACCACCCGGGTTTCCGCATCGTCCGCCACCCGTTCAAGCTCGGCCGACAAGGCCTCCAGCATGGCCACAGACAAGCTGTTGCGCCGCTCCGGCTGATTCAGCGTCAGTGTGGTGATACCGTTTTCCGCGTAGTGCGTTACCAGCGCATTGCTATTATCCGTCATGACATTAACCTCCTGAACGTGTTGTCATTCTTTTGGTTCAGTATCAGCCAGGAGTGGAGCTCTGTCGAAGGGACTTTGGTCGGATTCAGGTCAACCCTCACCCCTCCAATCAAGGGCGGTTGCAATTGCGCCATACGTCCGCAGGTCTATAACAGGACTTATTAAACAACCAGTGAGGAGACCCCGATGTCCAAATCGCTTATCCTCAGGATCATTGTGGCCATCGCCATCATCGGCGGCGGCATCTTCGTCATCATCAAGGACGAACCACAGCCGCCCACCGGCGACATCAATCGCATTGAACCAGTGCCCAAACAGGACAGCCCATGACCCAAGCCAAACGCGTCTACCTGGCCGGCCCGGAGGTTTTCTTCCCGGCAAACGAGCACCACACCATCGTAACCGAGAAGAAGCGCATCCTCCGGGAACTGGGCTGGGAAGGCGTGGATCCCCTGGATACGGAGCTGGCGTTCGGCGATATCGAATCTCCGCAGCAGCGCGGCTTCCGTATTTACCGCGCCAACCGGGAGCTGATGGACAGCTGCAATGCCGTGATCGCCAATCTCACCCCCTTTCGCGGCATCAGCGCCGACCCCGGAACCGTGTTCGAAGTCGGTTACATGATCGGCCAGGGCAAACAGGCGATTGGCTACAGCCTCAATCCCCTCACCTACCGCCACCGTGCCGGAAACCGCACCCATGACGATCTGGGCCATGCCATCGAGGATTTCGGCCTGGCCGACAACCTGATGATCGAATGCGGTATTGTCGAATCTGGTGGTCAGCTTTTTGTGGCGGAGCACCGGTCCGAGCTGGAATTCTTTGATGCGCAGTTGTTCGAGCAGTGTGCCCGGGCGCTAAAGGATTCCTGAATCCTGATGGCTAAAAACGGTATCCAAGAGCATTAGGGAGTAGCCTCTTGCAGACTACCAGAATCAAAGGCCTGACCATTGCCGCCCTGGGCGTCCTGTTCATCGTCCCGGACGCCCTGCTGGTAAAAATCACCTCGGTGCCGCCGATCGTATTCCTTTTCTGGCGCGGGCTTCTGCTGGCCTTCAGCTTCTGGCTGATCAGCTGGCTGAGATACCGCGACCAGCTGACGACGGAAATCAGGCGCTGCGGCTGGAAAGGAATCTTCTGCGCGGGAGCCTTCGCCGTCAGCACCCTGGGTTTTGTCGTGGGCATGAAGAACACGGCCGCCGGCAACGTGTTGGTCATCCTCAACACTGCACCCGTCATCGCTGCGCTGATTGCCTGGCTGGTCTGGAAGGAAACCCTGCCCTGGAGAACCTGGCTTGTTATCCTGGTGTGCGTAACAGGAGCAACTTTCATGGCCATCGGCGAACTGGGCAAAGGCGACCCACTCGGACTAATCATGGCCGGCATAGCCGCGACTGCCCTCGCCTCCAACCTCAACGTCGCCCGCTCCCGGCCCGACTGCGATATGAGTGTGATGCTCATGTTTGGGGCCCTGGCGCTCGCCATTGTCGCGGCGTTCATGGGTGGTGCCGAGCTTCTTTCAGCAAGAGATGCCTTCTTCATTGGCCTGCTATGCCTGGTCTTTCTGCCTATGGCCTGCATTCTGATCCAGATCGGACCACGTTATATACCGGCGGCGGAAGTCAGCCTGATGTTACTGCTGGAGACGGTGTTGGGGTCTTTTCTGGTGTGGCTGTTTCTCGGAGAAGTGCCGCCAGAGCTCAGCCTGATTGGTGGAGTAATTGTTTTTTCCGCGCTCGCAGCCCACGGATGGATTGAAGTTAAACGGTATCGGAAAGCCCGAGTGGTATGAGCCACAGAATTATGGTGCCCGGAGCCGGAATCGAACCGGCACGGCCTTGCGGCCGAGAGATTTTAAGTCTCTTGTGTCTACCAATTTCACCATCCGGGCATTCGGAGGGATGTTTTGAGGGGCAGAATTGTATAAGGCCATGTGCCGTAACGCAATTCTGAATCCGGGTGGGTTTCAGGCCTCTGCCGGCTTCACGGCCCTGCCCTTGTAGATGTAGCCCGCGATCTTCGGGGCGCTGGGGATGTATAAGTTTTCCAGTTCCCGGATCTCGAAGCCGGCTTCGCGGATGAGATCGGCGATATGGCGGTTGAGGTGGCAGCCGCCGGCGACTTTCTTCCAGGCCGGGGTGATGCGGTGCTGCCATTTTTTTATGCCGTGATGGTCGGATTCTCCATGTTCCAGGAAGATCAGTTCGCCGCCCGGTTTAAGGACGCGTTTCATCTGTTGCAGCGCGGCGTGCCAGTCGGGGATGGTGCAGAGGGTGAAGGTGAGCAGCACCGTGTCGATGGTGTTGTCTTCCAGCGGGATCTGTTCACCCGGCAGGTCCAGCCATTCCACCTTGATGTTTGACCGCCGCAGGTTCGGCTGTGCTTTGCGGCGCATGCCCTCCGAGGGCTCAAGTCCGTATACAAGGTCGACTTTGTCAGAATCGTAGAACTCCAGGTTAATGGCCGACCCCATACCCACTTCGAGCACGGTGCCCCGGGCGTGTGGCACCACCTGGCTCCGCAACTTCATCACCTGGCCCATCGAACAGGCCTTGTCTATGATGTGTGGGAGTATCCGGTCTTCGTAAAAGCTCATTGGTGTCACCATAATTGTTATAAATCAAACGGTGCGACAATCTGCCCTATCGGTTTTGCCGTGCTATTGGGTAGCATGGTATTCATCTGCCGGTAATTACAACATAACAATATGAGCTAAGGCAGCGGCTGGGCGGGACAGTGGCGCTCGCTCTAATTGTGATGTGTGGGTTTACCGGAGGTTCCCATGGAACTAGATCCCCTCTTACTATCGCGAATCCAGTTCGCGTTCGTGGTGTCATTTCACGCCATCTTTCCGGTGTTTACCATCGGTCTGGCTTCCTACATTGCGGTGCTGGAAGGCCTGGGCTTCAAGACCGGTAATCCGGTGTGGCTGAAGCTCTCCACCTTCTGGACCAAGGTCTTTGCCGTGGTCTTCGGCATGGGCGTGGTCTCGGGCATCGTGATGTCGTTCCAGTTCGGCACCAACTGGAGCAACTTCTCCCAGGCCACCGCCAACTTCCTCGGGCCGGTGCTCAGCTATGAGGTGATCACCGCCTTCTTCCTGGAAGCCGCGTTCCTGGGCGTGCTGCTGTTCGGTCGCAACAAGGTCCCGGCCGGCGTGCAC
>JAAZVL010000171.1 GCA_018623515.1 Marinobacter sp.
GCCTCCTGGTCACCCTGATGCACTCCCTCAAGCACTACGGCAAGAAAAAAGGCATTGCCGCCCTCTGCATCGGCGGCGGCGAAGCTACCGCCATGGCCATCGAAATGCTGTAAAGCTAACTCCGGGGTCTGAAGAACGCTTTCTTCTGACCCCTTCTTTGCTTCTACTGGGGAGCTAGCCCTTTAACTCGGGGTCAGATGAAGGTCTTCATCAGACCCCTGTGCCAAGACCCCGGCACCCAACCCCCATCACAAAAAATCCCCATCCAACCCCTTGTTATTGGTTGCACCCAAATTTCTTGTCTATAGTGATTCCAAGTGCGAAGCAACCGGGCGGCCGGCGAGGTGTGATAGCAAAATCATACTTTTGACTGATCAAAGCCCCGAACAGCGTTAGCTATAGTGCCAACATCACGAGCACTGTGCATGAAGCCTCCAATACATCGTGAACACCAATAATCAGAGCAGCGACTCAGAACAACAATGGAGTAGCCTTCCAATGACAAGAAAAACTCATCAATGGCAGCGTTGGACCAAACTACCGCTGGCCGTGGCGATTGCCGCCGGTGCCGCCGGCCAGGCGTCCGCCTATTCGTTTTACATGGGAGATGTGGAAGCCCAGTTCAATACGACGCTGTCAGCTGGTGCCGGATGGCGGGTTGAAGATCGGGACCGCCGGCTGATTGCCCAGGGTAACCTCGGGCCAGAATTCGCCGACACCGATGTTGGTGCCTCCACCAACAACTACGACGACGGCAACCTCAACTTCGAGAAGGGCGACACCTACTCCAAGATCGTCAAAGGCAACAGTGAACTGTTCCTGGATTACGCGGTGGACAGTGACACCCTGACCCGGATTGGTGGCTTTGTCCGCGGTCGTTACTGGTACGACTTCGAACTCAAAGACGAAAGCCGCGCCGTGGACGACGTTGGCCAGCAGCGTGAGCTCAACCCGGAAGCCAAGGATAACGCCTCCGGCGGGGAATTCCTTGACGCCTATGTCTTCTCCGACTGGTATTTCGGCAATGTTCCCGTCAGCCTGCGTTATGGTAAGCAGGTGGTCAGCTGGGGCGAGAGCACCTTTATCCAGGGTGGTATCAACACCATCAACCCGATTGACGTGCCGGCTTTCCGGGCCCCGGGTTCGCAGCTGAAAGATGCGCTGCTGCCAGTTGAAATGTTCTACGCGTCTGCCGGTGTTACCCAGAACATCACCCTGGAAACCTTTGTCCAGACTGACTGGGAACCGGTCCGTCCGGATGATTGCGGTACCTTCTTCTCCACCAACGACTTCGTAGCCGATGGCTGTGGCCCGGTATTGCTGGCCGGTCAGCTGCCGGACTCCCAGGCCTACGCTCAGGGTTTCTTTGCGCCCCGCGTTGGCGATCGTGAGGCTGATGAAAAGGACCAGTTTGGTATCGCCATGCGCTGGTACGTGCCGGCCCTGAATGATTCCGAGCTGGGCTTCTACTACATCAAGTACAACAGCCGTCTGCCGTACGTCAGCGGTGTGGTGAATGATCCGGACGCGGGTGTCCAGTTCCCCTCCTACTACATCGAATACCCGGAGAACATCGATCTCTACGGTATCAGCATCAACACCACCACCCCGGGTGGCTGGTCCCTGGGCGCCGAGTACAGCTTCCGCGAAAACCTCCCCCTGCAGTGGAACGCATTCGAGCTGATCTACGGTGGCTTGCAGCTGGAGAACCCTGTCACCGGGGAGAACGCCAGTCTGCTGCAGGATCAGCGTGAGGCCGAGGCCGGCGGTGCCAGCCTTGCAGGCCAGGATGTTTCCGGTTGGGATCGCTTCAAGGTCTCCCAGGCCCAGTTCACCCTGATCAAGTTCTTCGACCAGGTCATGGGCGCGAGCCGCCTGTCCTTCATCACCGAGTTTGGTGCGACCTACGTGCACGATCTGCCGGATGAGGACGAAGCTCTCTACGGCCGCTCCGGTAACTTCGGCGTGGGTACCCGTCCGGGTGGTGGCTGTGAGCCGTTGAACCTGAACGACACCTATTGTACAACCGACGGCTTCACCACCGACTTCTCCTGGGGCTACCGCGCCCGTTTCGTCTGGGATTACCCCAACGCGATCGCCGGTATCAACCTGTCCCCGCAGCTGGCCTGGAGCCATGACGTCCAGGGCTACAGCCCGCAGCCGGGCGGCGCCTTCAACGAGGGTAGCAAGGCGATCGGCCTCTCCCTGGAAGCGGTGTACCAGAACAAGATTACCGGTAATATCGGTTACACAAACTTTTTCGGCGGGAAGCCGTATAACGAGTTGACTGACCGAGACTTTGTGAGCGCGAGCGTTTCGTACTCTTTCTGATCCGGAAACAATTCGTCTGACGAGGAAACCTAAATGAGACTGAACAAGAAACTACTGACCACAGGTATCCTGGCTGCCAGTCTGTGTGCCGGCCAGGCCTGGGGTGCGGTTTCTGCGGCTGAGGCGGCCAAGCTGGGTGACTCCCTGACACCAATGGGCGCCGAAAAAGCTGGTAATGGTGGAGCCATTCCTGCCTGGGATGGTGGTCTGACAACCCCGCCTGCGGACTATAAGGGTGACGGGATCTATGTAAACCCGTTCCCGAACGAGAAGCCCAAGTTCGTAATTGACCAGAGCAACGTGGAACAGTACGCCGACAACCTGTCGCCTGGCCAGGTCGCGATGATCAAGAAATACGACGACTACTTCATGCCGGTGTACGAGACTCACCGTACAGCGGCCTATCCTGATCATGTCATGGAGCAGACCGTCGAGAATGCCACCAAGACCGAGCTGATCAAGGATGGCAACGGCCTGGGCAACTACCAGAGTGCAACGCCGTTCCCGATCCCGCAGAACGGGCTGGAAGTGATCTGGAACCACATTACCCGCTACCGGGGTGGTTCGGTACAGCGTAACGTCGGCCAGGTCACCCCGACTGCCGGCGGTGACTTCTCGGTTGTCCGCTTCCAGGACGAACTGACCTGGCGGACCTACCTTGAGGACTACAGCCCGGAAGACGACGCGAACGTGTTGTTCTACTTCCGTCAGGCCATCACCGCGCCGGCACGCCTGGCCGGTAACGTGCTGCTGGTTCACGAAACCCTGGATCAGGTGCTCGAGCCCCGCCGGGCCTGGGTTTATAACGCCGGCCAGCGTCGGGTTCGTCGCGCACCGCAGGTAGCCTACGACGGCCCGGGTACCGCGGCTGACGGTATGCGTACCTCTGATAACCTGGACATGTTCAACGGCGCTCCGGACAAGTACAACTGGGAACTGGTCGGCAAGAAGGAAATGTACATCCCATACAACTCCTACGAGCTGATGGATCCGAACCTCAGCTACGACCAGATCGTCAAGGCCGGTCACATCAACCAGGACTTCACCCGCTACGAACTGCACCGGGTATGGCACGTGCGCGCAACCCTGAAAGAAGGCGAGCGCCACATCTACGCCCAGCGTGACTTCTTCATCGACGAAGACAGCTGGCAGGCCTCCGTCATCGACCACTACGACGGTCGTGGCGAACTCTGGCGCGTAGCCGAAGCCCATGCGGTCCAGTTCTACGATCAGGTTGTACCCTGGTATGCCATCGAAACCCTGTACGATCTCCTCTCCGGTCGCTACCTGGCCCTCGGCCTGACCAACGAAGAAGAGAACCCGTACACCTTCGGCATCGAACGCCGCTCCCGCGACTACACCCCGGCCGCCCTGCGCCGCGCGGGTACCCGCTAAGGGGAGTGTTGGCCCAGGGTCTTAAACCCCAGGAGTCTTGGCACAGGGGTCTGATGAACTCGTTCATCTGACCCCATCTTGACCCCAACCCGGAGTCAGCCAAACCCCAGGGGTCTGATGAACTTGTTCATCTGACCCCACCTTCAACCCACCCCAAACCTTTGCAGCCCAACCTCCCTTTGGTTTAACCTTCGTCTCATACTAAAGGCGCACCCCAAGCAGGTGGCCACTCAAAAGTCATTGGATTCTTCCAATTGCGGCACAGGACGTATCGCCGTCCGGCCGGTTGTCAGCGGGGCAGTGTGTGAAACCATTCAGTGACGGCAAGGCCGCCAACGACGAATTTCAGTCTGCCAATAACGGCCTTCAGCGTGGGGAGCTCGTCAGGGATCTGCTTCGTCAGCGCGTCCGGGTACCATCGTTACCGAGCGACATGCTCGCCCGGCCCGTGGTTGATGAGTGGATAAACCAGGCCATATCACCCAGTCATGCCGTACTTGTCGAGGCGCCCAGTGGCTACGGCAAATCCCATTCCGTGCTCAGCGCCCTGGGCAACCGCTATGCCAGTGACAAGGAATTGCGCTGGGTCTCGCTGACGCCGCAGGATAACGCGCCCACCCGCTTCCTGACGCTGCTCTCCATGGCCTTTGACATGCCAGAGGCGCTGGAAAGTGCCCTGCAGGGCGGCGCCGGTTTTTCCGACGCCCTGGCCATGATGCTGGTGGCCCATGCCCGGAAGTCTGATGGTGCCATGCAGGTACTGGTACTGGATAACCTGCACAGCCTGAGCAATCCCGCGGTGACGCCGTTACTACAACAACTGACCAAAGACCTGCCTGCCAACCTGTGTGCCGTACTCATCTCCCGCCGTGGTCTGCCGTTTGAAACCCACGCGCTGGAGCTGGAAAACCGGTTCACCCGTCTTGGCACCTCAGTCTTCGAGTTTTCCCGGCCCGAGACCTTCGAGTTCTTCAGCCAGGAACTGGCGGCCAACAAACTGACCAGTGTGGCGGTGGACAATCTGTACGATCTCACCGAAGGCTGGGCGACTCCGCTGGCCCTCTATCGTCGTGAGGTTCAGCGTGAACTGGAACGCAAACCCATCCAGGAAAGCCCGAGCGTGGAGCGTTTCCTCAAGGATTCGGTCCTGGGCGGGCTGACCCCGGGACAGGTTCGCTCGGTTCGCGCCATTGCCGAACTCGAACTCTGTTCGGATGAACTGCTGCTGGCGCTGCAGTCGGCGCTTCCGGAGGTGGCCTTGTTGCCCTCCCAGGTATTCGAGCAGGGCCTGCCCATCCGGCCCATGCCGGGCCGTGGTCGCTGGTACCGCCTGAACCCTCTGATGCAGGAATGGCTGCGCACGTCCCCGATGACCGGGTATGACGCCCGGATGACCATCGCCAGCCGCTGGTTCGGTGAGCGCGAGCAGTTTCCCGAGGCGCTGCGCTATGCGCTTCTGGCAGGCAATGGGGATGAAGTGATCCGGATTGCCTCTGAAGGCTCCGAAGCCCTGCTGCTGGGCCAGGACACCGCTTCACTGCTGCGGTTACGCAAAAGCCTGCCGGTCACCCTGCTCGAGCGCAGCGCCCGCCTGCGGATCGTGTACAGCTGGGTCCATGCCATCGGCGGCCAGTTCAAGCAGGCGAGGGCGCTGCTGGATGATCTGTCCGAGGAAGACCGGGAAGAACACAATGCCCGCATAGCCGCGCTCCAGGCCTTTATCCTGCGGGGTGAGGGCAAGGTTCAGCCGGCGCTGGAAATGGCTGATAAGGCCCTGGCCGAAGGAGATCTGTCGCCCCAGGGACAGCTGGTCACCCAGATTGTGCGCTCCAGCGCCTTGTGTGCGGCCGGGCAGTTTGCCGAGGCACGGGAAGCGAACCGCGCCGCCTCACGGCTTGCCCGGGAAGCGGGGGATTCCGGCTCTGAAGCTCTGGCGGTGTATTCCCACGCCCGTATTGAGTTGGGCAAGGGCGCACTTCGACATGCCGAACAACTGCTGCGTACCGGCCTGGATACTGCCATGCAGGAGCTGGCGCGGCCGGCAAGAATCGGCGAGACCCGCCTGCAATTGAACCTGGTACTGGTACTCTGGCACCAGGGCCGCATCGCCGAGGCCGATCGGTTGCTGGTGCTCTGTGGCCGGCACGCCGAACAGACCCGGGATCTGGGCCTGCTGCTGGCCATGGCCATCCGGGTGCTGATCTGCCGGTCTGAGAACCGCCTGGAAGACGCCTTTGTGTGGATCGGCCGTGCCGAGCGCACCATGCACGCCTGGCAGGTGGACGAATCCCTGTTCGTGCCGGTGCTCGAAGCCCTGAAGGCCACCTGCTGGCTGGCCCAGAACCAGGTGGAAAGCGCCGTCCAGGCCCTGCAGAAACTCC
>JAAZVL010000172.1 GCA_018623515.1 Marinobacter sp.
AGCCCTGGGGGGATTCGCCATTGGCACCGGCGAGTTCGCGCTCATGGGGCTGATGCCGAACGTGGCCAGCGATCTGGGGGTCAGTGAACCCCAGGTTGGGCACCTGATCAGTGCCTACGCCATGGGGGTTGTGGTGGGGGCACCCGTGCTTGCCATCATCGGTGCACGGTTTTTCCGGCGGCACCTGTTGATCGCCTTGATGGGTTTCTATGCGATGGGCAACCTGGCCAGTGCGATCGCGGGGGATTACAGCACGCTCCTTGTATCCCGCTTTGTTGCCGGCCTGCCCCACGGCGCCTATTTTGGCGTGGCTGCACTGGTCGCTGCGTCCCTGGTGCCTGTCAACCAGCGCGCCAAAGCGGTAAGCCGCGTCATGATTGGCCTGACTCTGGCTCTGCTGATCGGCAATCCCCTGGCAACGCTGATGGGGCAGAACGTCGAATGGCGCTATCGGGTTTTCCGGAATGTTCTGTGTATTCAGCTACCTGGCGCCGACTCTTCTGGAGGTTACTGAAGTGTCGGATGGGTGGATACCGGTCGTTCTTTTTATTTTCGGGCTGGGTGGATTCACCGGCAACATCCTGGGAGGCTGGCTCTTTGACCGACTTCAGTTCAGGGGCGTCGGCTGGCTGTTGATCTGGGCCACCGGAACGCTCCTGCTCTTTCCGCTAACCACCGACAACCTGTGGTTGATGATGGGAATGTGTTTCCTGGTGGCGTTAATGGTCGGCCTTGGCCCCGCCCTGCAGACTCATCTGATGGATGTGGCCCGTGGCGCCCAGACCCTGGCCGCGGCTTCCCACCACGCTGCCTTTAATGTAGCCAATGCCCTGGGACCCTGGTTAGGCGGTCTGGCCATTACAGCGGGTTTTGGATGGGAATCCACGGGGTATGTCGGTGCAACCACCGCAGTGGCGGGGCTCATGATTTTCTTCATGGCCTGGCGCCAGCTCTCGACGGCTGGCGCGACCAGTTCTGCCTGAGGATTGGGGTAAGCAGAGCTTACTTACCGTTTGTTAATGTCTGGTAGAGCTCATCCTTGAGTTGAGCTCGCCAGGTCTTCAACCGGTGCATTTTGTCATCACTGATGGGTCCACCTCTTTTCTCCAGCCCTTCGATTTCCTGGTCCAACTCCGAGTAACGGGTGAGTTTCTCGCTGAATTTCATGTCGTTGGCTTTGAGTTCCTCGATCCGGTCCTTGAATTCCGGAAATTCCTTGTGGAGTTCGTGGCTGGTAATGCCCATGGTGATTCGCCTCCAGTTGACTGAGTTTGGGGAGCGCCTGGCTCCTCCCTCATCATAGTAGAACTGGAACATTCCTGCGGGGTCTTTGACAAATCGCTAATAACCGCCAAGCTCGCCAGAGTATAGGATGGCACTATCGCAACCAATACCAGACAGAAACACCGTATACCTGAGGAATAACAAGCATGACCTACGCCCGAATCGTTGGCACCGGCTCCTATCTTCCGGAGAAGATCCTGACCAATAAGGACATGGAGTCTCTGGTGGATACTTCCGACCAGTGGATTCGGGAACGCACCGGTATCGAGCAGCGCCACATTGCTGCCGACGGACAGACCACAGTGGATCTTGCCGAACAGGCTGCACTGCGGGCGATTGAAGCAGCCGGTATCAAGGCTGACGATATTGATCTCATCGTGTTCGCCACCTCTACTCCGGACAAGATCTTCCCGAGTTCCGCCTGCATTCTTCAGGCCCGCCTGGGTATTCATGGCTGTCCGGCCTTTGATATCCAGGCCGTATGCAGTGGTTTTGTCTACGCCCTGTCCGTTGCGGACAAGTTCATCAAGACGGGCAGCAGCAAGAAGGCGCTGGTGATTGGTGCGGAAGTATTCTCGCGGATCCTCAATTGGGAAGACCGGGGCACCTGCGTCTTGTTCGGTGATGGTGCCGGCGCGGTGATCCTTGAGGCCAACGAGGAAACCGGGATTCTCTCGACCCATATCCATGCGGATGGTCAATATGAAGAGCTGCTGCATGTTCCGTGCGGTATTGCCGACGACTTCGAGCGGGTGAAAGCCGGCCTTGCATTCGTGGAGATGAAGGGCAACGAAGTATTCAAGGTAGCGGTGAATACCCTGGGCAAGATCGTCGATGAGACCCTTGAAGCCAATAACATGGAAAAGAGTGACGTGGATTGGCTGGTGCCGCATCAGGCCAATTTGCGGATCATTTCGGCTACCGCCAGGAAACTGAAATTGCCGATGGATCAGGTCGTCGTGACGGTGGACCAGCATGGCAATACCTCGGCCGCCTCCATTCCCCTGGCGCTCGATGTGGCTGTTCGTGACGGGCGGATCAAGCGGAATGAGGTGGTGTTGCTGGAGGCCTTCGGGGGCGGGTTTACCTGGGGTTCGGCGTTGCTACGGTATTGACCTGGTTGATAGAAGATGGGGTCAGATGAAAGTTTTCATCTGACCCCGGAGTTGGGCGTTAACTTGTTGCTTTGATTTGAAAATGGGGTCAGATGAAAGTGTTCATCAGACCCCTGAGTTGGACCGCGGGGTTGGGGCGGTTCTTCGGGAGTGGTGTGGCATCGGGTCTTCTGGCAACGGGGTCTGATGAAAACCTTCATCTGACCCCAACTTCAGGCCGGACTCCGTCTCAGGGTCCTTCACCGGCATTATCCCTTCCAGGAAATCAGCTCTCCCCCACTTCCCAGCTGATACAGCCACAACCACTGGTTGTTGACCAGCGCTGCGACGTCCGGGTGGTTTTCCAGCACATTCCGGATGCGGGCCTCCGGGGCGTCGATCACCACCGCCAGACGCATGGGTTCGTGGCGCCACAGCCGGCCATCATGCACCGACTGGATCGGCAAGCCGATCCGCAGATCCGTGCCATTTCCTTCGATTACTCCGAGATTACCTCCCACCACGGAATGCAGCAGCTTGTTGCCGGCGCCATAGACGGTAGGTGCCGTGACGGAGGCGAAATACTGCAGGTTGATCCAGTTCGCGACCACCATCGGCGCGGTCATCAGCGCCTCCAGGATCTTGCCATCTTCGTCCAGGGCTGGGTCATAATCATGGAGGAAACACCGGCCGCCAAGATTGGCACCACGAGTGCGCTCACGCTTGGCGAAAATAATCGCCGCATTGTTGGCCAGCCCCCATTCCGGCCGGATTTCGGCCCAGTTGTTGGTTCGCTTTTCCATGGCCTCTGCGAGTTCCGAATCCCGGCTGCCATTGAGGCCCAGTGCCGCGGCCCTTTCCCGACGGGTTTCTCGCCCTGCCTCGGCCAGCGCAGTTTCCAGCTCCTCGAGCCGGATCAGGTGCGAGTCCGGCACCTGGTCGCGGCCGATGATCTTCACCCGGTCGGTGACAGTACAGTGCTCCGCCGCCAGCGCCCAGCAGTAATCCGGAATCCGGATGCCACGTTCTGCCAGTCCTTCCCGGACAATCCGGTCGTTGAGTATCTCGGCGGCGATCCTCGCGTTGATACCGCCGTTCTTGCCACCGCAGGCCCCGCAGGCAAGTCCCGCCTCGTTGGGGTTGTTATCGGTGTGGGTGCCGTGCCCGACCAGTAACAGCAGGCTGCCAAAGTTGTTGGTCAGGGACATCCCCCGCAGCAGGTTCTCGGCGATCGCCACCCGTTCCTCGTCGCGTACCGGATCTCCGCCATGCACGTGACACAGGCGCCCTTCGCCGAGCCCCTCATCAGCGGTTGCCGGGCTGGAGTTCCGGTTAAGGCTGTCACGGATAAGCTTCCACGCCCAGGCAAGGCCTGTCGTCTCCACCAGGGTGAAGGTGGAAAGGCTGGAATACTTGCCCTTGCGTACCGATTCCCGTGTCATCTCCCGCTGGTCCAGACGGCGGTTGAGCGCCAGGTCAGCGGTCAGGTTCCCGGTGGATTCATTGAACCGGTAACTGGGGGCCAGCAAGCCCGGGAGCCTGGGCTCATCCTCTCTGGGCCCGGGCTGCTGATGGGTAACCGGAATGCCGAAGAACCCGGCAAAGCCAATGGTCTGGATTCCCGGTCTCCCCTCCTCCAGATGTCGACGAAACACCTCGGAGCGGACATCAATACAAAATGCGGCCTGAATGGCGGGTGGTGTCACCCTATCCTTTTCAGGAGAAGCCGCCGCTTTCATGAGCTTCTGCTCCAGGGACCGGGCCCATGCCAGTTCAAAGGCCCGCTGGAAAAGCCAGGGGCTCATCTCTCGCAGGTTGGAATCCCGGGGTTGGGTTTCGGTGTCCAGCCAGTTCGAGCGGCTGCGCTGCCACGCGGCTTTTCGTTCTACCGGCAGGCGGTCAACGGCGAGCCACTCCCAGGCCAGGAGAATGGTCAGGAATTCTGCGCAAACGTGGGAGCTGCGCCCCTCCAGCCCGGCACGCCAGTCAACACCCCGACACCAGGAGGCCCAGCCGGGGAGACTGCACAGCAGGCTGTGGCCGAGGACTTCAAGTTCACTCTGGCTGTACGGCAGGTCTCCGATAAACCGGCTGGCTGCCTGACGCCAGTCCGATGGGACACCCGAGAGATCATCCCGGGTCAGTCCCATGTCTGAACCTTTACCCGGCCACGGGTCAATCCGCGTCTGATCCAGCCAGAAGGCGAACAGGCTTCCGGAAACATCTTCTGCCCGCCAGCGTGACTGTCTCTGGTCAAAGAAACGTGCGCAGACGCGGCCGACCTGTTCCCTGACATCCGCGGCCACGGAAGGCCGGGAATCCGGCACGGGAAAATGCTCCAGTGCGGAAAACACCTGTCTGGAACCGCCAGGATTACGTTTCAGGGCATCAATGACGGCGTCGGCGGAGATCTCCAGTTCCCGCTCGGAGATCGCCTCTCGGAGATCCTCTTCAAGGATCCTGCCGCTCTGAAGGGCGTTCAGGTAGAACTCCTTGGGCATCAGAACACCTATGCCGGCATCGTGCTGCAGTTTCCGGGCCGCACCGATAATCGGCATGTCTCTCAAGCCCCACCAGGGATTCACGGCGATCCAGCGGTCAAGAGGCCAGATCGGCGCAATGGTCTCGCAGATTGCCGAGAGCGAAGCGGCTACTTCCTCTTGAGTGGCCGCCAGTGAGACAGCTAGTTTTGCGGTCATGATCTCTCTCCTGCAGTGGCGGGATAACCGGACAGGTGGTCGCGGTGTTTCTGAGGCGCGTTCAGCGCATCGCTGGCAAGCTTGCGGGTGATTTGCTCAAAAGGCTGCTCCAGTCGTAATCCCTGGCTGAATCGCGCCTGGAGAACCCGGACTGCCCGAGCGCGGCCGGCAAGCAGGATCAGGGCAGAGAGCATTACCAGCGCAACCAGGATTGCCCAGGCCACCAGGGAAGCCTCAAGTGGCGGAACCATCGCCTCGTGTGCTCCAAAGGCTCCTCCGAGTACGGCATGCAGCGCGCCATAGAGCGGCACCAGCATCAGCGCCATCGCCATGACCAGCGCCCGGGTTCTGTTGCTTGCGCCCCCGGGAATCCCGAGGATGACGCTGCCAACTGCAAGGACCAGCAAGCCGGCGAGTACCGATTTACCCTCCACCAGATCAGGCCAGAGCCAGAGGACCAGGGTTGCCAATGCAGCGCCGGTTACCGCCAGGGTGATGTTGACACCCGTCATTGCAGCCGAATGGAACGAGATGGCGGACACCTTGACCGTCCGGCCCGACGCGAGGAACGAATGGGCCTTGTAAAGGGAATGAGCGAGCAGGTGCAGCAGCGCGAGCACATAGGCCCCGAGCGCAATTTCAAACAGCATGAAGCCCATCTGGGAAATGGTGGACCAGGCCAGGGCATGCTTGACGGACGTCTGGGTCATCATGGTGAGTACTGCAATCAAGGCAGTGCCCCCACCTACCACCAGCAACAGCGCATGGCCGGCGGTGAATCCCTCAAACACCGGGAACAACCGTAGCCACAGGAAGCCACCCAGGTTGATGACGCCGGCATGCAGCAGTGCAGAAACCGGGGTCGGGGCTTCCATAACCCGTATCAGCCAACCGTGGAACGGAATCTGGGCACACTTGAGAATCGCGGCAACAGCCAGGAGCAATGAGGCATAGGTCAGTGTTGCGGAAGACTGGCCGACAACCTCCTCTCCCGCCATCATCTCGGGCAGCCGGAAAGTTCCGTAGTGG
>JAAZVL010000173.1 GCA_018623515.1 Marinobacter sp.
CTCTATAACTCCTGCAGTCGTTAGACATACTTCCTTGATGGCACAGCGCCATCTCCGTGCGCTGTAGTTTCAGCATAAGAAGTTGTTCAGAAGTCGGTTAGGAGAATTCCGGCGAAACAATAGGAGGATCTTGCAAAAGAAAATTCCTGGTGGGATTTTGAGCAGGCAGGAGTAGTAGGGAACCAAGCAGAGGCTCTGCGGGGATGCTCAATAGATAATCAGCTGAAAGTGCCGGTCAGATTTCCAGGAACTGGTACAGCGAGAGCTGGGGTGAGGCAGCCGCCTGTTCCCGGCTGGCATTGCACTGATGGCGGTACTGACTGGGCGTCATGCCCATATAGCGCTGGAACATCCGGGTGAAATGGGAAGCATCATGGAAGCCCACAGCCCAGCAAACATCGATCACCGAAGCACTGTTGTTCTGGAGAAGCTCGGTCGCCTTCTCGATCCGGCGCCGGACGATGTACTCCTGGAAGGTAATACCATGGGTGCGCTTGAAGGCCCGGCTGAGCTGGTAGCTGTTGCTGCAGCAGAGTGCGGCAATGTCTGCTTGCATCAGCTTTTCGGAGAGATGCTGTTCAATGAAAGCAACCGCCGATTCTACAATCTTGTCTTCGCACCTGTGTTTCTTGAAGCGGGCGTCATCCGGAAGGGGCTGAGACTTGAGGATGGTCGTGCGTTCGGAACGCTCCCTACGATTACCGACCAGCTTTTCAAGCCTTTGCAGGGAATCCAGGACGCTATCGGCCTGCACGGGTTTGACAAAATAATCCCAAACCCGGCTGCGGAGCGCCCATACTGCAAGGGCCTCCGAATGCTGCTGGGTGAACATCACCACAGGCACCGAAGTAAATTCCTGCTTGGCCTCGCTCAGCAAGGAAAGGCTGGAAATATCCGGAAAATCGAACTCGAAACAGCTGATGATCCGGTTATGAGAGGCATAGACTTCCCCGAGTTCATCCTTCGCGGAGACCCTGACCAATGGAAAATGCCGCTCGATTACCCTGACAACCTCTGGGTCCGCCCCGTACTGCGTGGCGTCCACCAGCACAACAGTAGCTCTCTCCATCCCCCCATTCCCCTTTTTATTCATTCTTGGGCTTCCAGCTCCATCTGGACCTGGTGGGATTAACATGTATTTCTGTTAATAATTCGGTGAGGTAATAAAAACTAATAGGAAAGGCATCTACATCCGTCAAGAAAGGAGGCATATTTTATTGCAGCGTTTTGTAACAGGCGCGGGGGATTAGCGGGCGCTCAATTCCCCAGCCGCCGATCCCTGATCGTCTGGATCCATTTGTAGAAAACCGGCACCAGCAGCGTGCCGAGGATAGTGGCGGCGATCATCCCGCTCAGAACGGTAATACCGAGGCTCACCCTGCTGGCCGCTCCTGCCCCACTGGCGAACACCAGCGGCAAAACACCAAGCACGAAGGACAGGGCTGTCATCAAGACGGCCCTGAAACGCAGTACGGCCGCCTTTTGGGCAGCCTCTGCCGTCGGTATCCCGGATTGGCGCAGCTGCATGGCAAATTCCACGATCAAAATGGCCGTCTTGGTGGAAAGTCCTATCAGCAGCACCAGACCAACCTGGGCGTAGATGTTATTGGCAAGGCCAACCAGCCATAGGCCTGCCATGGCGCCGGCGAGGGCCAGAGGCACTGCACCCAGCACCGCAAAAGGCAGGCTCCAGCTTTCATACTGGGCGACCAGAAACAGGTAGACGAACACCAACGCCAGCAGGAATATCACCGCTGCAAGGTTGCCCGCCTGTATTTCCTGAAGGCTCTGGCCAGCCCAGCTGAATTCGTATCCCTGAGGCAGGTTTTCTGACAGCTCTGCCATCGCCGCAATGGCGTCTCCACTGGCGAATCCCGCTGCTGCCTCTCCGGAGATAGTCACGGAACGTTGAAGGTTGAAATGCTGGATACTTGAGGGCCCGAGCACCGGCTTCAGGGAGGCCAGCGTGGTCAGCGGCACCATATCGCCATCGCGGTTGCGCACGAAATAATACGAGAGATCCTCAGGTCGCTGCCGGAACTCCCCTTCTGCCTGCAGCAGGACGCGATAGTTCTTGCCGAAGCGGGTGAAGTCGTTGACATACAGGGAGCCAAGTTGAGTCTGCAGGGTGGAGAAAATATCCGAAAGCTGAATCCCCAGGGCTTTCGCCTTGTTCCTGTCCACTTCCAGCAGGTACTGGGGTATGTTGGCCCGATAGGTACTGTAAACCCGCGACAGCTCCTCCCGCTGATTGGCCTCGAAAATCAGGCCATTCATCACCTGGGCCAGCTCCGACACATCCCGGCCCTGACTGTCCTGCAAACGGTAGTCAAAACCTGAAGAACTCCCTAACCCCGGGATCGGTGGCGGGTTGAAAACCATCACCTGCGCCTCCGGGATCGTCCAGAGTCTGGAATACAAACGGGGTATCACCGCCCCCAGACTCAAACCCGCACTTTCCCTTTCCTCCCAGTCCTTGAGCATGACAATGCCCAGGCCACTATTGGACGATGCCCCTCCCAATAACGAGAATCCGGACACGGTGATGAAATCGGTCACCGCCGGGTCTTCCAATACCATCCCGGTTACTTTCTCGAGTACGGTATCTGTGCGCTCCAGGGAGGCGGCGTCCGGAAGCTGGACATCCACAAACAGGAACCCCTGGTCCTCAGGCGGAACAAATGCGGACGGGACGGCTTTGAACAGGCCAGCACCGGCAATCAGAACCGCCACCAGCGCAACCCCCACCAAAGCCCCCTTGCGCAGCAACTGCACCACCATCCTGGAATAGCCACTCGTACTCGCGCTGATCAACCGTTCAAAGGGCTTCAGCCACCGGATCGATTGATCCCCTCCCCGACCCAACAAAGCAACACACAACGCGGGGCTCAGCGTAAGCGCGTTGATCGACGAGATAATCACTGCAACTGAAATGGTGACGGAGAACTGCTGATACAGCTTGCCGGTGATTCCCGGCATGAAGGCTACCGGAACAAACACCGCCAGCAGCACCAGCGTAGTGGCAATAACGGGCCCGGTGACCTCGGCCATGGCCTTGGTCACAGCTTCCCGGATCGGCAATTTCTCTTCGGCGAGAATGCGCTCGACATTCTCGATCACAACGATTGCGTCATCAACAACGATCCCGATAGCCAGCACAAGCCCGAAAAGCGTGATCGTGTTGATCGAATATCCAAGCATCGCCATGACAGCGAACGTGCCTATCAGGGAAACGGGTATGGCAATACTGGGAATCAGCGTGGCCCGCCAGTTTTGCAGGAACAGGAACACCACCAGAATGACCAGGCCGACCGCCTGAAACAGGGTAATAACGACCTCCCTGATGGAACGGCTGATAAATTCCGTGGTGTCGTAGAGCACGCTGTAGTTGACGCCCTCCGGAAAGCTGGCCGCGGAAGCGTCCACGAGTTGTTTCACCCGCTCCGCGACGTCCAGCGCGTTTGCGTCCGGCAGCTGATATATCACCAGGAAAGCGGTGTCACGATTATTGAGTTTTGCCGTGGAATCGTAGGTCCGGGAGCCCAGCTCAATACGCCCGACATCCTGCAGCCGCACGAAACCTCCGTCCGGCCGGGAGCGCAGAATAGTCCGGGCGAACTCGTCGGGATCGGACAGCCGTTCCCGGGTCTGGATGCTATACACAAACTGCTGGCCGGCGGGCACCGGCGGCTGCCCGAGCTTGCCGGCGGCGACAATCTGGTTCTGTTCCCTCAACGCTGCTGCCACATCGGCGACCGTCACATCGAGGGATGCCATGCGTCGCGGATCCAGCCAGATTCGCATGCTGTAATCTTTGGCCCCCATCACCTCCGCGGAACCCACGCCTGGCACCCGGCCCAGGGCTTCAACCAGGTTATTGGAGGCATAATTGCTCAGGAAAACACCATCCAGATCGGGTCGATCAGAGGTCAGGTTTATGCCCATCAGCATGTTGCCCGCCTGTTTGCGGACAATGACACCCTGGCGACGAACTTCATCGGGCAGAAACGGTTCTGCAAGAGCGACGCGGTTCTGAACGTTTACCTGGGCGATGTCGGTATCGGTGCCACTCTCGAAGGTCAGTGTGATCTTCGCCATGCCGTCACTGGACGCCGAGGATTCCATGTAAATCATGCCCTCGACTCCATTGAGCTGCTGCTCCACAGGCCGGATGACCGCCTCTTCCACAACCTGTGGACTGGCACCGGGCAACGATGCCGTCACCTGGATTTGTGGCGGAGCCATATCGGGATACATGTTGACGGGCAGAATCCGCACCGCCAGGAGCCCGGCGAGCGTGATCAGAATGGAAATGACGAATGCGAATTTCGGTCGGTGGATGAAAACCCGGCTGATCATTGGCCAGCCTCACTGACCTGGGCAAGTGCTCCGGTCTCCGGATCAATCTGTTTTTCAACGGCGTCTACCGTGATACCCGGCCTGACTTTCTGCAACCCTTCGACGATCACCCGATCACCAGCCCCCAGCCCGGACTCCACCACCAGGAGGGCTCCCTCTCTTGGCCCGGTCTGGATGAAACGCTGCACAACCCGATTCTGGTCATCAACGACCAGCACAAATTTGCCTTCAATGGTTTCCTGAACCGCTACCTGTGGCACGAGAACCCGGGCTTCACCGCTGCCGCCTTCGATTCGCAGGGTCACATAAAGCCCCGGCACCAGAACCGCGTCAGGGTTGGGGAAGACAGCGCGCATGGCCACCGTTCCGGTGCTGGCATCGGTCTGGACGTCAGCAGAATCAAGCGCTCCGGGCTGGTTGTACCGGGCTCCGTCCGGCAGTGTCAGGTAAAGGTTCAGCGCCCCTGGGACCTCAGCCGTGGATCCTGCACCCGAGCGCCGGAAAGCAATGAAATCCGCCTCATTGATCTGGAACTCAACGTACATGGGATCTGTGACGAGTACCGACGTGATTGGCCCTGTGGCTGGGCTGACGATCGTACCGACGTCCCGGTTCAGCCGCCCGATCCAGCCGTCAAAAGGTGCCTTTATCTCGGCATAGTCCAGGTTTGTACCGGCCTTCTGCACCGCGGCCTCGGCTGCCTGTAGCCGGCTATTCGCCGCACTGAACCGGTCTTTGAGCTTGTCCAGGTCTGCCTCCGACAGGAACCCTTTGCCTGCCACTTCCTCGCCCCGCTTCAGATTCCTGTTGGCGGAGTCCAGCTCCGCACGGGCTGCGGCCAGTTCCGCCTGAGCCTGCTGCAGATCGGCGCTTGCCCGGGTGTCCTCGAGCCGTATCAACACCTCACCCCTGCTGACTCTAGCCCCTTCACGAAACAGGACTTCCCTGATTTCCGCCTCGATGCGCGCCGTGATATCGGCTTTGGCGGAGGCCGCTGTTCTGGCGACGAACTCACGGGAGGGTTTTACTTCCACGCTGTCGAGCACCACCACGGAGACAGCAATCGGGGCAGGCGCTTGGGGCTCTGGAGGCTCGGAACACCCGGCAAACAGGGCAGCGACAGTTAGTACCAGCGTGGCAAACGAAAATCTACGCGGATAGGAGAAACATGACATGAGTTTTCTTCCCTGAACCAATCATCCGTCCCGTTGTTCCCTGGGACATTCAGCTAAAGATTAGACAACGTTTGTAAGCACAACCATTGAGGTTTGCTATATTTTTCGGGGTTAAGGCACAAGAACTCCAAATCCACTGCAAAGGACTATGCCTCGATGAATCTACGCAAGAACCGGGGAATCGTATCAGCCATCGCGGGTCTTTCCCTGGCGGGCTGCGCTTCCCAGAATCCGATATCCCTGGGGGTCGATGATCCGTGTGCCTCTCTGCAGGGGATTATTGCGGCCTACCCTTCGGGCTTTGAACCATACCGGGGCAGTGCCAACAGCTTCAGCACCGTTACGGTTTATGCCGCAAAGGAACAGATCGTAAAGGGGCACTGTGAGGTCTGGAGTTGGGCCAACAATGACACCGCCTACGTTTGTTCCGGAACAACGCCCAACGACGAGGTCGCGACCGCAAGATACATCAGCGCTGTCGACTGGATGGGCCGTTGCCTGGGTGATGATTGGCAGGCTGAAGAGGCGTCCAGGCTGCGGAACGGCGAGGACGCCGGGGTGGTCA
>JAAZVL010000174.1 GCA_018623515.1 Marinobacter sp.
AATGGGCGAGGAGCAGAATGCCAAGCAGGCCCAGAAGGCCCACGATGAAAGGGATGAAATCGCGCGTCAGCTCCAGGCGGTGCAGACCCAGTTACAGGAGCTGACCCGGCAGATTTCGGAAAAGCGTTGATCAGCCGAACACCGGCTTGGTCATCGCCAGATGGAAAATGGCGCCGATCTGGACAAACGCCAGAATGGCTGCAAATACACGTACCGGCTTCCCCAGGGTGGGTTTCAGGGCAAACAGGCCAGCGACGATATAGCCGATCAACAGGAAGATCTTGGCCGTCAGCCAGCCGTGGACGAAAGGCATCCAGGGTGTCACGAACAGCAGGCTGATGGCGGCTACCAGCAGGACGGTGTCATTGGCGTGGGGAATCCAGCGCAGCGGCGTGCGCCGCCATTCCGGCCGACCGACGGCGTCCATCAGCAATCTCAGGGCAAACAACACCACCGTGATGTACGCTGTGGTCATGTGCAGGTGTTTCAAAATCAGATAAGCACTCATAAGACTTCCATTCTGAATCAATGTGATAGGGGCATTGTACGCAAAGATACCCGGTTGGGGGTATGGTCATTTCCGGCACAAGGCAATAACATATAATCTAAATATATGTATATTGGAGACCCGCCATGCAGGCAATCCCCACCTCAGTAACGACAGAAACCGCCAGCATCCGCCAGCTGTTCAGCTATCCGTTCCGCATCTTCTTCCTGTCCATGACGGTACTGGCCCTGCTGGTGGTTCCAGTGTGGGTCATGCAGCTCACCGGCGTGGTGAACCTGCCACTGGCCCTTCCCGGCCTGTTCTGGCACCAGCACGAAATGCTGTTCGGGTTCCTGAGCGCAGCCATTGCCGGCTTTCTGCTGACAGCGGTATGCGTCTGGACCGGCACCAACCGGACCCACGGTGCCAGGCTGGTCGCACTCTGGGGTATCTGGCTGGCCGGGCGACTGCTCCTGGCTTTCGGCGGCGGACTGCCGGACTGGCTGGTACACACCGTCAATCTTGCCTTCCTGCCGCTGGTCATGCTCGACGCCGGCTGGCGCATCTGGCATGCGCGGCAGAAACGCCAGCTGATGATCCTGGTGGTACTGGGGCTGCTCTGGTTGATGCAGATCGGGTTCGTGCTGCGCCTGGACATGACGTACAGCTACGGTGCGCTGATCATGGCAATGGCTCTGATCAGCATCATTGGCGGACGCATCACGCCGGCCTTCTCCGGGGGCTGGCTGCGCCAACGAGGTCTCGATGCCTCCGGCATTCGCATGATTCCGGCACTGGACATGGCCACCCTGTTCTCCATGATTCTGCTGATGGCGTCCTTGGTTACCGGCTGGCAAACGGTGAGCGGAATGCTCGCCATTGTCGCCGCGACGCTGATGCTGGTCCGCGTGGCCGGCTGGAAAGGCTGGCTCGTTCGCAAGGAGCCGCTGCTGTGGATCCTGCACCTGTCCATCCTCTGGGTACCCGTGGCGCTGGCGCTGCTGGCCGGCACCCTGCTCGCCGGCTGGCCGTCCAATGCCTGGAGCCATGCCGCCGGCACTGGCGCTGTCAGTTGCCTGATTCTCGGCGTGATCGCCCGGGTTTCCCTGGGCCACACCGGGCGCCCGCTGGTGCTGCCCCGGGGCATGGTGCTGGCCTTCGTTGCCATTCACCTGGCGGCACTGATCCGGGTGCTCACCGCCCTCGATGTCATTCCCTGGCATCCCGGCATCGGCAGCAGCACCGTGTTGTGGTTCGTGGCGTTCGGGCTGTTCCTGATCCGCTATACCGGAGTACTGGCGTCACCGAGGCCGGACGGAAAGGAAGGGTAAGTCAGGAAGGGAGTACGAAAGCTGGCTGCCACTCAGGCAGCCAGCTTTTCTTTTGCCAGCTCGGAGAAGACGGCGCGGGCCTGCCGGAACCGGTCTGCGGGAAAGTGAATGCTGATACCCTCGAGCGCGGCCATCAGCATTTCCAGGTGCGCATCCCAACCGGCGCAGGCAATGGGCACAAGTTCATCATTGGGTAGGGACAGCGTCAGGCGGAGCCGGGTTGTCTCACCGGATTCGAGCGGATCAAGTCTCCAGGTCAGCGGCCGCTCCGGGTCATCACCGGCGCTCCACGAATAAGCCAGCAAACGCGGAGGCTCACAGGCACGGATGTGACAATCAATGGGCGTTCCACTGTTGCCAAACTCCAGCTGTACCCGGCCACCCGGCCGCTGCTCGATGACGCCCGGCGCCAGCCAGCGGGCCAGGTGCACGGAATCGGTCAACATTTCCCATACCCGTGCCGGCGGATGATCGATCTGCCGCTCCAGTTGAATCTCGACCCGATCACCCTGCAGTGACAGATCGCCCTCAATTGACAGTTCTTCGTCATGCATAGAAACCTCCAGGGAATCCCGAGTGATGACGGTTCCAGATCCAGGTTCGGATCAGGCTAGCAGAGGCCCCCAGCAGGGTCTTTGATGACGGTCAATTGCCCCATGGCGGGGTCTCAACGCCCCGAATTCAGACAATCAACCGGCAATCATCCACTAAAGGTCAATAGCACCGGCCGGAATAGGCGCTAAAGTATGAGTAAATCATTTTGTAACTGAGACACTGGCACTATGAACCCGGATCATTTTGACAAAGAAGACCTGATCAAATGTGGCCACGGCGATCTGTTCCCCGGCAACATGCGCCTGCCCATTGACCAGATGCTGATGTTCGATCGCATCACCCACATCGCAGACGACGATGGCCTGTATGGCAAGGGCAGTATTGTGGCCGAGCTCGATATCAACCCGGACCTCTGGTTCTTCAAGGTGCACTTTGTTGATGACCCCGTCATGCCCGGCTGCCTGGGCCTTGACGCCCTGTGGCAGCTCGTAGGCTTCTTCCTGGCCTGGGGCGGTGGTGAAGGCAAGGGCCGTGCCCTTGGCGCCGGCGAGGTCAAGTTTACCGGCCAGGTGCTGCCCACCGCCAAGAAGGTAACCTACCGCCTGGATCTCAAGCGCGTGATCCGGCGCAAGCTGACCATGGCGATTGCCGATGGCCGGATGGAAGTGGATGGCCGTGAAATCTACACGGCCAAAGACCTCCGGGTTGGCATGTTCACCTCGACCGATGATTTTTAGGAGTTAACAGGATGCGTCGCGTTGTAATCACCGGCATGGGGATCGTCTCCAGCCTGGGAACCAACCAGAAAGAAGTAGCCCAGTCCCTGCGTGACTCGAAGCCGGGAATCGGCTTCAGCCAGGAAGCCAAGGACAACGGCCTGCGCAGTCACGTCTGCGGCCAGATTGACCTGAACCTGCCCGAGCTGATTGACCGCAAGCTCTGGCGCTTCATGTGCCCGGCTTCCGGATACACCTATCTGGCCATGCGCGAAGCCATCGAGCAGGCCGGGCTCACCGACGAGCACATCAAGGCAGATACCACCGGCCTGATCTTCGGACAGGGCGGCGCCTCCACTGTGGAACTGCTGGACTCCATCGACACCCATCGCGAAAGAGGCATCCGCCGGGTCGGCCCTTACCGGGTGCCCCGCACCATGGGCAGCGCCATCAACGCGTCCCTGGCCACCGGCTTCGGCATCCGTGGCATCAACTACGGCATCACCTCCGCCTGCGCCACCAGTGCCCATGCCATCGGCCACGCTGCCGACCTGATCGCCCTGGGCCGTCAGGATGTGATGTTTGCCGGCGGCGGCGAGGATATCCACTGGACCCTGAGCCTGCTGTTCGATGCCATGGGCGCGCTGTCCACCAAGTACAACGACACCCCGGAACTGGCCTCCCGCACCTATGATGCCGATCGCGACGGCTTCGTGATTTCCGGTGGCGGCGGTGTGCTGGCCCTGGAAGCCCTGGAGCATGCCGAAGCCCGCGGCGCCAACATCCTGGCAGAACTGGTCGGCTTTGGCGCCACCTCCGACGGCGCAGACATGGTCGCCCCGAGCGGCGAAGGCGCGGTGCGTTGCATGAAGCAGGCCATGAAGAACCTGGATGGCGAGATCAGCTACATCAACACCCACGGTACCAGCACGCCGGCCGGTGACATCACCGAACTGAAAGCCCTGAAGGAAACCTTCGGCGACAAGATCCCGCCGCTGAGCTCCACCAAGCCCCTGTGCGGCCACGCCCTGGGCGCCGCCGGTGTGCACGAAGCCATCTACAGCCTGATCATGCTGCGGGAAGGCTTCATTGCCCCGTCTGCCAACATCCAGAACCTGGATGAGGGTGCCGAGGGCTACCCGATTGTCCGCGAACGCATGGACAACCAGAAGCTGGACCTGGTGATGAGCAACAGCTTCGGCTTCGGTGGCACCAACGCCACCCTGATCTTCAAGAAAGTCTGACGGAGCGGTATTCAGCCGGGGAAGTGCCCATCCAGCGCTTGAACGCCCGGCTGAATGCACTCAACTCCGAGAACCCAAGCTGCTCGGCGATTTCCACCAGCGGCTTGGTCTTGTCCTGCATGTAGGTAAGCGCCTGCTTACGGCGAACCTCTTCCAGCAGGCTGGCAAAGGTCAGCCCTTCCCGCTTCAGCTTCTTGTGCAGGGTGTACCGGCTCATGTGCAACTGGGACGCCACAACCTCCACCCCGACCTTGCCACGGGCGAGCTGAACGGTAATCAGTGAACTCACACGGGCACTCAGCGACGCCCGCGCAACCTCCGGCCTCAGAGGCTCTGATGCCATGAACGATTCCTCCTGTGTTCTATCTGGCCTTATCTGCCAAGCGGCTTAGCGTACACATGTTAGCCGAAAACAATCAATAAGACCTTTGAGCGAGATCAAAACCCGATCCCGCGCTTTCCGGCAAACTGCGCACCCTTGCAATGTCACCATGGCGGGACTGTACCCGCCCCGCACCGAGAATACCCGGAGTTTTGCCATGACCACCCCGGAACTGCTTGCCCCGGCGGGCACCCCCGAACACCTGGAAACCGCCTTTGCCTACGGCGCCGACGCGGTCTACGCGGGCCAGCCTCGCTATTCCCTGAGAGTAAGAAACAACAGTTTCAAAGACGTTGCAGCCCTGGGCGCTGGCATCAACCGCGCCCACGAACTGGGAAAACAGTTCTACCTGGTCTCCAACATTGCACCCCACAACAACAAGGTGCGCAGCTACCTCAAGGACCTGGAACCGGTGATCGAACTGGGCCCGGACGCCCTGATCATGTCCGATCCCGGCCTGATCATGCTGGTCCGGGAGAAATGGCCGGACCAGCCCATCCATCTTTCCGTCCAGGCCAACGCCGTCAACTGGGCCACCGTCGAATTCTGGCGCCGCCAGGGCATCAGCCGCGTCATCCTGTCCCGGGAACTGGCCCTGAACGAAATCCGCGAGATCCGCGAGCGGGTTCCCGACATGGAACTGGAAGTCTTCGTCCACGGCGCCCTGTGCATGGCCTACTCCGGCCGCTGCCTGCTGTCCGGCTACATGAACCACCGCGACGCCAACCAGGGCGCCTGCACCAACGCCTGCCGCTGGAACTACAAAGAAGTCCAGCACAGCCACGACCAGACCGGCGACCTGATCGCGACCTCCGCGGGCAATGAGGTGCAGGAAGTGGAGCCCCGGGAAATCCTGCTGGAAGAGCCCAACCGCCCCGGCGGCTTCATCCCCGCTTACGAAGATGAACACGGCACCTACATCATGAACTCCAAAGACCTGCGCGCCGTCCAGCACGTGGCCGAACTGGTCAAGATGGGCGTCCACTCCCTGAAAATCGAAGGCCGCACAAAGAGCACGTACTACGTCGCCCGCACCACCCAGGTCTACCGCCAGGCCATCGACGACGCCGTCGCCGGCAAAGGCTTCAACATGGGCCTGATGGACGAACTCGAAGCCCTCTCCAACCGCGGCTACACCGAAGGCTTCCTCCGCCGCCACCTGCCCCAGGAATACCAGACCTACGAACAGGGCTCCTCCTTCCTCGGCACCCAGCAGGTGGTAGGCACTGTTGCTGATGCGGATGACCGATGGCTGACCATCGACGTCAAAAACAAATTCGCCCCCGGCGACCAGCTGGAACTGATCACCCCGGCGGGTAACCTGCGGTTCAGTGCGGAC
>JAAZVL010000040.1 GCA_018623515.1 Marinobacter sp.
CGATGGTGAGGATGTGCTCGTAGCGGGTGTCATTGATGTAGTCCATCATGGCCGCCAGCGTGGTGGACTTACCGGAGCCCGTGGGCCCGGTCACCAGCACCAGCCCCCGGGGAACGGACGAGATATCCTTGAAAACCTGGCCCATGCCCAGATCTTCCATGGTAAGCACTTTCGAGGGGATGGTCCGGAACACGGCACCGGCGCCGCGATTCTGATTAAATGCGTTGACACGGAAACGGGCAACACCGGGAACCTCGAAGGAAAAGTCGGTTTCCAGAAATTCTTCGTAATCCTTGCGCTGCTTGTCGTTCATGATGTCGTAGATCAGGCCGTGCACTTCTTTGTGCTCCATCGGCGGCAGGTTGATCCGGCGAACATCGCCGTCGACACGAATCATGGGGGGCAAACCAGAGGAAAGGTGCAAATCGGACGCACCCTGTTTGGCCGAAAAGGCAAGCAGTTCAGTAATATCCATAGGGTTCCTCGGAGGGCTTTTTCTTTTAATCCAGAAGCGGCAAACTCACACTATGAGCAGCATAGCAGACAACATCGGGAGCGTAACCCGACGCATACAAAAAGCAACATTGCAGGCGGGCCGGGAGCCCGGCAGTGTGCACCTGTTGGCAGTCAGCAAGACCCGACCGCCGGAAGACCTGCGTGAAGCCTTCGCTGCGGGGCAAATCGCGTTTGGAGAGAACTACCTCCAGGAAGCCCTGGAGAAGATCGAGGCTCTGGACGACCTGGACGGCATCGAATGGCATTTTATCGGGCCGATCCAGTCCAACAAGACCCGGCAGATTGCCGCCTCCTTTGACTGGGTGCACAGTGTCGATCGCCTGAAAATCGCTCGGCGTCTGAGCGAGCAACGCGCCCCATCACTGCCACCCCTGAATATCTGCCTGCAGGTCAATATTGATGAGGAGGAGACCAAGTCCGGCTGCAGCCTTGAGGAACTCCCCGAGCTGGTGGCCGCGGTCGGTGAACTTCCCCACCTCAGACTCCGGGGCCTGATGGCAATCCCGGATCCGGATCAGCCGGAATCGGAACTGAGAGCCAGCTTCCGCAGACTGGCCAATGCCCTCAAATCCCTGAAGCAGGAATGTCCGGACGCCGGCCCCCTGGACAGCCTGTCCATGGGCATGTCTGACGATCTGGAACTGGCCATCACCGAGGGAGCAACCTGGGTCCGCATTGGCACCGCGGTATTCGGAGCCCGCCCGCCCAAGGAGCCCTGAGCTGAATCTCCCAGTTCCTGCTATCATCCGGTTCAAACTGTTAATCGATCAACCGTTGGAGTGAACCTTGAGCACATCGCCCACCATCTCATTTATCGGAGCCGGCAACATGGCCAGCGCCATCATTGGCGGCATGCTGGACAACGGCTACAAGGCCGGTGATATCTGGGTCAGCGCCCCGGATGACGGACATCTCCAGGCCATCCGCAAGCGCTTCGGCGTCAGCGTCACCACCGACAACCGCTACTGCGCCCAGCAGGCAGACATGGTCATCCTGGCGGTCAAACCGCAGGTGATGGCCGACGTCTGCCGGGACATTGCCCCGGTGGTTCAGAACACTCGCCCCCTCATGGTCTCCATTGCCGCCGGCCTCACCGCCGATACCCTGGACGAGTGGCTCGGCGGCGGATTGCCCATGGTGCGGGTCATGCCCAACACCCCGTCTCTCGTCGGCAAAGGCGCCGCCGGTCTGTTCGCCAATAGCCACGTAAAAGATGACCAGAAGAAAATGGTCCAGGCTGTATTCGAGAGCATCGGCTCCGCGTTGTGGGTAGACGACGAAAACCTGCTGCACGGGGTGACTGCCCTGTCCGGCAGTGGTCCCGCCTACTTCTTCCTGATGCTCGAAGCACTCGAGGCGGCGGCCACAGAAGCGGGCATTGAACCGGCCACCGCCCGGGAGCTGGCGATCCAGACCATGGCCGGCGCCGCTGAAATGGCCGCCCGTAGCGAGCACGACCCTGCCCAGCTCAAGCGCAATGTCATGTCCCCCGGCGGCACCACCGAGCAGGCAATCAATACCTTCGAGGAAGGCGGCCTGCGGGACCTGGTCAAGAAAGCCTACGGCGCCGCATTCAAGCGCTCGGAAGAAATGGCCGAAGAACTGGCCGGCAAACAGTAACCGATAACGGAGACACAGCTTCATGCTGGCAGACATCCTGATCACCATCCTGCTGATCGCGTCCACCTTTTACCTGACGATTGTGCTACTGCGTTTCCTGCTGCAGCTGGCCCGGGCCGATTTCTACAACCCGATTTCCCAGTTTGTGGTCAAGGCGACCAACCCACTGCTGCGCCCACTTCGCCGCTTCATTCCGGGCTGGGGCGGAATTGACGGCGCCTCCCTGGTACTGGCGGTCATCATTCAGGCCATCACTTTTTTCTTCATCCTGGTGGCTCTCAACGGTGGCATCCCGGCCATCAATCCGTTGACCCTTCTGGTCTGGGCTGTTCTGAACGTGCTCAGCCTGATTGTAAAAATCTACTTCTGGTCAGTCATTGCGGTAGTGGTGGTGAGCTGGATTGCTCCACAAAGTGGCCACCCGGCCATTCAGCTGGTTGCCCAGATCACCGAGCCGGTCATGCGTCCGGTGCGCAACATCATGCCGTCCATGGGCGGGCTGGATCTGTCTCCCATTATCGTGTTCCTGATCCTGAACGTGATCTCGGTTGTCATCGATCACATGAAACTGGCTGCAGGCCTCGG
The DNA here is from genome assembly GCA_018623515.1 of Marinobacter sp. Lineage (GTDB taxonomy): Bacteria > Pseudomonadota > Gammaproteobacteria > Pseudomonadales > Oleiphilaceae > Marinobacter. The sequence goes on from JAAZVL010000040.1 coordinate 2,722, forward strand.
CTCTATCGGCCTCGGCATGTAACCTGACTGCGAAATATACATTCGGTAACACCCGGAAACGAAAAACAATGATTCGGAGCCGCGAAGCCATCTTATTGATTTCGCGGCTTTTTATTATGTATTTTTGTGATCTGTTCGCCGGAACGGAAGGCGAAGGTACGCATGGATTCAAAAGACGGGATAGTATTACTACTTATTCATGAATCGCTGTAGTCCGCGCGCTCAGCGGGCCGCGGGCGCCGGTATACCGGGAAGTCGCGCAGAAGGATACTCCAATGAACCCGCAGGGAACTCTGTCGCAGCAGGTAGAGGCTTACCATAACTGGAAAAAGGAACTGATCCGGCAGATCGGGCGCTACCGCCTCTGGCTGCAGGACAACGACCTGTTTTCCGACGACATCAGCACCCGGATTCGAAACGGTCTCGAACTGCTCATTGAAGATGAACTCACGATCGCCTTTGTCGGCGAGTACTCCCGGGGCAAGACCGAGCTCATCAACGCCCTGTTTTTTTCCGAGTACGGTCAACGCATGCTGCCGTCCCAGGCCGGGCGCACCACCATGTGCCCGACCGAGCTGTTTTTTGACCGTAACGCCAACCAGAATTACCTGCTCCTGCTTCCGATCGAGACCCGAACTGGAGAGCTGTCCCTGCAGCAGCTGCGCAAACAACCGGAACGCTGGGTCAAGCACGAACTCGACGAACGCGATCCGGAAATCATGCGCGAAGTCCTGGCCGAGGTCGCCAGGGTCAAGAGTGTGCCCCCACAGGAGGCACGGGACCTGGGTTTTGATGAGGACATGCTTGAACATGATCGCAACAATCCCGGTAACGTTCTGGTGCCGGCCTGGCGTAACGCCCAGATCAGCATCCGGCATCCCCTGTTCGAGCGTGGCCTGCGCATTCTCGACACCCCGGGCCTGAACGCACTGGGCTCCGAGCCCGAGCTCACCATCAGCATGCTGCCCCGGGCCCACGCGGTGATCTTTGTGCTCAGCGCGGACACCGGTGTCACCGCCAGTGACATGACCATCTGGAAGGAGCACATCGACACCGAACACGCCGATCACCGGGCCGGCCGGTTTGCGGCCCTGAACAAGATCGATGTGCTCTGGGACGATCTGCAGGGCGAAAAGCATACACGGGAAGCCATCGAGCGGGTGCGCAGCTACACTGCGGATCACCTCGGCATCCGTCAGCACGACGTCATACCACTTTCGGCCAAGCAGGGACTGATCGCCCGTATCCGCCGGGATGCTGACCTGTTCGAACGCGCCAACATCGGCCAACTGGAGCAGCTGATTATCAAGCGCATCCTGATGCACAAGGAGCAATTGATTACCCAGAGTCTGATCAACGATCTGCTGGGCATGCTGCAGAACAGCCAGGCCGCCATGCAGATACGGCTGGAAGCGTTGGAAGAGGAACTCCAGGCCTGCTCCGGCGCCACCATGGACAAAACAGCCCTGAGCCGGCTCGCCGAGCGGGCGCAGAAGGATTACGACTTCTACTACAAGAAGCTTATCTCCCTGCGTTCCAGCCGCCGGCTGGTGGATTCCCAGGGCAAGACCCTCAAGGGCCTGGTCAGTGAGCAACGCTTCGAGGAGCATGCCGAAAAAATCCGGGCGTCCATGTCAAAGAGCTGGACCACGGCCGGCATGAACCGGGCCATGGACCACTTCTTCGAATTGCTGGAGGCTGACCTCACCAACCTGATGAGCGAAGGCCACCTGGCGGAGAAGATGGTGGGTGCCATCTACCGTCGCTACAACGAGGATACCCGGGCCCGGCACCTGGAACCCATCCCGCTGCGCTTCGGGCGGCATGTCATCGCCATCCGGGAGCTGCGCAAGAAGGCCCGGCGCTTCCGGATCAGTCCGAAAAACCTGTTGACCGAACAATCCCTGCTGGTGCGGCGCTTCTTCAATGTCATGGTCGGAGAGGCCCGTACCCTGCACAACCGGGTGCGTAAGGACGTTGAGCGCTGGCCCCACGAGGCCCTGCTCCCGATTATGCAGTATTCCATGGAACAGAAGCAGCTGCTCGAGCACCAGATCCGCCGCCTGCGCGATATGGTCCGAAGCGACCGTGATGGCCGGGCCGAGCGGGAGAAGCTGGAAGCCACGATTGCCGACCTGCGTCGCCAGCTTGAACTGGCTGACACCATGCAACGACAGATTCGCAAGCCGGCTCCGACCCTGATCCAACAGAAAGTGGTGAATATTTCGGGGGTCGTCTAGCCCCCTTCGACCATGAGACACTCCCGGTTGCAGCCATCACCACCCGGCTATAAACTGCTTGGCTGGCGATGGCTTTGCTGTCGCCGTTCCAGTTACTTACGGATCGAACCAGGAACCTGTCGCGCCGATGCCCGATTCCCTGCCCGCGGATTCTGTCGGGATAGTCACCCCACAGTCTTACCACTTTGACACCCCCATCGAGCTGGCCTGTGGCCAGGCACTGGGTAGCTACGACCTGGTGGTGGAAACCTATGGCAAACTGAACGCCGACGCCAGCAATGCCGTGTTGATCTGCCACGCCCTCAGCGGCCATCACCACGCTGCCGGCTACCACAGCATGGACGACCGCAAGCCCGGCTGGTGGGACAGCTGCATTGGTCCGGGCAAGCCCATCGACACCAACCGCTTCTTCGTGGTGTGCCTGAACAACCTGGGCGGTTGCCATGGCAGCACCGGCCCGAACTCTGAAAACCCCGCCACCGGAAAACCCTATGGACCGGAATTCCCCGTGATCACGGTGAGTGACTGGGTGAAGAGCCAGGCCCTGCTCGCCGACCGGCTGGGCATCCAGTGCTGGGCGGCCGTGGTCGGAGGTTCTCTCGGGGGCATGCAGGCCCTGCAATGGAGCCTCGATTATCCCGATCGGCTCCGGCATTCGGTGGTCATCGCTTCCACTCCAAGGCTGACCGCCCAGAACATCGCCTTCAACGAGGTTGCCCGCCAGGCCATCACCTCCGACCGCGAATTCCACGGCGGCCGCTATTACGACTTCGATACCGTGCCCCGTCGCGGTCTGATGCTGGCCCGGATGGTCGGCCACATCACCTACCTGTCCGATGCTTCCATGGGCGAGAAATTTGGCCGGGAGCTGCGGGAGGAAGCCTACAAGTTCGGCTATGATGCCGAATTCCAGGTCGAGAGCTACCTGCGCTATCAGGGCGAGCGGTTTTCCGAAACCTTCGATGCCAACACCTATTTGCTCATGACCCGCGCGCTGGACTACTTCGACCCGGCCTATGACCATGGCGGCGATCTGTCCAGAGCAATTGCCGCGGCCGACTGCGAGTTCCTGGTACTGTCATTCAGTACGGACTGGCGCTTTACGCCCCAGCGCTCGGAAGAGATGGTGAACGCGATGATCTCCGCCCGCAAGAAAGTCAGCTACGCCGAGATTGACGCACCCTGGGGGCACGATGCCTTCCTGATCCCCACGCCACGATACACGGATATCTTCACCGCCTATATGGACCGGGTAGCAAGGGAGGTAGGCGCATGAGACCTGACCTCGAAATCATCCAGCAATGGGTCAAACCCGGTCACCACGTCCTGGATCTGGGTTGTGGTGACGGCACCCTGCTCGACTTCCTGCAGCGGGAGCGCCAGGCCACCGGCTTCGGTCTGGAAATCAACCCGGACCACATCACCACCTGTATGAGCAAGGGTGTCGCCGTCATCGAACAGAACCTGGACACCCAGGGCCTGGATAACTTCGATGACGGCATGTTCGATGTCGTACTGATGACCCAGGCACTGCAGGCCGTTCGCCGGCCCGACAAGGTACTGGATGAAATGCTGCGGCTGGGCCGGGAGGGTATCGTCACTTTTCCCAACTTTGCCCACTGGCGACTGCGCTGGGGGCTGGCGCTGAGTGGCCGCATGCCCGAATCCGAAGCACTGCCGTATAAATGGTATAACACCCCCAATATCCGCCTCTGTACTTTCAAGGATTTCGAGGCCCTGTGCCGCCAGAAGGGCATCAGGATCAAGAGCAGGCGGGTGGTGGACGGCCAGCACCAGAACAGCTGGTCTGCCCGGTTGTGGCCCAACCTGTTGGGGGAGATCGCCATTTACCGCATCACACGGGAGAACGATCAATGATCAACTACATCCGGACTGCCAAAACCTTTCTTGTTGCCGCCCTCCTGACGCTTGCCAGCTTGCAGGCCCAGGCCGCCGGCTCCAAGGATTTCGGTGAGTATCAGTTGCACTGGAGTGTACTGCCCAGCACCTTCCTGTCACCCGAGGTGGCGAGAGCCAACAATCTGCAACGCAGCAAGGGCATCGGCATCGTCAACATCTCCATCATGCAGGAACAGGAAGACGGCACTCTGAAGCCGGTTGGCGGCCAGCTGGAAGGCAAAGTCAGTAACGACATCCAGCAGGTCAAGTTCCTTGCGTTCCGTCGTATCCAGGAAGGTGACGCGGTTTACTTCATCGCCGAGTACCAGTACCGCTCTGGCGAGCTGATGACCTTCAACCTAACCGCCCGACCCACCGGTCACCAGCAGGACCTGTCGGTCCGGTTTGCCCACACTCTGTTCAGCGACTGAATCATGTCACAGAAACTCGTTATCGCCAGCAACAACAAGGGCAAGATCGCCGAACTGACCGACCTGCTCGCGCCCCTGGGCCTCACCCCGATTGCCCAGGGAGAACTGGGCGTGGGCGAGGCTGAGGAACCGGCAGTTACCTTTGTTGAAAACGCCATCCTGAAAGCAAGGCACGCCGCCCGTGAAACCGGCCTGCCGGCGCTGGCCGACGACAGCGGTATTGCGGTGGACGCCCTGGGCGGACTGCCTGGCGTCCGCTCCGCCCGGTTTGCCGGAGAGGAGGCCACCGACCAGGACAACGTAGAGGCCCTGCTGGACGCCCTGAAGGACATACCTGACGACGAACGCGGGGCCCAGTTCCATTGCGTGCTGGTCTACCTGCGCCATGCCGATGATCCGACCCCCATCATCTGCGATGGCCGCTGGCCCGGCCGGATTCTGCACGAGCCCCGGGGTAGCGGCGGCTTTGGCTATGACCCGATCTTCCTGGCGCCGGAACACAATTGCAGCGCTGCCGAACTCAGCCGGACCGAAAAGGGCCGCATCGGCCACCGTGGTCGTGCCCTCGCCCAGCTGCTGGAACACCTTAAGGCGGAGCTCTGAGACCATGTCCGCCACTACCCCGGTGGCGGTGAGCCCGCCTCTGAGCCTTTACATCCACGTGCCCTGGTGCGTGCGCAAGTGCCCCTATTGCGACTTCAATTCCCACGCGATTAGGGGTGACATTCCCGAGAAGGCTTACCTGGCGGCACTGCTGGAAGATCTGGAGCAGGATCTGTCGCTGGTTCGAAACCGGGCCATCGAGACCATTTTCATAGGCGGCGGCACGCCGTCCCTGATGTCCGGCGACTTCTATTTCCGGCTGTTCGAAGCCCTGCGGGAAAACCTCGCCTTTGCACCGGACGCGGAAATCACCCTCGAAGCCAACCCCGGCACCCTGGAGCAGGGCCGGTTCGAGGCGTTCCGGCAGGCCGGCATCAACCGGCTCTCCATCGGCATCCAGAGCTTCAATCCGGACCATCTGCGCGTGCTCGGGCGCATCCACGATCGGGCCTCGGCCCATCGTGCCGTGGAAGCGGCGCGATCTGCCGGCTTCGACAACTTCAACCTGGACCTGATGCATGGCCTGCCCAACCAGACCCCGGATCAGGCGCTCTCGGACCTGCGAGAAGCCTTTTCCCATGAGCCGCCCCACCTGTCCTGGTACCAGCTGACCCTCGAGCCGAACACGGAATTTTACAGCCGCCCGCCGGCTCTCCCCGACGATGAGCGGCTCTGGGACATCTACCGGTCCGGCGCTGATCTTTTGCGGGAGAACGGCTTCGAAGACTACGAAGTCTCCGCCTGGTGCCAGCCCGGTCGAGCTTCGCGCCACAACCTGAATTACTGGACTTTCGGCGACTACCTGGCGCTGGGGGCCGGCGCCCACGGCAAGACCAGCCTGGCGGATGGCAGCATCCGGCGCTATTGGAAGACCCGCCAGCCCGAAGCCTACCTGAACCGTATCGGCAGTCGTACCGCCGGTGTCGAAGCCATTGAACCGGAAGAGCGGCCGCTGGAATTCATGATGAACGCACTGCGTTTGAAGGCCGGTGTGGCCGAATCGCTGTTTGCCGAACGAACGGGTTTACCCCTGGAGCCAGTTAGGGTACAACTTGATCAGTTACGTAAGGAAGGATTGCTGGTGAGCGGCCGACTGCAGGCCACGGAGCTCGGTCAGCGATATCTGAACAGCCTGTTGGAGCGTTTTCTCTGATGGACCCGGCACACGGATGGGCAGCCCTGCCAAAAACGCTGAAGACCAGCCTGATTACCACGGCAATCCTGCTGGGAGGTCTGCTACTGGTCAATCAGCCACTGCAGACCGGCTCCGCACCCCAGGGCATTGTCAGTTTCCAGTTCGCTGCCACGGCGGAGCAGGCTCACGCCATCCTTCGCAGCTGGCGCTCCGAAGGCGTGCTCTGGGCCAGGATTTCCCTGTGGCTGGACTTCTTCTTTATCGCGGCTTACCTGCTCACCCTGCTACACCTGACCCGCCACCTGATGCGGGACCGCCCGGGCGTTCGGGAAAAGGTGGTCGGGCGCTGGGTGCGGGCACTGTTTGTCGCGGCAGGCGCGGCGGATGTCACCGAGAACATCCTGTTGTTGAACAATTTCAATCCGCCCACCGATGTGGTGAGCCTCTCGGCCACGCTCTGCGCACTGGTCAAGCTTACCGGCCTGACGCTCGGCGTGGCCGGCCTGGTGATTATCCGGGCCGCCCGGCGACACCCCCTCGCCCACGGCTGACCCGGCAGCCGGAAATCAGTTGGTGCGATGGAACAGCAAGTCCCAGACGCCATGCCCGAGCCGTTCTCCACGCTTTTCGAACTTGGTAATCGGCCGGTCATCCGGACGCGGTGAAAACTCACCCGGCTCCCGGGCATTGGCAAACCCTTCCGACTCGCTCATCACTTCCATCATGTGCTCGGCGTAGTTCTCCCAGTCGGTTGCCAGGTGCAACACCCCGCCAACCCGGAGCTTGTGACGGAGCCGCTGAACGAACTCCGGCTGTATCAGCCGACGCTTGTGATGCTTTTTCTTCGGCCAGGGATCCGGGAAGAACACCATAACGCGATCAAGACAGGCATCCGGCAGGCACAGGTCGATGACATCATTGGCATCGATGTTGTAGATGCGGACGTTTTCCAGGCCCCGGTCCTCGATTTCCTTCAGCAGGGCACCGACGCCCGGCAGATGGACCTCTACCCCGATAAAGTCCTGTTCCGGAGCGGCCTCGGCCATCTCGGCAAGGGACTTCCCCATCCCGAAACCGATTTCCAGGTTGAGCATGGCATCACGACCGAACACCACGCGCGGGTCGATCATGCCATCCTCGCGGCTCAGGCCGTACTTGGCCCACCCACGATCAAAGGCTTTCTTCTGGCCTTCCGTCATACGACCCTGACGGAGTACGAAGCTGCGGACACCACGGCGGGTGGTTACCGGCGAATCCGCGCTATCCTTCTGGTCTTGCGGTTCATTCTGATCGGTCATCTGCAATCCTTAACCGCAGGCTGCGGGTTCTGGTTAACAATCTGGAGCACAGTTTACCAGAGTCGGACGGCTCAGGCGGACACCGCGGAGTGTCGACCCTGCTGCCGGTCCAGCTGGCGATACCCGAGTGCTTCGACAAGGTGGGCGTAAGAGACCCTCTCCGCCGCCTCCAGGTCCGCCAACGTGCGGGCCAGCCTCAGGATACGGTGCAGCGCCCGGGCGGAAAGCCCCAGCCGCTCCATGGCCCCGGCCAGCATGCGTTCACTGTCGGCATCAAGGCGGCAGGCGTCCTGCAGGGCACGTCCGGACAGCAGGGCATTAAGCTGACCCCGTTCCAGCTGACGCGCCCGGGCGAGCTCCACCCGGGCGCGCACTGCAGCGCTGGTTTCCTCTTCCGTATCCGACTGCATCAGTACTTCACCGCTTTGCACCGGCACCTCGACGTGCAGGTCAAAGCGATCCAGCAACGGACCGGAAATCTTCGATCGGTATCGCATCACCTGGGAAGGCGTGCACTGGCAGTCGATGGAAGGATGACCGCTGTAACCACAGGGACAGGGGTTCATCGCTCCCACCACCTGGAACCGGGCCGGGAACCGCACCTGCCGGGCGGCCCGGCTAATGGCGATTTCGCCCGTCTCCATCGGCTCTCTCAGCACCTCCAGCACCCGACGTTCGAACTCCGGTAACTCATCAAGGAAGAGTACGCCCCGATGCGCCAGGGAGATCTCCCCCGGACGGGGGCTGCTGCCACCGCCAACCAGGGCCACAGCCGAGGCGGTATGATGGGGTGCGCGGAACGGAGGTTCCCGCCAGCGCCCCTCCCGAACCGGCAGTCCTGCCACCGAATGCACGCTCGCCACCTCCATGGCAGCGTCGTCCGTCAGCATGGGCAGGATGCCGGGCAAACGACTCGCCAACATGCTCTTGCCGGTCCCCGGTGGACCAAACAACAGAAGGTTATGCCCACCGGCTGCGGCCACTTCCAGCGCCCGGCGGGGTACCCGTTGGCCGCGCACCTCGGAAAGATCGGCCACCGGCTCACGATCGTCCGAAACCTGCGCCCGGGTCGCGCCGGGGATCGGAACCAGCCGCGCCCGGCCAGACAGATGCTCACTTACCGTCAGGATGTGGGCGGCCGCCAGCACATCATCCCGGCTCGCCAGCGCCGCTTCTTCGGCGTTCGCCTGGGGCACCAGCAGTTGCCGACCGTCGCTCCGGGCTGCCAGCACGGCGGGAAGAATGCCCTTGAGAGGTCGCAATGCGCCATCGAGAGACAGTTCGCCGACAAACTCGCATCCTTCCAGGCTCTGCTCCGGAATCTGCCCGGAGGCCGCCAGAATACCCAGGGCAATAGGGAGATCAAAGCGCCCGCCCTCTTTGGGGAGATCGGCTGGGGCAAGGTTGATGGTGATGCGTTTAGCAGGGAATTCGAAGCCGGCATTCAGCAGCGCACTGCGCACGCGCTCCTTGCTTTCACGGACACCGGTTTCCGGTAACCCGACAATGGAAAGAGCGGGCAAACCGCCGGAGAGATGGACCTCCACGGTAACCGCAGGGGCCGACACGCCAATGCTGGCGCGCGAGTGGACAATAGCAAGCATGATGACCTTCCATGGTTGATTCCGGTGGGCATCCTGCCCACCAACAGGGCATTACTTGCCCTGGAGTTTCTGTTCCAGCTCGGCGACGCGGGATTCCAGTGCCTCCACCTTTTCCCGGGTCTTCATCAGTACCGCCTGCTGGGCATCGAATTCCTCGCGGGTCACGAGCTCCAGGCGCGACAGCACCGACATCACCGTGGCACGGGCCTGGGTTTCAAAGTCTTCCCGGGCGGCACGGGCCATATCGGGGACGAACTGACCGAACTGGCCCTGTAGCTGAGAGAGTATATCCTGCGGACCTTTCACGTTTTACCTCACTGATTCCCAGACTTGCGGATTCCGGCCCGGGCCGGACACCAAAAAGCAGTTCCGGGAGTGTATCACACACGTGGGCCTGCCATACTGTTGCCTGTCAGCTATATAATGGCTGCGGTCGCTGCGCGGCGAATGGCTCCAAAATGGACCGCCGGGCAACGAGCCGCCCTGTTTTGGTGCGCACTTTTGCGCCAATCTGGGACAGGCAATAGATATCTTATTGTTTTAAAATATTTTTTTTGCGTTGGCATACCCGATGCTAGAACACTCGTACGCAATCCGCACAATTGGTGTGCGAGGTGGCAGCATCCCGAACTCAACAATCGGCCGACGGGCCCTCACTGTTGGGACGGCTTTACCAAGGAGAAAGCAATGAAACTTGTGACAGCGATCATCAAGCCTTTCAAATTGGATGATGTCCGTGAGGCACTATCCGAGATTGGCGTTCAAGGCGTAACCGTCACCGAAGTCAAAGGCTTCGGGCGGCAAAAAGGCCACACCGAGCTCTACCGTGGCGCTGAATATGTGGTGGATTTCCTGCCCAAGGTCAAGGTCGAGATCGCCATCGGCGACAACCTGCTGGACCAGGTTATCGAGTCGATCACCAAGGCTGCCAACACCGGCAAGATCGGTGACGGCAAGATCTTCGTGACCGAGCTGCAACAGGCGATCCGCATCCGGACCGGTGAAACCGGCGAAGAAGCGGTCTGAGCCTGACCTGACCACTCAGTCAGCCAACGCAAAAAACCTATAACCTGAAGAGCCTTGTGCGGAGGGCTTCAAATGGAAAGCAATCTTTTTCACCTGCAATACGCTATAGATACGTTTTATTTCCTGGTGTGCGGCGCATTAGTCATGTGGATGGCCGCAGGCTTCGCCATGCTGGAATCCGGCCTGGTGCGAGCCAAGAACACCACTGAAATCCTGACCAAAAACGTCGCGCTGTTCGCGATTTCCTGCATCATGTACCTGGTCTGCGGTTACGCCATCATGTACGGCGGCAACGTGTTCCTGTCCGGCATTGCCGACGTGGACGTTGCTGGCGTGCTGGGCGACTTCGCCGGCCGTGAAGACGGCTTCGAGGGTGGGTCCATCTACTCCGGCGCCTCTGACTTCTTCTTCCAGGTCGTGTTCGTCGCTACCGCCATGTCCATCGTCTCCGGTGCCGTGGCCGAGCGCATGAAGCTCTGGGCCTTCCTGGTCTTCGCAGTGGTCATGACCGGCTTCATCTACCCGATGGAAGGTGCCTGGACCTGGGGCGGAGCCTCCGTGTTCGGCATGTACAGCCTCGGCGACCTGGGCTTCAGTGACTTTGCCGGTTCCGGCATCGTGCACATGGCCGGTGCGTCTGCAGCCCTGGCCGGCGTGCTCCTGCTGGGTGCGCGGAAAGGCAAGTACGGCCCGAACGGCGAAATCCGCGCCTTCCCCGGTGCCAACCTGCCGCTGGCCACCCTTGGTACCTTCATCCTGTGGATGGGCTGGTTCGGCTTCAACGGTGGCTCTGTGCTGAAACTGGGCGACATTGCCAGCGCCAACTCCGTGGCCATGGTGTTCCTGAACACCAACACCGCCGCTGCCGGTGGTGCGGTTGCCGCCCTGATCACAGCCCGCCTGATGTTCGGCAAGGCTGACCTGACCATGCTGCTCAACGGTGCCCTGGCCGGTCTGGTAGTCATCACTGCCGAGCCGTCTACCCCGAGCGCTCTGACAGCCACGCTCTTCGGCGCCATCGGCGGTGTTCTGGTGGTACTGAGCATCGTGACCATGGACAAGCTGCGGATCGACGATCCGGTGGGCGCCATCTCCGTGCACGGCGTATGCGGTCTGCTGGGCCTGCTGCTGGTGCCGGTCACCAACAGCGACGTCAGCTTCAGCGGCCAGATCATCGGCGCCATCACCATCTTCGTCTGGGTCTTCGTGGCCAGCCTGATTGTCTGGGGTATCCTCAAGGCAGTCATCGGCCTGCGGGTCAGCGAGGAGGACGAGTACGAGGGTGTGGACCTTTCCGAGTGTGGTATGGAAGCTTATCCGGAGTTTGTCAGCGGCAAGCAGTAAGGCCGCTGTGAAGGAGGGGGCAGATGAAGGACTTCATCTGGCCCCTTCTTTTTTCAGACACTCTGGTACAGGGCATCGTCAGCGTGGCGAAGGTACAGCAGCAACTCCATCTGCGCTTCCTGCATGCTGTCAAACGGCCCCTCCATGGTTCCCTCCCGGGTCTGGAAGTACCACCGACCATTGATCACCTCAAAACGTTTACTGCGGAACCAGTTCCGTTCCTGCTCTCCCTTGCGTACATCCATAACGACTTCCTCTTCAACTTCCTCTGGTCAGATCCAACGCTGTTGATCGAAAAGCGATCACTGCCTAAAGTCTAGATCAGACTCGGGAAGTGTCTAATTTTGCGTCACGCTTCCTCCGGAATCACCGGATCCTCCAGAGCATCCAGCATGAACTGCGGCATGGCCAGGGCACCGTGATGAACGCCCGGATTGTAGTAACGGGTGACAAACGGGCGGTTTGCGGAATCCTCCTCCCGGAAATAACGCAGCGGGTTGGTCTTGCTGGCCATGGTGCAGCTCCACCATCCGGTCGGATAGACCGGCTGGGGGAATGGCAGAGTCTGCACGTGTTCGAAACCGGCCTTGCGCATGTCCTCGTGAATCGATTTGATAATGCTGTCAGTGTGCAGCAGCGGTGACTCGCTCTGCTGAACAATGATGCCCCCCTCCCGGAGCGCCAGCATGGCATCCCGGTAGAAATCCAGGGCGAAAAGGCCTTCCGCCGGCCCGACCGGGTCGGTACTGTCGATAATGATCAGATCCACACTGTTGGGCTCGATGTCCCGCATCCACTGGATACCGTCACCAAAAAAGAAGTTGGCGCGCGGATCTTCGTTGGCCTCACACAGTTCCGGGAAGTACTTCTCGGACATGCGGGTCACCCGCTCATCGATTTCCACCTGCCAGGCTTCCTCAACGCCCGGATGCTTAAGCACTTCTTTGAGGGTGCCACAGTCCCCCCCTCCGACAATGACGACCTTTTTCGGATCCCGGTGGGTGAACAGGGCCGGGTGGGTCATCATCTCGTGGTAAAGGAAGTTGTCACGGGTGGTCAGCATCACGCAGCCATCCAGCACCATCAGGTTGCCGAAGGTCTCGGTCTCGTAGATTTCGAGCTTCTGGAACGGTGTCTCTTCCTCATGCAGCTTCTTCTTCACCTGCAGGGAAAAGGCCGTACCCTGATCCTGAAAGACCTCGGTAAACCATCCTTCGTTCAATGCTGTCATGTGTTGCCTCCCGCTTTGCACCATGGGCTATGTTGAAAGGGACGCTATTGTAGGGCCGGGATCCCGGTAGCCAAAGCATTTATGGCTATCCGGGAGCACGTATTTTCCACATCCGGTTCTTTCAGCCAACGGATGTTGGCCCTACAATGGCGCCCATATTCCCGGCACCCGTCCGGCCCGGTTTCCTGACAGGATAGCAAGCATGAGCGAAGCCAGCGGCACCCCTGCCCACAAGGTCTACAACATCGCCCACTGGAGCGACGGTTACATCGGCGTCAACCCGCAGGGTGAGGTCCTGATAAGGCCTGACCGGGGCCGGACCCGGGCTGCGATCAACCTGCCCGAACTGACCCGCAGCCTCGGTCAGTCCGGAGTGCAGTTACCGGTGCTCATCCGTTTCACCGACATCCTCCATGACCGGGTCAACACGCTTTGCAATGCGTTTAACCGTGTTGCCACCGATCAGGGCTACCGGGGCCGATACACCGCCGTCTACCCGATCAAGGTCAATCAGCAGCGCCGGGTGGTGGAAGAACTGCTGGCGGCCGAGCCTGCGGCCTCCGCCGGCCAGATCGGCCTCGAAGCGGGCAGCAAGCCGGAACTGATGGCCGTTCTGGCCATGTCCCGTCAGAAAGGCTCTGTGATTGTCTGCAACGGCTATAAGGACCGCGAATACATCCGCCTTGCCCTGATCGGCCAGAAACTGGGGCACCAGGTTTTTATCGTGGTGGAAAAACAGTCCGAGCTGCCCCTGATTCTGGAGCAGGCCCGCGAACTCGAAGTCACTCCGCTGATCGGTGTGCGTGCACGCCTGGCCACCATCGGCAAGGGCAACTGGCAAAACACCGGGGGCGAGAAATCGAAGTTCGGCCTCTCCGCCAGTCAGGTACTGGACGTGGTGGAAACCCTGCGCGCCGCCGGCGCTCTGGAGTCCCTGCAACTGCTGCACTTCCATCTTGGCTCGCAGATTGCCAACATCCGGGATATCCAGACCGGCCTGAAAGAATGTGCCCGCTTCTATGCCGAATTGCACAACCTCGGCGCGCCCATCGGCACCGTGGATATCGGCGGCGGCCTGGGCGTGGATTACGAGGGCACCCGCTCGCGCAGCAGCTGTTCCATGAACTACAGCGTTGCCGAATACGCCTACAACGTCGTGCACGTACTCCAGGCCGAGTGCGAGCGCCAGGGCATTCCGCACCCCGATCTCATCAGTGAGTCCGGGCGAGCCCTGACCGCCCACCACTCGGTGCTGGTCACCAACGTTATCGACCAGGAGCAGCCGGACAACCGCGCCCCCATTGAACCGGCGGCAAAGGCACCGGCGCCCCTGCACGATCTCTGGCGCGACCTGACCAGTCTTGAGGACATAGAATCCCCCCGCTCGCTGGCGGAGATCTACCACGACGTGCTGCATGCCATGGCCGAAGTGCACAGCCAGTTTGCCCACGGCCTGCTGTCACTCACCGAACGGGCCCAGGCGGAAACCCTCTATACACGTTGCTGCAGAATGCTCAAGAGTCGGCTCGACAGCGCCAATCGTGCCCACCGGGAAATCATTGACGAGCTCAACGAGAAGCTGGCCGACAAGCTGTTCGTGAACTTCTCACTGTTCCAGTCGCTGCCGGATGTCTGGGGTATTGACCAGATTTTCCCGGTGATGCCGATCAATGGCCTGAACCGTCCGCTGACCCGGCGGGCGGTCATCCAGGACATCACCTGCGATTCTGACGGTCGCATTGACCAGTACGTGGATGGCCAGGGCATCGAAACCACCCTGCCCCTGCCAGAAGAAAACGGTGACGGGCCGATTTTGATGGGCTTCTTCATGACCGGCGCCTACCAGGAAATCCTGGGTGACATGCACAACCTGTTTGGCGACACCCACTCGGTGGACGTCCGCCTCGACGACCACGGCGGCTATGCCATCAGCGAACCCATCACCGGTGACACGGTGGCGAAGGTTCTGCGCTACGTAAATTTTGAGCCGGACCAGCTGGTGGAAGCCTATCGCCGGAAGTTCTCCGCCAGCGACCTGTCAGGCAGCCAGCAGAAGGCCCTGCTCGCTGAACTGGCGGCGGGACTGGAAGGCTACACCTACCTGGAGGAATAACGGCCGCCGGTGCGCCCGGACAGCACGAAAAACTTTTCCGGTTTTTTGTGGTCTTACTGATCCGGCACATTCATGCCCTCGTACAACCTGCAACTGACAAACCCGCGACGAGTGCATAGAATGATGACCAGAACAAGTTCAAGCCATGCGACTGTCAAGGAGCGTCCGGTGACAACACTGGATCCGAAACCGGCAAAACCCGAGGGCCGAAAGGACCCCTGGAGTCAATTGCTGGATAAAGTGGGCAAACACCAGGACCGCGAGGCCTATCACGCTCTTTTCGAGCACTTCGGCCCGCAGATCAAGTATTACGCGATGGCTAACGGTCTGGCGAGTCACGCGGAAGAACTGGTCCAGGAAGTGTTTGTCTCCATCTGGCGGCGCTCCTGCCTCTATGACTGGCGCAAGGCGGCAGCTTCCACCTGGATCTTCACCATTGCCCGGAACCAGAGGATTGATATGCTGCGCAAGATGCAGCGCTCCAGCGCCGAAATGCTGGTCGAGACCGAAGACCTCTGGCAGATCCCCGGCGACAACGAAGATGAACCGGTCACATCCCTGCACCGTCTTATGTCCGAGCGGCGAATCCGAGAATCACTGAGCCATCTGCCCGAGGAGCAGATCACAGTGATCGCCAAGGTGTACATGGAAAACAAGTCCCACCAGATGGTTGCGGACGAGTTGGACATCCCCCTTGGCACGGTAAAAAGTCGGGTTCGCCTGGCGCTGAACAAGTTGAAAGTGATTTTGCAGGATCAGAACGTATGACACGGCACCATCCCGACAGCCTGACGCTGATGGAGTACAGCGCAGGAAACCTGAGCGAGCCCCACGCCCTGTGTATCCGGCTCCACCTGGACAAGTGTCCGCACTGCCGGAGCCGTGTAGACACACTTGATAGCCTGGGCGCCGTCATGATGGAAGAGCAGCCCAAAGTGAGTGTGTCAGAGAGCATCTTCGACAACATCCTGGCGCGCATTGACAGTGAGCCTGCGGCCGAAACGGTACAACCGGCAACTCCGAGAATCAGTCCTCTGCAAAAGCTTCTGGGCGAGGATCTGAACGAGCTGCCCTGGAAAAGACAGCTGGGTGATGTCAGCGTGCTGGATATCAGCGAAAAATTCCCCGGGCAGAGCGAACAGGTGGTTTTGCAGAAGCTGGTCGCCGGAGGCAAGGCGCCCGCTCACACCCATCGGGGCAATGAAACGACGATTGTTCTTCAGGGTGCGTTTGCGGACCAGAATGGTGTGTTTAATCAGTGGGATTTTGTCGTGCTCAACGAGCAGGATGAGCACAAGCCCGTCGCGGTGGGTTGCGAAGATTGCATCACCCTGTCGGTGCTCAGCGCTCCGGTGAAACTGACCGGCAAATTTACGCGCCTTCTTAACCCATTCATTCGATAGCTTGCTAACATTTAGATCGTACTACCCCGGCATCCGGGGTAGTAGCGATTGCCTCGCTACCAGGGCAATTCGCTTCCATCCCAACTGAAAAACCGTCCATTACTTTCCTCATTCAGTGCGTCGATCACTCCCAACAGGTTATTCGCAGTTTCCTCCGGCGTATGCACCTGCAAACTGGCCAGTGACTGCTGGAACGGCGCGCTCAGCCCCGATTCGGTCGTTCCCGGATGCACGGCAACACAGCTCACCGGCCGACATCGCCTCGGCAACTCCACTGACAGATTCCTGACCAGCATGTTGAGCGCCGCCTTGGAGCAGCGATAGGCATACCATCCGCCAAACCGGTTGCCCTCGATCGATCCGACTTTGGCGGAAATCGCCACAACCCGCTTGAACCGGCGATGTCGCAAATAGGGCATGGCGGCCCGAATCACGGTGCCAAAACCGGCGCAATTGACGGCAAAGGAACGTGCCATCACCCCGGCCTCGACATCCTCGATCCGCTTCTCCGGAAACATCCGCTCGTCGTGCAGCAACCCGGCGGCATAGATGACCGTGTCCAGGTCGTCATCCTTCCCCAGCATTTGCGCCAGGCTATTCCCCAGCTCTTCCACGGTGCTTGTTTCTGCGTCCCACCGTGCCAGTCGTAAGTGACGGTCGGAAATCCGTTTGCGCACCGCATCCGGGTTCCGGCACAGACCCAGAACGATTCGTTCGGAATCTGTGGCCAGCAACTGGCTGGCCAGCGCGGAACCAATCGCCCCGCTCACACCGGCAATCAAAACTTGCTTCATCATGCGCTCCAACTGGTTGAAAAGATTACCAAAGGGTTTTCAGAAAAACCCATTGATCGAACCCAACAGGTCGATACGTTTTTTTTATCAAGTTGCGCCACTTTTTTATCCGATTCGCGAAGACCAAAGCGTTCAAACACTCGTATGAATCGTCAGTTTGAAGTCGAATAATGACCTGTAAACGACGAGGAGAGCGTCCATGCAATACCAGGTACCCGCGAATGACCTGCGTTTCCTGCTGTTTGATGTCCTGGGAGCAGATAAGCTGCACCAGCTGGAAAAGTACGCCGATGCCACCCCGGATCTGATGTCCGCGGTGATTGACGAGGCCGGCAAACTGGCGGCGGAAGTCATCCAGCCCACCAACCAGACCGGTGACCGGCAAGGCTGCCAGTACGATCCGGAAACCCGGAGCGTGACC
>JAAZVL010000175.1 GCA_018623515.1 Marinobacter sp.
TCTACAACGTACCAGTCACGTTTTACTGTTTCTGGTTTCGCACTCAGAGTCTTCATTGATTCCGCCTTGAACGCTATAAAAGAAACGTTAAAAACCACCACCGGTAACTGCAAGGCATCCGGAGGAGGTCCATACCTGTATGTTGGCAGTGACACTATTCGGGGCTGAGATAGTGACATCGCCTTGAAAAGCCAGGGCGCGAAGTATACTCGAACCCACAGGGAAAGCCAACCCCGACTGCTTCTGTTTCGTTATTCCCTTATCCTCGCAGATCGCCTTCGGTCCAGCCATAGAGCGAACACGCATTCGCCAGTAAGTCCGGCGCAATATCCGCCGCGTCTTCCTTCCGCAGAGTCGCCAGAGTCTCCAGTATCCGCGGCAGATAGACCGGGGAATTCTGTCCGGGTTCCACACCCGCCGGGGCCATGTCCGGCGCGTCCGTTTCCAGCACCAGGCAATCCAGCGGCAGCCGCGCAACGGTATCCCGGGTCTTGCGGGCACGGTCATGGGTGATCACCCCGCCGATCCCGATGAAACACCCCAGGTCCACCAGCTTGGCGGCCTGCTGGTAACTGCCCGAGAAACCGTGGATCAGCGCCCGCCCGGACCAGTTGGCCCGACGAAGCGAGGCATGGACCTCATCGTGGGTCTTCACCGAGTGGATAATCAGCGGAAGGTCCAGGCGGGCTGCGATGGCTACCTGCCGCTCGAACCAGGGCTGTTGCTCATCCAGCACCCCATGCAGGCGATCCAGGCCGCATTCGCCGAGACCAACACAACGTTCAGGCCGCGCCGACAGCTGATCCTCCAGGACCTGAAGATCCTGTTCCGTATGCTCCTGCACAAACCAGGGATGAACACCCAGGCAGTACCAAAGCGCCCGATGCGCCCCGGCAACCTCACGGACCCGGGGCCAATCCGCTCGGCGTACGCCGGGAATAACCACACCCAGAACGCCGAACGAGCGGGCGCGGGCAAGCTCCTGCTCCCGGTGCCCCTCGAAACGGGGGAAATCGAAGTGGCAATGGGCGTCGATCATTCTCACACTCACCTCCGCCCGGTATCGGCTCAGTGTTCCCGGGTCTTCTGGAACCGGATATCCGGATAGCGCTCCTGCGCCAGATTCAGGTTGACCATGGTGGGCGCAATGTAGGCAAGACGATCACTGCCATCAAGGGCAAGATAATCGTTGTTCTTGCGCTCGAACTCATCCAGCTTGCGCTCGTCGTCGCAGCCTACCCACCGGGCCGTGGCGACATTGATGGGCTCGTAGACCGCATCCACCTTGTATTCGCTTTTCAGTCGGGCCACAACCACATCAAACTGGAGCACGCCGACCGCACCTACAATCAGGTCGTTGTTCTTCAGCGGCCGGAACACCTGGACAGCGCCTTCTTCCGACAACTGGATCAGGCCTTTCTGCAACTGCTTGGCCTTGAGCGGGTCCTTGAGGCGGATCCGCCGGAACAGTTCCGGGGCGAAGTTCGGGATGCCGGTAAACTTCATATCCTCACCGGCGGTGAAGGTATCCCCGAGCTGGATGGTTCCGTGGTTATGCAGACCGATAATGTCCCCGGCGAAGGCCTCTTCGGCGTGCTCCCTGTCACCGGCCATGAAGGTCAGCGCGTCGGAAAACCGGACATCCTTGCCAATGCGGACATGACGGGCCTTCATACCCTGGGAATACTTGCCGGACACAATGCGCAGGAAGGCAATCCGGTCACGGTGTTGGGGATCCATGTTGGCCTGGATCTTGAAAACGAACCCAGAGAAGCCTTCTTCGGCGGGCTGGACCACGCGCTGATCCGTCTCCCGCGGCTGAGGCTCTGGCGCCCACTCCACCAGGCCGTCCAACATATGATCGACCCCGAAGTTACCCAGCGCGGTACCAAAGAACACCGGCGTCAGTTCGCCCGCCAGGAAGGCCTCCTGATCGAATTCGTGGGAAGCCCCCTTTACCAGCTCGATCTCGTCCCGGAGATCGGACGCATAGGCGCCGATTGCTTCATCCAGCTCCGGGTTATCCAGGCCCTTGATGATGCGCTTTTCCTGGATGGTGTGACCCTGGCCCGACTGGTACAGAACCACCTCGTCGCGCAGCAGGTGATAGACTCCCTTGAAGTTCTTGCCCATGCCGATCGGCCAGGTCACCGGCGCGCAGGCAATCTTGAGAACCTCTTCCACTTCGTCCATCAGCTCCACCGGATCCCGGGTATCACGGTCGAGCTTGTTCATGAACGTCAGGATCGGGGTATCCCGTAACCGGGTGACTTCCATGAGCTTGATGGTCCGCTCCTCGACGCCCTTGGCGCTGTCGATCACCATCAGGCAGGAGTCCACTGCGGTCAGGGTACGGTAGGTATCCTCCGAGAAATCCTCGTGGCCCGGGGTGTCCAGCAGGTTGACCAGCTTGCCGCCGTAGGGGAACTGCATGACGGAAGTCGTTACGGAAATGCCCCGCTCTTTCTCCATTTCCATCCAGTCAGACTTGGCATGCTGGCCGGATTTCTTGCCCTTGACCGTGCCGGCTTTCTGGAGCGCCTGCCCGAACAGCAACACCTTCTCGGTGATGGTGGTCTTACCGGCGTCCGGGTGGGAGATGATGGCGAAAGTACGGCGCTTGGCCACTTCCTGGGAAAGATTCGACATAGTGTAATAAGAGCTCGGAATCGGAGGATTATGAAAACCAGCTATTATAAGGCTTAAGCACCCACCCCGTGAACAGGACAGGTGGTGATCACTTATCCAGCGCGAGGGTCATGACCCTGGCGTCTTCACGACCATTGGGGGCAGGATAGTACCCCGGGCGACGTCCGATCTCCCCGAACCCTGCACTGATGTACAGCTGTTCCGCCGCCCGATTGGTGACACGAACCTCCAGCAGCACCTGGACCATACCGTCGTCCCGGGACCTGTCCACGAGATGCGCGAGCAGGTAGCGACCCGCTCCGCGTCCCCGGCAATCAGGATGCACGCACAGGTTCAGCAGGTGCGCCTCATCCACCAGATAGGCAACGACCGCATAACCAACCAGGGACTCCCCGTTCATGAGGGCCCACAAACGGTAGTTGTCCTTGAAACAATCAAGAAAGACTGCCTCGGTCCAGGGATGAGAATACCCCTGGCGCTCAATTTCCAGTACCCGGGAAAGATCTGCTCGGGACAGGGCGCGGATCTCGAGGCGTTCACCTTCCGGCGTAGAAAATGCCTGCTCGCTACTCAAAGTCATCATACAAACGGTTTCAGCAGTCGCCAGAGTTCCTTCTTCAATTCCGGATTCCCTGCCAGCTCCGCCAGGGTATGGGGAAAAACCAGTTCCGGCTCTCTCCCAAGGGCCCCGGCAAACCAGTGCCCCGATGCAGCTTCCTGCGCGGAACCGGGCACGCCCAGCAGTACCACTTTCTGACCATCCAGACCTTCAAGCACGCCCCTGAGAACATTGACCAGATCCGGCAAACGATTCCCCGGAAGCAACGGATTATTGAACACAGGCCACAATACCGGCCCGAGCTCCCGCGCCTGCTGATCACCGATGCTTGTCAGGATATTGCCCGCCAATGTCTCCTGCAGTCGCAGACTCGCCTCTCCGGACAGATCGGATACCAACACAAACCGCCGGCCGACCCACAAGCGAAGATTCAACTTGTGCCGGAACGGTGCTGCTTCAGCTTCACCGACGACCGGGCTGGCGTCACTCGCCGCGGTATCGGCTTTCTGCTCAGGTTCTGCCACAGGTTTGGCAGGTATCGGTGTTGCGGCAGCGCCGGAGGGCGGCTCGGATGACGTCTCCATCAGCGACTTGAGATTGACGGCCCTGGAGGGCTTGCCACTGTTTCCGGACGGTTTCTTCCCGACTCCGGGGCTAACGTCCGGGGTCCGCTCGGGCGCAACGGGAGCCTCTTCCGAGACCGCGGACACCTCCTCCGGGAATTCGAACTCCGGGCTCGGAGCGGCACCGGGCAGCGGTGACCGCGCGTACCAGAGCCGTACGCCGGCCACTCCCAGGTAGAACTGACGTTCTGCTTCCGTTTGGATCATCACAGTGCCCGCAGCTTATACATCCGCCACTTGCGGATGCTGACGGATTCCACCCCGACTGATCAGGTTCAGAGCCTCAATATAGGCCTTGGCCGAAGCGATGATGATATCCGTATCGGCACCGACACCATTGACGATGCGACCACCCCGCTCCAGACGAACCGTTACCTCGCCCTGGGCATCCGTACCGCTGGTGATGGCATTGACCGAATACAGCTGCAGGTTGCAGCCGGAGTCGACCAGGGATTCGATCGCCTGGAAGGTGGCGTCCACCGGGCCGCTGCCCTCTGCCTCGACTTTGTGTTCCTTGCCATCCACAGTCAGGGTCAGGCTGGCCTTGGGAACGACACCGGTTTCGGAACAGACCTGCATGCAGACCAGCCCATAGGGCCCCTCCTCTTCCTTCTGACGGGTATCGCTGGCAATGGCCTGCAGATCCTCGTCGAAGATTTCATGCTTGAGATCGGCCAGGGCCTTGAAGCGGGTAAAGGCTTCATTCAGCTCGGTCTCGGTCTCGAATTGGATACCCAGCTCCAGCAGCCGGGTACGGAACGCGTTGCGGCCGGAATGCTTGCCCAGCACCAGGCTGTTGGTGTGCCAGCCCACATCCTGGGCCCGCATGATTTCGTAGGTCTCCCGGTGTTTTAGCACTCCATCCTGGTGGATACCGGACTCGTGGGCAAAGGCATTCGCGCCTACGATCGCCTTGTTCGGCTGAACCGGGAAACCGGTGATGGTGGAAACCAGCCGTGAGGCGGGGACGATGTGCTGGGTATCGATCCGGGTGTCGATATTGAACAGGTCCTGACGGGTACGAACCGCCATGACAATTTCTTCCAGGGCTGCGTTGCCCGCGCGCTCGCCGAGACCGTTGATGGTGCACTCGACCTGACGGGCGCCGCGGGTAACCGCGGCCAGGGAATTGGCGACTGCAAGCCCCAGGTCGTTATGGCAATGAACCGAGAAAATCGCCTTGTCGGCGTTGGGTACGCGGGTCATGATCTGGTGGATGGTTTCACCGAACTGCTCCGGAATCGCATAGCCGACGGTATCCGGGATGTTGATCGTGCGGGCACCCGCGTCAATGGCGGCTTCGATAATCCGACACAGGAAATCCAGCTCCGAACGGCCGGCATCCTCGCAGGAGAATTCCACGTCATCGACGTGACTGCGGGCGCGCTTCACCGCCCGGACCGCCTGCTCGACCACCTCATCCGGCTCCATCTGGAGCTTGTGCTTCATGTGAATTGGCGAGGTGGCGATGAAGGTATGGATCCGGCCGCGCTCTGCGGGCCGGATAGCCTCGGCGGCACGATCGATGTCGCCGTCCAGTGCTCTTGCCAGACTGCAAACCGTGGATTCCTTGATGCTCTCGGCAATCGACTTCACGGCGTCGAAATCGCCCTGACTGGCGATAGCGAAGCCGGCCTCAATTACATCCACACGCAGCTTCTCCAGGGCCTTGGCAATGCGGAGTTTCTCCGCCTTGTTCATGGTAGCGCCCGGGCTTTGTTCGCCGTCCCGGAGGGTGGTATCGAAAATGACCAGATGATCAGTTGCGGCCATTGCAAGGGCTCCCGTCAGAAACTTGATGTGGTTTTGGGAGGCAGTATATCACTTCTCCAGAACCGAAAATAAAAAACCCCCAACGGCGAAGCCGCTGGGGGTTTTGGTATTAAGCGCCTGACGATGACCTACTCTCGCATGGGCCATGCCACACTACCATCGGCGCTGGTCTGTTTCACTTCTGAGTTCGGGATGGGATCAGGTGGTTCCAGCCCGCTATGGTCGTCAGGCAAAACGGTTGATCACTGGGGGACGGGATAGAACGGTCAGGGTGTTTCCTGAGTGATAATCGATTTCTGTGTTGCGTTATCCGCAATTGTCTTGGGTGTTATATAGTCAAGCCGCACGAGCAATTAGTATCGGTTAGCTCAACGCCTCGCAGCGCTTACACA
>JAAZVL010000176.1 GCA_018623515.1 Marinobacter sp.
GAGCTGGTTGAAGAACATTTCAACGGCCACTTCGGCACCACGGACGACTTCCATTTCGCCGTTACGTCAGAGGATGCCCAAGCGGCGCTGGAACATTTCATCGACTTTGCCCTGCCCTGTTTCGGCGACTTCCAGGACGCCATCTCGGATACCGAGGACTGGCTGTTCCACTCCATTCTGTCGCCCTACATCAACTGCGGCCTACTCGACCCGTTGGCCGTTTGTGAGGCCGCAGTCCGGGCCTGGTACAGCGGGCGGGCGCCGATCAATGCGGTGGAGGGCTTTGTCCGGCAGATTCTCGGTTGGCGGGAATTTGTACGCGGCATCTACTGGATGAACATGCCGCAGTACGCACGGGAAAACCGCCTCGGCAACACCCGCGCCCTGCCCTGGTTCTACTGGACCGGGGAGACAAAGATGCGCTGCATGCACAAGGCCATCGACGCCACCCGGCGCAACGCCTATGCCCACCATATCCAGCGCCTGATGGTCACCGGCAACTTTGCCCTGCTGGCCGGCATCAAACCGGAGGAGATCTGCGACTGGTACCTGGCCGTCTATGCCGATGCCTACGACTGGGTGGAACTGCCCAATGTGCTGGGCATGGTGATGCACGCTGACGGCGGCTACCTCGGCTCAAAACCCTACGCCGCCAGCGGCAAGTATGTTCAGCGCATGTCGGACCACTGCGCCAACTGCCATTACAAGGTCAACAGGGCAACGGAAGACGATGCCTGCCCGTTCAATGCCCTGTACTGGCACTTCATCGACCGGCACCGGGATGATTTCGCCAGCAATCCCCGGATGGGCATGATGTACCGCAACTGGGACAAGCAGAAACCGGAAAGGCGGGAAGCGCTGCTCCGGCGCGCCGGGCATCTGCTGTCGAACCTGGAGCAGTTATAGCTACAAGGTTATGCCTGAAAGTTGTGCGGCAAAAGCCCGGAGAGCCTGCTAGGCTACCGCCATGATTATCAACAACAGGGACGAAACGGGCATCATGATCGCCAGGCAACTGCTATGGCTCTTGCCAATACTGACACCTTCCATAACCGTGGCGGAACCACGAGTCCTGGAACTCTATACCTACGAGGCTCCTCCTTACCAGTTCCAGACCCAACTGCTGGATCAACAGGTATCTGTAGTCGGAGAAACCGTGGAGACCGTCAACTGTGCGGCGCGCGAAGCGGACTGGTCGCCAGAGATTCACCTGGCGCCGCAGAGTCGGGCCTTGTATGAGCTGCGCCGGAACATGATCGATGGCTACTTTGCCCTTGATGCCTCCACCGAACTGGACGCCGCGGCGTTGCGCAGCGACCCCGTGGCCCTGGAAGAGTGGTACTTTTTCAGCACGGAGGTACAAACGGACCCCTCCAGCGCCCGTATCGGGGTGGTTAATGGCAGCAACGAGCAGGCCTGGATGGACGCCACCGGCTATGAGGATCTTCTCACCGTTGCCACGCCCGAGCAGCTGCTCGCCCTGCTGCAACGAAAACGCATTGACGTCGCGTTGATGGATCGGCGCCTGATGGAGGTCCTGGCCGGCCCGATGGGCGAACACCTCGAAACCATACACATGCAGTTCGTGCGCTATGCGCCGCTGTATCTGTATCTGAACCGGGAGTTTGATGCTCGCCACCCTCAGTTCCTGGTGGCTTTCAATCGCGCCCTTCCCGGTTGCATGGAGGAACATATCACGCTGTCCTCGACCGAGCGCCATAAGGCCGAGCGACTTTCAGTTCCCTTACTGGAGGATCTGGCCCAGCAGGTTGATCTCCGCCAGGCGCTGGCCGACGGTTCGACCAGTCTGTCCTCCGAGGATATCCGGGAGATTGATCGTGACTGGCGGGCAAATGCCCCAGACGAACCCGTCCCCCTGGCCCGGCACATACTTCAATTACCTGCTTCACAGGCACTGCGCCAATGGAAGGCAGAGTATCCGCGCCTGGTGACCGAGGCCATGGTGGTCAACCAGTCGGGAACCATCGCAGCCATGAGCCGCCTTTCATCTGATTTCTGGCAGGGCGACGAACCCAAGTTCAAGCAGGTGATGAACGATCCCGACTCAGTCAACGGCCTCTACATTTCTGCCATTCGCTATGATGCCTCCACCGCTCGCTTCCAGATCATGGTCAGTTCGGCGATTACTTCGGCACAAGGCGGCAAACCGCTCGGTGTCGTGGTGCTCGGACTGGATGTGGAAGAGGCGCTCAAGGCCCGGCACTGAACCCGGCTCCTACGGCGGCCCAACCTCGCAGGCCAGGACCAGTGCCCAGAACTCGGAAAAATCGTTGACCACCACGTCCGGCTTGTCCGGATGTTTGTGGGTACCGGGAAAGATCTTGTTCAGCCAGGGCTGGTCCCACTGGGCGCCATTGAAAAACACCGAGGTCATCCCCGCCCGTTTTGCGGCGATAACGTCGGTGGTGCTGTCCCCCACATACCAGACACTCGGGTCCGGCGGGTAATCCAGCTTCTGGACTGCCAGCAGCAGCTGGTCCGGATGAGGTTTGCGCAGTGGCGTGTCATCCCCGCATACATCCACATCGAAAAGATGGGACCAGCCAGTCCCTTCCACCGCGTCCAGCTCATGCTCGAAAAACTCCCGGTCCCGGTTGGTGATCACCCCGACCTGGATGTCCAGCTTTCTCAGCCCCTCGAGCACATCCCGAACCCTGGGTTCAAAGGCTTTGACGGTGCCATAGTGAGTCCGGTAATGGTGATTGAAAGCCTTGTGGGCAATCTGCTTGGCTTCCTGGTCCTCCCCGAACAGCACCTCGAAGATATCCGTCCGGGAAATTTTCCGGTCCGCCTTGACCTTGGGATGCAGTTTGGCGAACTCGCGCACGTAGGACACCAACCGGGCGTCCTCGAGGGTTTTGCTGTCCTCTGGTCTCACCATTCGGTCCATAAGGTCAAGCGTGTGGAAATCCGGCAACATGTCGTCCACCGCGTGATACATGGCATCGAGGGTATCCACCAGGGTGGCGTGCCAATCGAACAGGATCACCGCCGGGCGAATCAGCCGGACTACCGCCGGGTGCCAGTCGGGTTCAATCCGGGGTTCCGGTCGCTCTGGCGGTGGGAATGGCCTTGGCCGAACCTCGGCCGGTGCCTGAACAAATGCATCAGGATCCTGCCGCTCCAGCAGTGCCAGCAGATTGAGCAAGTCCTCGAAGCTGTCCAGGATCGCAGCCGGGGCATCCCGCTTGGTAAACCAGCTGTCGATGCGATCCTGCTCCCAGCAGGCGCCGTTATAGAACACGCCGGAGACCCCGGCCTTGTGGGCAGTGAGCATGTCCACGTAGCTGTCCCCCACATACCAGGCCCGGCTGTCCGCCGGCAGCTCCAGCTTTTCCAGAGCCTTGAGGATCACCTGGGGGTCCGGCTTGTATTCGGTCACGTCGTCAGCGCACACGGTGGCATCAAAGAGATGCTGCCAGCGGCCTTCGTCAACCAGCGTCAGTTCCTTGTCCAGAAACTCCCGGTTGCGGTTGGTCGACACCGCCAGCCGGATACCCATGGCTTTCAGTGCCGACAGGTATTCATAGGCACCCGGCTGGAAGGGCTTTACCTGGCCAAAGTATTTGCGATAGGCGGTATTGTAGGCCTTGTGGGCAATGAGTTTGGCTTCCTTGTCCTCGCCAAAGATTGCGTTAAATATGTCCGTACGCGAAACCCGCCGCTCCGCCAGGATCCGCGGATGCAGGCGGCGGAAGATCCGGATGTAGCGCACCAGCCGGGCATCGTCCTGGGTGCGGCACTGGTCCTCCGGCAGCAATCGCTCCACCAGATCCAGTTCTTCCAGCTGAGGCAGCATCTCCTCCATGGCGCTGAACATGGCGTCATGGGTATCCACAAGCGTGCCGTGCCAATCGAAAATCAGCACCGAAGGGGCCGGTATCGCCTCGTTGAATCTCGCCATCTGGGCTCTCCGCTCAGGCAATGTTTTTTCCCTTGCAATCCGGACCGCAGGGGTTAAAACTCATTGTTGTATAACAAAAAAGATAAACCCGGTTGGCTGCGATTGCACACAGAGTGGTTTCCATGCCCGATATCGGCTTCCTGGCCCCCTATGATTTTTCACCCCTGACCATACTCAGTTTCGCACTGGTACTGGCAGGTTATGGCTACGCCCTGCTCCGCATGGCACCGGAGCAGCGGCCCGGCTCTGTGCGCGTCGTCACTTTCGTGGTCGGGGTGCTGCTGTGTTACGGCGTCATGCAGACCCGCTTCGATTACTACTCCCAGTACATGTTTTTTGTGCACCGGGGCCAGCATCTGATCCTGCATCACCTGGGGCCATTCCTGATTGCCCTCTCCAACCCGTTACCGATCTTTCGTTTCTGGCACGAACGGATGGGGCCCACACTGCGTTCGTGGCTGCGCCCGATAGGCTGGGTATACCGGATCCTGCAGCAGCCGGTAATTGCCGCCGTACTGTTTGTCGGCCTGATCTATTTCTGGCTTTGGCCTCCAATCCATTTCGATGCCATGCTTTCGCGCCAGCTGTATTGGACCATGAACTGGAGCATGCTGCTCGATGGCCTGCTGTTCTGGTGGCTGATGTTCGATCCGCGCTCGCCGGTGCTGACCAGTGCCCTGGGTTACGGCAAGCGTATCCTGATCCTGGCCCTGGTCGCCCTGCCCCAGATGATCCTCGGTGCCTGGATCGTGTTCTCCCGGGGCATGGTGTATGACGTTTACGAGGTCTGTGGCCGGGCCTGGCCAATGGCGCCGGAGACAGACCAGCTGCTGGGAGGCCTGCTGACCTGGATCCCGCCGGCGATGATGAGCGTGATTGGCATCTTGCTCATCCTGCGCCGGGCCATGCACGAAGACGGCAGAATTTTGAAGCCAGCCAGACTGGCGGGAGAGAATTCATGACAAGACCGTTGCTGCCCCTGATCCTGGCCTTTTCCGTTCTGGCGCTGACTGGCTGCTTCGAAGACGAGGAGCAGTGGCATGCGAAGGACATCTCCGGCCTGATGCCGGAACTCGAGTTTGAACTCATCGGCACCGGCGGCCAGACGGTGACACCGGAGGATTCCGCCGGCAACATCCGGCTGCTCTACTTCGGATTCACCTCCTGCCCGGATGTCTGCCCTACCACACTGACCGATCTGCGCAAGGCTGTGAACCAGTTGCCCGAGGACTACCGTGACGACGTCACCACGCTGTTCGTCAGTGTCGATCCCGAACGGGATACCCCGGAGCGTCTCGCAAGCTACGCCAATTTCTTCGGCGATCACGTGGTCGGCCTGACCGCTGCGGAGCCGGAGCTACGCGACCTCACCAAGCGCTATCGCACCACTTTCGGCTATGACGAGCCGGATGCCGATGGCAACTACAACGTTTCCCACAGCAGTGCCGTCTATGTCTTCGATCGTTCCGGGAAAGCCCGCTTGTTGCTGCGTCCCGGACTCACCACGCAGCAGGTTAGCGAGGACCTGGCGCACCTGGTCTCGGAGTCGCGCAGCTGAAACTTGACCCTGTAGTAACTACAGGCTTTTAACTCCCCGCCAGATCTTCAGACCGGGAGAAAAGCATGCACAGCCACCATGACCACGGGCACAGCCACGCGAGTCATTTCGATACCCACAGCCGCTCCTTCGCGCTGGCCATCGGGCTCAATATCACCTTTGTTGCCATCGAGGCCATCTACGGACTGCTCTCCGGTTCCCTGGCGCTGCTCGCCGATGCCGGCCACAACCTGAGCGACGTTCTGGGCCTTATCATGGCCTGGGCCGCCAGCTGGCTGGCCACTCGCAAGGCAACCGATCGGAACACCTACGGTCTGAAGAGATCCACCATCCTGGCAGCGTTGTTCAACGCCCTGTTCCTGATCGCGGCAGTTGGTGGCATTGCCTGGGAAGCGGTCCGACGCTTCAGCGAGCCGGCGGAGGTGGCGGGCATGACCGTGATCATCGTTGCCGGCATCGGCGTGCTGATCAACGGCCTGACCATGCTGCTGTTCATGAAA